>WFXP01000147.1 GCA_015490535.1 Gammaproteobacteria bacterium
ACAGGGAATACGGTGATCCTGGGATCATCCACCAGGAGTCCCAGACCGCCATCCCCCGGCTCTGCCCCGTAGGCGAGGCGGTGAAAGGCGCACAGCCTCTCCAGCCACGGGCTGGGGGTGACCGGCTCGCCATCCTGCTCCCTGCGCAGGGTGACCAGCACCCGGGGGGCGGCCTGCAGCAGGCGGCGGAACAGATGAAAGCGCAGGGAGTGGTGCTCCGGGCGGGTGGGTAGACCCAGTTCGCGGCGCACCGGATCGTTGAAAAAGGGTGACGGGGCGGCGGTGCCGGGCAGGTACTCCAGCTCCGCCCCCGCCAGCACCAGCGCATCGAAACTTGCCAGGCCGCTTTGCGTCAGACCAAGCAGCTGGACGCGGCTCTCCTCCGCGGGAGGACGGAAGTTGACCTGCTCCAGGGTGCTCCCCAGCCAGGAGCGGAACTCCCGCCAGCTCATGAGTAGCCCGCTGTCCTCGGCCGCCAGTCCCAGCTGCTCCAGCTCCGCCAGGATGCAGCGGCCTGCGGCATCCCCGTCCATCGCCTGCTCCATGCCGAGCAGCTCCATGCTGCGCTCCAGCGCCTCCACTATCTTGTGCGGGGTGTGTCTCCCCTGCAGCAGGGGGAGAAGGGGGGCGGCCGCCTCCTCCAGCCGATCCAGCAGGGCCTCCACCTCCCGGGCCGCCTCTCCGGTCCAGTGGGGCAGGTTGTGCTGGCGGAACCGCAGCTGCTGCCGGTAGCGCGGTAACCCACGCGCTATGTTGCCGTTGCGGACGATATCCCGCTCCAGGCGGTACACGGTGGAGAGACGCTCCTCCCGCGGCTGGTCCGCCAGCAGGAACGGCGACTTGAGCAGATCCAGCAGGGGCTGCTGATCGAACTCCTGTTCTACCGTTTGCAGCCACCTCTCCAGGCTGGCGGCGGCGCTGGTGGTGGACAGGGCCCACCCGGCGCTGTCTTCCACCGCCACTCCCCCCTGCTCCAGAAGGGAGCGGACCTGGCGCGCCAGGCGGCGGTTGTCGGTGACTATTCCGATCTGCTCGCACCCCTCCAGCAGCCAGCGCCGTACCTGGAGCTCCACCGCCCGCGCCTCGCGGTCCCTGCCGTGGGCTGCGAACAGCAGCAGCCGCCCCTCCAGGGGATCCCGGGGATGGCGGGAGGCGAACTCCCGGGCCCGTTCG
Organism: Gammaproteobacteria bacterium; assembly: GCA_015490535.1. Lineage (GTDB taxonomy): Bacteria > Pseudomonadota > Gammaproteobacteria > Thiohalospirales > Thiohalospiraceae > DRMK01. The sequence goes on from WFXP01000147.1 coordinate 1,174, forward strand.
CGCAGGTAGGCGCCCTCCGTCCGATATACGGAGTCCAGATATCTCCCCAGGGGAGACTCCCTGCCGCTCCCCGTGCGCTCCAGGGGAAGCCCTGTCAGCCGCTGGATGCGCGCCGCGACGGTGTCGGGTTGGCTCTCCCTCTCCACGGCGGGCGCGGGGTTGCCCTGGAGCAGAAGGATCGCACGGGAGGTCTGCAGCATCGCCTTGAGCCAGGCAGCTTCCGCCGGAGAGATGTGGTAAAACCCGGCCAGGTACACCCTTGCCTCCGGGGGCGGCCGCCCGGCGCACTCCGCAAGCTGCTTCAGATAGGCGGTGGCGGGCTCCACCAATCCCTCCGCCTCCAGCAGATCCCGCCAGGCGCGCCACAGGGTGTGGACCAGCCGGGCTTCGCGGCTCAGGGCGTCCGGCACCGCATCGGGAGCGGTCTGGTAGCCGTCCACCACCAGGCGGTGGAACCGGTCATACTGTTCCGGCAGCTCCACCCGGTACAGGGTCAGCTCGTCGAACAGCCTGGCCAGCTCGCGCGTGAGCGTCCATGGTTGCCCCTTGCCGTACAGCCGGGGATGTTCCAGCAGCACTTCGGTGAGCAGCAGTTCGCGCCGCCTGGGATGGAGCGGCGCGGAGGTTGCAAAGTACCTGGCCAGCCACCCATGCAGGGTCTGGATCCGGGGACCGAGCAGCGCAGTGCTTCCCTCCTGCCGCGCGGCTTCCAGCAGCAGGCGGCGCAGCCGCGGCGCGCACTCCAGTCCTGGCAGCAGGATCGCCACGTTGGAGAGGTCGGGGAGGGAGTCGCGGTGATCATCGATCACCATTCCGGCAAGGGAGGAGAGGATCTCCTGATCGAATCCGGCCAGTTTGATGGATGACGCCGTGGCACCGGAGTTTCGCTTCATTAATGTGTATTATATCAATTATATGAGATGCTTTCTGAAAGCAAGATATTGCATTGCTGCGGTGCCATTGGCGGGAGTCGCCCTGCCTCGCAAAACCCTTGCATTATTACCGTGTGGCGCTAAGCTTAGAGTACTTGGGCTAACTATTTCAGCATGTATCGAGCCATATCTCCACCCTCTCCCGTCGGGGAGGGGGTGCTGTGGCCGTCGCTCTTCCCGGCGCCAAGGGGATCGTGCATGCAAAAAGGCCGCGTTATAGCCGATGAGGCATGCTCTTCACGGGAAAGGGGAGGTAGTCCGTTGTGCGTCATGTAAAGTCAGAAATGGTCGGAGGCAGCGGGGGACAGCCGTTCGACAACTACGTTCCACCGGGGGATGCCAGGATCAGGGTGATCCACATTTACGCCAACGAGTACATAGATGCCCTGCAGCTGGGCTATCTGGACGATGAGGGGGAGCTGGTGCTCCTGCCGAAGGTAGGCGGGGACGGGGGATTCTCCTACCAGTTCGTGCTGGACGACGACGAGTATCTGATCGGGATCTGCGGACGTCACGGCTGGTACATAGATCAGCTCTGCTTCCTTACCAACAAGCGCAGGTCGGAGACCTACGGCGGGCCGGGGGGGGTGACCGAGTTCAACATCCAGGCCCCCCGAGATCATGAGATGGTGGGGCTGTTCGGCCGGCAGGAGTGGTATCTGGATTCGCTGGGTGTCATATCGCGCAAGCGCACTCCGCAGGAGATCGCCCGGGAGGCCAATCCCCACGATCTGCAGCTGGTGGAGGGGATCGGACCCAAGATCGCGCAGCTGCTGGTGGAGCACAACATCCTGGATCTGGAGGATCTGTCGGTAACCTCGGTGGAGCGGCTCAGGGAGATTCTGCACGAAGCGGGCAGCCATTTCGCCATGGCGGATCCCACCACCTGGCCCCAGCAGGCGGCGCTGGGAGCCAAGGGGGAGTGGGAGAAGCTGGCCCGGTTGCAGGATGAGCTCGATGGTGGACGAATCGTGATGTAGCCGCCGCATACCACTCTTTTGAGGTACGGCACATCAGCTTGTTGAGCGCATAATCTTATCCATTTTAGAGCTCGGGATCTCGGTGCGGGTAGCGTCTATGGTGATGGTTCGGCCCGACTCCTCCCGGGTCAGGGGCTCCGCGCCGGAGAGCTGCTTCTCCAGCACATCCAGGGTAGCCTCCGACGGATCCACCCCTTCGGCCTGGCGTTGCACGATGCGGCGGCGCAGCAGCTCCGGCGGGGCCTGGAAATCCAGAATGGCGAACGGCACCCCGCGCTGGCGCGCCAGCGCGTGAAACATGGCGCGTTGCTCCCGTTTCAGGAAGGTTGCATCCACTACCACCGGATAGCCATAACCGAGGATGGAGTCCGCCAGCTCCAGCAGATGCCGGTACATCTGCTGGCGGCGCTGCGGGGAGTAGATGCTGTCCGGCGTCGGGGAAGCTTTGCCGAACAGCCTCTTGCGCTCCATGTCGGAGCGGATCCGGATGGCGCCCGTCTGCTCCAGCAGCTGCAGGGTGAGAAAGCTCTTGCCGGATCCGGAGAAGCCGTGGGTGATGAACAGCCGCGGCCGGCGCCCGCAGGTAAAGCGCTCCGCCAGCCGCAGGTAGGCGCGCAGCCCTTCGCGGCCGGCAGGGGAACTCTCCTGGGAGAGACGGATCCCGGCCACCTTGGCGCGCACCATGGCGCGGTAGCACAGGTAGTAGTCCAGCACCTGGAGCCCGGGATAGTCGCCGCTCAGCTCCAGCTCGCGGTTGAGAAAGCGGGACGCCAGGCCGGGATGGCCGCGTCTCTCCAGATCCATCACCACGAAGGCCAGTTCGCTCATGGTGTCGATCCAGTAGAGGGAAGGGTTGAACTCGATGCAGTCGAAGATCACCACCCTCCCGTCCAGCAGCACCATGTTCTCCAGATGCATGTCCCCGTGGCACTCCCGGATGTGACCCGCCTGCTTGCGCGCCCGCAACGCTTCCGAAAGCTCCCGGAAGCGTTGCCCGCTCCACTCTTCGAGCCGCCTGATGATGCTGGTTTCTTCCGGGATGACAGGAAGTTGCAGGAGAGTGGTAAAGTTCTCCATTACCGGCTGGTGGATCTCCTCCGGCCGCCCGCGCCGGCTGACAGGGTCGGAGACCGCGGCCCGGGCATGGAACCGCGCCACGGTTGCGGCCAGCTGATCGATGTGCGAGGGTTGCAGCAGGCCGCGCTCCAGCAGCCGGTCCAGGCGGTCGCCGGTATCGAACTGGAGCATCTTGACCGCATACTCGAAGGGCCTGCCGGGCCCGCCGATGGTTGGATGCCGCGGGCTGCCACACAGCGGAACCACCGCCAGGTAGAGCATCGGCGCCAGGCGGCGGTTGAGGCGCAGCTCCTCGAGGCAGAAGTGGTGGCGCTTCTGCAGCGTCGAGAAATCCACGAAGCCGAGATTCATCGGCTTCTTGATCTTGTAGGCGAAGGGGCCGGTAAGCAGCACCCAGGAGATGTGGGTCTCGATCAGCTCGAATCCGGTAACCGGATGGTCGAACAGCCGCGGGTCCTGCAGTCTCTCCAGGAACCCGGTTTGGTGTCGTTGGGTCATAGCACGGTACCATACGCTATTGGCACGGGGCTTTCTCCTGACGGCGGTGTCCCGTAATGAAGGGTTTTCGCCCCATGGCGAGGGCCATCTATCTGAATGATAGCGCAGCAAGTCAACTCTGGCAGGAAGATGCCCCCTGTCGGGAACGATTCTCTCTACTAGTACTCTTTCAAAGTAATAAGTTAGGATCCATAGGGACGCTGAATCCGGATTGGGTCTTCCTCAAATCGTATGGGTGAAATGGTAAATCACCGCGTAGCGGCTCCGTCCTTGACAGGCAGAATGCACGCCACATACTCGGTAACCAGAAGGGGATTGGGGCCGTCTGGCCGGGGAGTGGCGGATATCCACCACCTGCGCCAATTGCAACTGGTCCGGCTATCCCAAACTCTCCCCAATCCCCTTCTGCCGACCATCTTCCGGCGTGCATTCTGCCTGTCAAGGATGATTTACCATTTCACCCATACGATTTGAGGAAGATCATCCTAATTTATTACCTTGAAGGGGGTGTTCTCAATTAATAAGACCGCACTGTTGTGCCTGAAAAAGCGCCAGGCAAGGCGCGAGGAGAGATGTTTGCTTGTTGCAAATGAACGACGAACAACGCAGCATGGCGCTTTTTCAGGCGCAACCCGACGGGCCGGGCCTCTGTTTTTGCCCAGGGCGTTATCACTCGCTTATGTGGAACAACCACACCGCGCTCGTTCTGCCTTGCTGGACAAAAACAGAGGCCCGGCAGTGCGGTCCTATTAATTTAGAACGCCCCCTAGGCCGATTCAGGGAAGGCCGCCTGAGGCAGCGACGCACCACGACGGATGACACGAAGCAGAAGCAAGAGAACGGACCGCCCGGCCGCGCGAGGCTTCATGGCAACGCTGCGGAGATTCGCGCCGCCGCTGCTGGTGAGCCTGCTGCTGATGTTCTCCGCCTACGTCTACTATCTGGATGTGAATGTCCGCAGCCAGTTCGAGGGGCGGCGCTGGGCGGTGCCGGCCAGCGTCTATGCGCGGCCGCTGGAGCTGTATCCAGGTGCGGCGCTGGGCAGGGAGCGGCTGCTGGAGGAGCTGCAGGCGCTGGGCTACCTGCGCAGCGACCGGCCGGAGGGGCCGGGGGAGTTCGCGGCCGGAGAGGGAAAGGTGGTGCTGGCGACCCGCTCGTTCCGCTTCTGGGACGGGCCCGAGGAGGCGCGCAGGATGGAGCTCCGTTTCCGGGACGGCGTCCTGCAGGAGATGGTGGATCTCGCCACCGGCCGGTCCGTGCCCATGGCGCGCCTGGAGCCGCGCCTGATCGGCAAGATCTACCCGGCCCACCACGAGGATCGGGTCCTGGTGCGTCTCGAGGAGGTGCCCCCCGGGCTGATCGACGCCCTGCTGGCGGTGGAGGACCAGGGGTTCTACAGCCACCACGGGATCGCCCCGCGCTCCATCCTGCGCGCCATCTGGGCCAACCTGCGCGCCGGACGGACCGTGCAGGGGGGGAGCACCCTGACCCAGCAGCTGGTGAAAAACTTCTACCTCACCAGCGAGCGCACCCTGTGGCGCAAGTTCAACGAGGCCATAATGGCGCTGCTGCTGGAGCTGCACTACGACAAGGACGAGATCCTGGAGGCCTACCTGAACGAAATCTACCTGGGGCAGGACGGGCAGCGCTCCATCCACGGCTTCGGGCTGGCGGCCAGGTTCTACTTCGGGCGCCCGCTGCAGGAGCTGCGTCTCTCCCAGATGGCGCTGCTGGTGGGGATGGTCAAGGGGCCATCCTACTACGACCCGCGGCGCAACCCGCAGCGCGCCCTGCAGCGGCGCAACCTGGTGCTGCGCCTGCTGGCCGACAGGGGGGAGACGGACCCGCGGCAGGTGCAGGCCGCCAGCAGCGAGCCGGCGGGCGTGGTTCCCCTCAAGGTGGGCGGCATCACTCCCTATCCGGCCTTCATGGAGCTGGTGCGGCGCCAGCTCTACCGGGACTACCGGGATGACGATCTGCGCTCCGAGGGGATGCAGATCTTCACTACCCTGGATCCGCAGATCCAGGCGGCCGCCGAACAGGCGGTGAGCGGACGCCTGGAGGAGCTGGAGCGGTCGCGCGGCATGCCGGAGGGGGAGCTGGAGGGGGCCGCGCTGGTAACCGAACCCAGCAGCGGCGAGATCCTGGCGGTAGTAGGGGGGCGCAACGCGCGCTTTGCCGGGTTCAACCGGGCGCTGAATGCGGTGCGGCCCATCGGCTCCCTGATCAAGCCGGCTATCTATCTGGCCGCCCTGGAGCTCCCTGGAAGGTACACCCTGATCACCCCGCTGGACGACAGTCCGCTCACCCTCAAATGGCCCAATGGCGACAGCTGGAGTCCCGCCAACTACGATGGAGAGAGCCACGGCGAGGTACCGCTCTACCTGGCCCTGGCCCACTCCTACAATCTGGCCACGGTGCGGCTCGGGCTGCAGCTCGGGGTGGAGGAGGTGCTGGATACGGTGCAGCGTCTCGGCGTCTACCGCCCCCTGAACAGCTACCCCTCGGTGCTGCTGGGGGCGGCGGAGCTCACTCCGCTGGAGGTTGCCCAGATGTACCAGACCATCGCCAACGGCGGATTCCGCTCGCCGCTGCGCGCTATCCGCGAGGTGCTGACCGCCGGCGGTGAGCCGCTGCAGCGCTATCCGCTGGACATCGAGCAGGCGGCCGATCCGGGGGCGGTCTATCTGCTTGGCAGGGCGCTGCAGGCGGTGGCGCGGGAGGGCACCGCCCGGATCCTGGATCAGGAGCTGGGGGAGCTGGAGATCGCGGGCAAGACCGGCACCACCGACGGACTGCGGGACAGCTGGTTCGCGGGTTTCACCGGAGATCGGCTGGCGGTGGTCTGGGTGGGACGGGACGACAACCGGAGTACCGGCCTGAGCGGCTCCAGCGGCGCGCTGCTGGTATGGCGTGATATGATACGAAGCCTGCCAACACAGCCGCTGCAGCTGGTGGCTCCGCAGGGGGTGCAGCAGGTCTGGGTGGAGCCCTGGATCGGGTTGCGCAGCCGCGAGCAGTGCCCCGGCGCAGTGTGGTTGCCATTCATCTCCGGCAGCGAGCCGGAGGAGTACAGTGGGTGCGGGGCCGGAAACGTCACGGAACCGGCCGCCAATCCATTGCAGCGGGGAATTGACCTGCTGAAAGGAATCTTTCAATGAAACGGTTACCGGATATCTCCATATCCAGCCTGCCGATGGTGATCGCCCTGCTCGGCGCCGCCGCCCTGGTTGGCTGCGCCGCCGGTCCCGAGCCGAGGCGTCCGCCGGTCTCCAGCGCTCCCGCGCCCCAGGAGCCGGTGGCGGTGAAACCGGCCATACGGCCGGTGGTGAAGCCGACGCCGCTGCCGGCGCCCCAGGTGCAGCCGCCCGCCGCCCCCAGCAGTACGGTTCTGGCGCTGCTGGAGCGGGCCGACATGCGCATGGAGCAGGGGGATCTGGCTGCCGCGGCGGCCAGCCTCGAGCGCGCCCTGCGCATCGAGCCGCGCAATCCCAGGCTCTGGAACAGGCTGGCCCGCATCCGGCTCCGGCAGGGCAACTACTCCCAGGCCGCCAGCCTGGCGGCGAAGTCCTCCAGTCTGGCGGCGGGGGACGCCGAGCTGCTGGCGGATAACCGGGCGATTATCGAACAGGCCCGGCGTCACTAGATGGCCCTCTACTCCGTCCACAAGCTGATGGCCGAGGCGCGCCGCCTGGCGGCCGAATACCGCCGCACCACCGGCAAGCCACTGGCCATCAGCAACGAGATCGCGCTGCACGATGCGGCGCGGCTGCTGGATCTGGAGCTTCCCGAGAGCCCCCACACCGGCTACGACGCCATCGGGCGTGGCAGCCGCGAGGGGCTGCGCATCCAGGTGAAGGCGCGTGCCATCTTCGACGAGAGCAAGTCGGGGCAGCGCATCGGGCAGCTCAAGCTGGATCGGGAGTGGGATCTGGTCCTGCTGGTGCTCATGGATGAGGAGTACGAGCCGTACGAGATCTACCAGGCGGAGCGGGCGGCGATCCTGGAGAGCCTTGGTACGGGCGGTGAGTCGGCGCGCAACCGGCGCGGGGCGATGTCGGTGGCCCGCTTCAAGTGCATATCACGACTGGTCTGGACCAGGGAGGAGGGGGAGATCGCCGATGATCTGTGGGAAAACTGATCCACCCCCCTCCCGCGGCTGAACCATGCGCGAGGACAGCAGCTGGATGCTGGGTGCGAACGGTCCCCTGGCGCGCCACATTCCCGGCTTTTCACCCCGCCGGCAACAGCAGGAGATGGCCGCGGAGGTGGAGCGCACCATCGCCGGGAACGGCCTGCTGATCGCCGAGGCGGGCACCGGCACCGGCAAGACCTTCGCCTACCTGGTTCCCGCCCTGCTGTGTGGCGGCAAGGTGATCATCTCCACCGGCACCAAAACCCTCCAGGATCAGCTGTTTCTCAAGGATCTGCCGCTGGTGCAGCGCGCGCTGGGGGTGCCGGTGACCGCCGCCCTGCTGAAGGGGCGCAGCAACTACCTCTGCCTGCACCGCCTGGAGCTGGCCGAGGAGCAGGGCGGTTTCGCCTCGCGCCGCGATCTGGATCGCCTGACGCGCATCCGTGCCTGGAGCGGGCGCACCCGCAGCGGGGACATCGCCGAGCTGGAGGAGATTCCGGAGAACGCCCCGGTGTGGGGC
>WFXP01000148.1 GCA_015490535.1 Gammaproteobacteria bacterium
ACCCACATGGAGGTAGCCGGTGGGGCTGGGGGCAAAACGGGTGCGAATGCTCATGGGGCTCCGGTGGCTCGAAAAAAGCGCTATTCTAACCACATCCCGTTCCGCTGTGAATTGACGGCTTCCACTCGCCGGCTTAGAATTCGTGGCTCCAAGGGCGATTAGCTCAGCGGGAGAGCACTGCCTTCACACGGCAGGGGTCGCTGGTTCGAACCCAGCATCGCCCACCAATAGCTACATGCCAAGACATACGACAATCCGCTTGGCCCGGCGGCTCGCAACCAGAAGTTTTTCCGACGGACTCCCGGCCCCCCAATCTCTGCTGTCTCCCCGACACATTCGGGGAGTTCCCCGTTGCCAGACCTCATGATTGAACTGACTTGCAAGTTCAATCATGAGGTCTAGCTACTGCGAGCTGTAACCCCCCAGCAGCGCCTGCCAGTCGCCGGAGCCAAAACCGCCATCCTGGGCCGTCAGCTTGTGCAGTGAGCGGCGCAGGCGCTCCAGGTTGGAACGCTGCCAGCCGGGAGCCGGCGTGCGGATTTCCCCCCGATCGAAATCGACCAGGTAAACCTCGCCGGAGCCGGCCAGCAGTATGTTGTGGGCGTTGAGATCGGCGTGAAACACCCCGCAGCCGTGAAAGCGGCCGATGCAGCCGCCTATTGCGCGCCAACCCTCCTCCTCCAGCGGGGCGCCCCGCAGAATCTCCGCCAGGGTGCGGGTCCGGGGGATGCGCAGGGTGACGAGATCCGCCCGGTAGAAGGGGCCCCGGGTAACCACCCGCGCCGCCACCGGCTGCGGCACCGGCAGGCCACGCCCGGCAAGCTCCGCCAGCAGATGCCACTCACGCCAGGCGCGGGTCGCCCGGAGAGGAACCCGCAGATAGCGATCGTCCAGCAGGCTGGCCACCAGACCGCCGCGCCGGTAGTGGCGCAACACGCACTGCCGGCCGGCCAGCTCCATGAAGTGGGTGGCGCCCCGTCCCGTGGCGTGACCTCGGAGCATCCCGGAGCGCGCCAGATCTTCCGGCTCGAAATGCCGGGAATCCATCTCCGGGACCAGATCCGCATCGTACAGAAAGTGCTGCGGCCCGGCATGCTTTTCGGTAGGATTCATTCAGGGTCCCCGGGAGAGATACAGTTCGTTGACCACCCCTTCCTCCGCTTCGCTGCCCTTCGCTTCGGCTCCAGAAAGCCTCTGCGTACTGCGCCTGTCCGCCGTGGGCGACGTCTGCCACACCCTGCCGGTGGTGCGCAGCATCCAGCGTCACTGGCCCGGTACCCGTATCACATGGATCATCGGCAAACTCGAGGCCGGTCTGCTGGATGACATTCCGGGGATCGAGTTTATCATTTTCGACAAGGGGCGCGGCCAGCTGGCCTATGCCGATCTGCACCGGACCATGCGGGGACGGCGTTTCGATGCCCTGCTGCAGATGCAGATCTCCCTGCGCGCCAGTCTCGCCGGCCTGTTGATTCCTGCGAGGATCCGGCTCGGGTTCGATCGCTCCCGCGCCAGAAACGGCCAGTGGCTGTTCACCAACGCGCGCATCGCTGCCCAACCGCGGCAGCATGTCATGGACGGGCTGTTCGGGTTCGCCCAGGCCTTGGGGGTAACTGACCTGACACCGCGCTGGGACATTCCGATCCCCCCCCAGGCCGAGGAGTTCGCCCGGCGCCATATCCCCGAGGGTCGCGACTTGCTGATCATCAGTCCATGCTCCAGCAACCGGCTGCGCAACTGGCGCAACTGGAGTGCAGAGAACTATGCCAAGGTCGTGGACTACGCCGCGGAACGCTACGGGATGGGTTCGCTGATCACCGGTGGCGGCAGCGAACTGGAACGGGAGTATGGAGAGCGAATCGGTTCACTGGCCCGGCACACCCCTGTCGATCTCGTGGGCCGGACCAGCCTGAAACAGCTTCTCGCCCTGCTGCAGCGCGGGAGGGTGTTGATTTCGCCCGATTCCGGCCCGGTTCACATGGCCACCGCGGTGGGAACGCCGGTCATTGGTCTCTACGCCACCTCCAATCCCGAGCGTACCGGTCCCTATTACGGCCGCCAGTGGGTGGTGAACCGGTACCCGGAAGCGGCCAGGGAGGAGTTTGGCAGGCCGGTGGAGCAGATCCGCTGGGGGAGGCGGGTGCGCAATCCCCAGGCCATGCAACGCATCTCCGTGGAGGAGGTGTGCCGTAAGCTGGATGATCTGCTGGCATCATGAAGATGGCCGTTGGTAGTCAACGGCATCCGTTGGCCCGGCCGGCAGCCTGGCCGGGTTGGGCACCAGACCAGTCATCTCGACATCACGCCCACGGTACTGCGGGAGGTACTGGGATGCCGCAACGATATGCGGGACTACAGCAGCGGCAAGCATCTGATTGAAGGCAAGCCCGGTCCATATCTCCTGTTGAGCAGTTACAACCAGTTTGCGGTGATGGAGCCGCAGCGTATCACCGTGGTGGATGAGTTTGGAGGGGTGGATATCCTGGACGAGCGCTATCGCCCCATCCCGGACGCCGCGCTTCCAACCGGCCTGATGCACTCGGTGATGGAGGAGATGAGCCGTTTCTACGCCCGCTATTGACCCGGCAACAGCATGTGCCGTATTTCATGGCTTCAGAAACAGGCCGGGACGCCAATACCGCCAACTACCAGACCAGCGGTAGGACTCTCGTTTTGCGGCACAGCGCCCCACATATGCCGGACGCACGAAAGAAAACCCGGCCTGAGCCGGGTTCCCTGGGGGGGGGTAAATCCGCCTTTCCGGGCGGTTGCTACTTGGCCGGTGCAGACTCCTCTGCGGGTTGGACCAACGCCGCAAACTCATCCTTGTCCAGCTTGCCATCCCCGTTGCTGTCCGCTTCCCCAAACAGAGGGGCAAGAGTGGCGGATCCGGCCGCCTCAGCCTTGCTGATGGTTCCATCTCCGTCGGAATCCAGCTCGGTGAAGGAGAGCCCTCCCGCCAGGGCGGCGGACGAGAAAAGCAGACCAGCTGCGACCAAAGTAAGGGTATGTTTCTGCATGTCGTTGCCTATCTCCATATATGAACTTGATGTAAAGGGTACACTGTTGTGCAACAGGGGTTCAGCATATTTGATGCCATGCATGGACATCTTCTTGAAAATCAATCTGTTATTACGAAAACGGACATGCCGGCAAGGCTTGGAAACCGGGCATGGTTGTCGCGGTTCAGGGACAACGGAGTTTCTTCTCTTTCCTTAACCTATTGATAACAAAAAACAATACCTTGTCGTCGGTTTGTGACAACCACAAGCGACCGCTTCCGGGGTGCGCCCGCGACGCCACGCTCGGCTTGGAGTTCACGCTGTTCAGACTCCAATCACCTGTACGGATGCGGTGCGCTTGCGCGGTCCGTCCATCTCCAGGAACAGCACCGCCTGATAGCGGCCCAGTTTCAGCTCTCCTCCGTGCAGGCAGAGGAACTCCGAGTTGCCCAGCATCATGGCGATGAGGTGAGCATGGGCGTTCTCCGGCTCGTCGGGCGGGATGTTGGCGCGCAGATGGAGATCGTTGTGCAGGTAACGGGCCTCCGCGGGGGCGAGGCGGAGGAAGAATCTGCGTATATCCTCCAGCAGCCGCTCTTCGTTCTCGTTCACGGTTATGGCACAGGTGGTGTGCAGTGACGATATGGCGACCACTCCCTCCTGCACCCCGGAGCTGTTCACGGTCTCCCGTATCTGGTCGGTGATGTCCAGGACGCAGAAGTTTTCTGTGGTGGTAACGGTTATTTCCCGGTAACTACTGGTCATGATTCCTCCTATTTCAAGATAACAAATGCGGGATCCCGTTGGAGTGACTCTGAATCATGATTGGGTCTTCCTCAAATCGTGTGGGTAAAATGGGAATTCACCGCGTAGCGGCTCCGTCCTTGACAGGCGGAATGCACGCCGGAAGATGGTTGGCAGGAGGGGATTGGGGAGAGTTTGGGATAGCCGAACCAGTTGCAGTTGGCGCAGGTGGTGGATATCCGCCACTCCCCAGCCCAGACAGCCCCAAGCCCCTTCTGGCTACCGAGTTATGTGGCGTACATTCCGCCTGTCAAGGATGATTTCCCATTTTACCCACACGATTTGAGGAAGACCTTCCTGAATCTATTACCTTGAAAGAGTACTAGCGAACGGCCACACGGCCAAACAGGTCGTGCTCATCGCTTGCCGTGATCTCTACTTCGACGAACTCCCCGGCGCTCAAACCGCCGCCATCCTCGATACGCACCACGCCATCGATCTCCGGGGCATCGGCGCTGCTGCGGGCGATGGCTGATCCGGTCTCGTCCACCTCATCTACCAATACTGTCAGGGTCCGCCCCACTTTGGCGGCCAGCCTGGCTGCGCTGATCTCCGCCTGGAGCGCCATGAGCCGCTCCAGGCGCTCCTGTTTCAGCTCCTCGGGCACCGGATCGGGCAGGTGGTTGGCGGCGGCGCCCTCCACCGCGGAGTATGCGAATGCGCCCACCCGGTCCAGCTGCGCCTCCTGCAGGAAGTCGAGCAGCGTCTGGAACTCCTTCTCGCTCTCGCCGGGAAAGCCCACGATGAAGCTGCTGCGCAGGGTGATCTCCGGGCAGATGGCGCGCCACTGCTCCAGACGCCGTAACATCCGCTCTCCGCTGGCGGGACGGCGCATCGCCTTCAGGATGGCGGGGCTGGCGTGCTGCAGGGGGATGTCCAGGTAGGGGAGGATGCGCCCCTCGGCCATCAGGGGAAGCAGTTGGTCCAGATGGGGATAGGGGTAGAGGTAGTGCAGGCGGATCCAGATCCCCAGCTCTCCCAGGGCGCGCGCCAGATCGGCGAGGCGGCTTTTCACCGGGCGCCCGTTCCAGAAGCCGGTACGGTAGTTCAGATCCACCCCGTAGGCGCCGGTGTCCTGCGAGACTATCAACAGCTCCTTCACCCCGGCGCCCGCCAGCTTCTCCGCCTCCTCCAGCACCTCCCCCGCCAGGCGGCTGGCCAGCGGGCCGCGCAGCCGTGGAATGATGCAGAAACTGCAGCTCTGGTTGCACCCCTCGGCGATCTTCAGATAGGCGTAGTGGCGCGGGGTGAGCTTTATCCCGCCGGGCGGGATCAGGCTGCCGTGGGGTTCGTGGGGCGGGGTAAGATGCCGGTGCACCACCTCCATCACCTCCGCGGCGGCCTGCGGACCGGTCACCGCCAGCACCCCGGGCCAGCGGTCACGGACCAGGCTCCCCTCCGCTCCCAGGCAGCCGGTGACGATTACCCGGCCGTTTTCGGCCAGCGCCTCGCCGATGGCCTCCAGGGACTCCTCCACCGCGGCATCGATGAAGCCGCAGGTGTTGACTATCACCAGATCCGCGTCCCGGTAGCTGGACCCGATCCGGTACCCCTCGGCGCGCAGCCGGGTGATGATGCCCTCCGAGTCCACCAGCGCCTTGGGGCAGCCCAGGCTGACAAAGCCTATGGTGGGGATTTCCGGAAGCGCCGTCGCGCCGGAGTCCATCTCTACCCGGAGTCCTCCAGGAGATACTCGGTGCTGCAGTAGGGGCACACCGCCCGGCCGTCCTGGAATCTCATGAATACCCTGGGATGGGCGATCCCGGCGCCCACCAGCTGGTTGGGACAGGCCAGGGGAAGATCCTTGCGTGATACCTTGAACTGGCGTGGCACCTCGTTACTGTTCTGCCGGGACATCATTCTGTCTCCTGTTGGGTGATGATTCTCTGCAACGCCTGGAGCGCTCCCAGGCTGTCGATGACCTGATCGGCGCGGGTGGCGGATTCGTCTATGGGGTGGCCGGAGCGCACCAGGATGGTCCTCCATACCCCGGCGGCGCGCCCCGCCGCCACGTCCGCCTCCTTGTCGCCGATCATCAGGGAGCGGGACAGATCCAGGTGGTGCCTGCGTGCCGCCTCCAGCAGCATGCCCGGCGCCGGCTTGCGGCAGCCGCACGCCACCCGGTACCCTGCGCGCCCCTCGTCGGGATGGTGGGGACAGTGCAGCACGTCGGTGATGGTTATCCCCTGTTGCGCGAACTGTCCCACCATCCATCCGGTGAGCCGGGTGTACTCCCGTTCAGTATAGTAGCCGCGACCGATTCCGGACTGGTTGGTCACTACGACTATCCGGTAGCCGTGCCGCTGAAACATCCGGCAGGCGTCGAACACCCCCTCGATGAACCGGAACTCCTCGATGCGGTGCAGGTACTCCCTCTCCTCGTTGACCACTCCGTCGCGGTCGATGAATACCGCCTTTGCAGCCAAGATGTCACACCAGGGTCAGCCAGTCGGCATTCTGCTTGCGGCGCCCGTGCACCACGTCGAAGTAGATCTCCTGCAGCTGTTCGGTGATCGGGCCGCGCCGGCCATCCCCGATGGTGCGGCCGTCCAGCTCCCGCACCGGGGTCACCTCGGCGGCGGTGCCGGTGAAGAACGCCTCGTCCGCCACATACACCTCGTCCCGGGTGATGCGCTTCTCCCGGATCTCTATCCCCATCTCTGCGGCCAGGGTGCAGATGGTCTCCCGGGTGATCCCTTCCAGGGCCGAGGTGAGCTCGGGGGTGTAGATCACGCCGTCACGCACGATGAACAGGTTCTCGCCGCTCCCTTCGGCCACATAGCCCTCCGGATCCAGCAGCAGCGCCTCGTCATAGCCGCAGGAGAGCGCCTCCTGCAGCGCCAGGATGGAGTTCATGTAGTTGCCGTTGGCCTTGGCCTTGCACATGGTGATGTTGACGTGGTGCCGGGTAAACGACGAGGTCTTGACCCGGATCCCGCGCTCCATGCTCTCTTCGCCCAGGTATTTGCCCCAGTCCCAGGCGGCCACCATCACATGCACCCGCAGGTTGTCGGCGCGCAGGCCGATCCCCTCGGCGCCATAGAAGCACATGGGACGGATATAGGCGGACTGCAGATGGTTGTCGCGCACCGCCGCGCAGATGGCACCGTTGACGCTCTCCCGGTCGTAGGGGATCCTCATGCCGAGGATATGGGCCGAGCGGAACAGCCGCTCGGTGTGATCCTGCAGGCGGAAGATGGCGGTCCCCTTGTCCCCCCGATAGGCACGCACCCCCTCGAACACCCCCATGCCGTAGTGCAGGGTGTGGGTCAGCACATGCACCTTGGCCTCGCGCCAGGGGACCATCTCCCCGTCCATCCAGATTACCCCATCGCGATCGGCCATCGACATGCTCGTTACTCCTTACCTTCGGTAGTTCTGTTGATTCTTGCCCGCCCCCAAACAGGATGTTGAGAAGGACCACCCCGGCCTCTTTCAACGCCGGAGGCCGCCGCGGCTATGGCGCAAGCAGCCTGCGCCACAGCCGTCCCACCCCGTCCCGCAGCTCCCGGAACTGGTCGCAGGGCACGGTTGGCGGCGCCTCCTGCAGCACCAGGCGATGCAGGCGCGCCCGGTAGCTGCGGTAGGCGTCGGCCAGCAGCCCGGCTTCCTCCTGCGTCAGCAGGTGCGCCGCGGCGAGCCGCTCCAGGATACGGACGTTGTCGGTATGGTCGAGCAGCTCCGGGTGCCGGTGCGCCCAGGCAAGCACCGCATATTGCACCATAAATTCTATATCAGTGATACCTCCGGGGTCCTGCTTGAGATGGAACTGCTCCCTTCTGCCGGGCCGGTGGCTGCGCACCATCTTGCTGCGCATCTCCACCACCTCGCGGCGCAGGGTCTCAAGCTGCCGGGGGCGGGAGAGCACCTCCCGGCGCAGCTCCTGGAAGCGCCGCCCCAGCGTGCTGCTGCCCCCCACCGGGCGCGCCCGCACCAGGGCCTGGTGCTCCCAGGTCCACGCCTTGTCACGCTGGTATCGGGCGAACGCGGCAAAGCTGCTCACCAGCAGCCCGGAGGCACCGCTGGGGCGCAGCCGGGTGTCCACCTCGTAAAGCATTCCCGCGGCGGTGCGGGTGGTGAGGATGTGGATGATGCGCTGCGCCAGGCGGGCGTAGAACACGGCGTTGTCCACCGGCCGGGGACCGTCGGTGGCGCCCCCCTCGCCGGCGTGGATGAACACCAGATCCAGATCCGAGCCGTAGCTCAGCTCGATGCCTCCCAGCTTGCCGTAGGCGACGATGGCGAACCCCGTCCCGTCACCGCTGTCGGAGGGGGTGCCGTGACGCTCCGCCAGGTGGTTCCAGGCCAGATCCAGCGTCTGCCGCAGGACCACCTCGGCGATGTCGGTCAGGTGGTCGCTGACCACCATGAGGGGAATGGCGTCGGCCACGTCCGCCGCCGCCACCCGCAGCACGTTGCCGTGGCGGAACTGGCGCAGCAGCTCCATCTGGCGCTCCAGATCCTCCTGCGCCACCGGCAGCAGATGCTGGCGCAGCTCCGCCTCCAGCTCGGCACGTCCCGGCGGGGCGTACAGGGTGCGCGGGTCCAGCAGCTCGTCCAGCAGCAGGGGATAGCGGGTCAGCTGGTGGGTGATCCAGGGGCTGGCGGCGCACAGCTTCACCAGCTGCGACAGGGCCATGGGATTCTCCACCAGCAGTGCGAGATAGGCGCTGCGCTGCAGGATCTGCTCCAGCAGCCGGAGCACCCGGTCCAGCGCCTCGTCGGGTTGCTCCATCCGCCCGGCCACCCCCAGCAGCAGGGGCAGCAGCCGCTCCAGGAGCCGTTTGCCGTTGTCGCCCAGGAGCTGGTAGCGGCGCCCGCCGCGCAGCCCGTCGAGCTGCCGCAGGACTGTCTCCGGATCCCGGTATCCGGCGCTGCGCAGCGTCTGCAGGGATGGTTCGCGCTCCAGCTCCTGGCGCCACAGGGCGCTCAGCTCCAGCCCGTCGCTTTCGGCGTGGCGGGTCTGGGGGGCGGCGAACACCTGCTCGAAATGCTCCTGAACGTTGCCGCGATGCCGCTCCAGCCGCTCCCTGAACCGCTCCCAGGTGGCGAACCCCATGCCGAGCGCCAGCCGCAGGCGTCCCTCCGCGTCGTCCGGCAGCTTGTGGGTCTGCTGATCGGCATACTCCTGCAGGCGGTGCTCGGTGCGGCGCAGGAAGTGGTATGCCTCCACCAGCTGCTGCACCACATACTCCGGCAGCAGCTCCTTCTCCCGCAGCAGCTGCAGCACCGTCAGAATGGGCCGCTTCTGCAGGGCCGGCTCCCGGCCGCCGCGGATCAGCTGAAATGCCTGGCCGATGAACTCGATTTCGCGGATGCCGCCGGCGCCCAGCTTTATGTTGTTCTCCATCCCCTTGCGGCGCACTTCGCTCTCGATCAGGCGCTTCATGCCGCGTAGGGATGCGAACGCCCCGTAGTCCAGATAGCGGCGGTACACGAAGGGGCGCAGCAGCCTCATGAGGCGCTCCCCCGCCTGCGCATCGCCGGCCACCACCCGGGCCTTGATCATGGCGTAGCGCTCCCACTCCCGGCCGTGGTTCTGGTAGTAGTTCTCCAGTTCGTCGAAGCTGGCCACCAGCGGGCTGCTGTCGCCGAACGGGCGCAGGCGCATGTCCACGCGGAACACGAACCCCTCCGCGGTGGGTTCGTTCAGCACCCGGATCAGCGCCTGGCCGAGACGGGTGAAGTGGCGCTCGTTACTGGTGGACCGCCCCGCGCCCCTGGTCTCCCCCTTCTCCGGGTAGGCGAAGATGAGGTCGATATCGGACGAGAAGTTGAGCTCCCCGGCCCCCAGCTTGCCCATCCCCAGCACCACCAGGGACTGGGGCTCACCGGCGGCGCTGTGCGGAGTGCCCAGTTCGGCGTTCAACCAGCCCTGCAGCAGCTCCAGGCTCGTGGCGATGCAGGCGTCGGCCAGGCGCGAGAGCTCCGCCGTGGTCTCCGCCAGATCCGCCCATCCGGCCAGATCGCGCCAGGCGATGCGCACCATCTCGCGCTGCCGGAAGCGCCGCAGCCGGGACATCAGGGCGGACTCGTCGGCCACCCCGGCCAGGGCGCGCTGCAGGCGCTCGGTATGGCCCCCGGGAGGGTACGGATGATGCAGATCCCCGCTGCGGTCCAGATCGACAAGCATCCGGGGGTCACGGATGCAGCTGCGCGCCACGAACTGGCTGCAGAACCAGACCAGCGGCAGCGCCCCGAGCAGCTGGTCCGACAGGGGGGGATCATCCGGATCGCCCAGCGCCTCCCGGTAGCTGTCCCAGTACTCCTGCACCGACGCCCGGGCTTCCGCGGGCAGCTGCTCGATGGCCTTCATTCCGGTTTCACTGGATGGTGCCGAGGAATCCGGTGGTGCGGGAGATCTCCGCGGCTATCAGTACCAGGGCGGAGTAGAGCGCCACGTTGCGGACGAAGGTCTGCGCCAGGGAGCTCTTGAGCCTCGACTGCAGCTCCTGGCGGGCGGAGTCGCGTTCTGCTGCGGGCAGCTCCTCTACCTGCTGTTCCATTTCGCGCTTGATGCGCAGCAGATCCACCGCCTGCGTGGCGCATACCACCAGCAGGGTGAGACCGATACCCTGTGCTGTGAGAGTGAAGAAGGCGGGCCCCAGCAGACCGATCAGGGCGTGCATGAATATGTTCCAGAACATACTGATTTCTCCCTAGGCTGTACGGCCCCACAGATTGAACCCCGCCAGGGCGAATCCGACTGCAAACAGGGCGCAAGCGGCCGTCACCAGGGCGGGGAACGGCCGGAATCCCTGCTGCAGCAACGCCGAACCGCCCAGCAGCGCTCCGATGGCGGTCACCACGAAACCGAACTCCGCCACGAACAGCAGGGTGAGCAGCGGCAGGGAGAGGGTACCTTCCGCATCGGTCGCGCCCGTGCGCGCCAGCAGCAGGTGCAGCAGGAATCCCAGCAGGGCGGCCAGCGCCGGGAAGCGGGAGGGGTTCATTGCCCTTTCAGCCGTTTCCGGGCGCGGGCCACCGCCGCGCGCACCTGTTCCGGCGCGGTCCCGCCGATGTG
>WFXP01000149.1 GCA_015490535.1 Gammaproteobacteria bacterium
ACTATTCAGCTCACCCCTGAAATCCGCCATTGCTGCGTTGAAAAATGGTCATTTACCCTCGTAAACTCCCATTTTTCGCCTTGAACTGACGAATTTCAGGGGCGATCTGAACAGTTACCAGCCTGTTTCAATACCATGCTGAATAGTTACGGATGATTTACCATTTCACCCACACGATTTGAGGAAGACCCACCCTTTATTTAAGTCGTTGCTATCCGTCAAAAGTTCAAGGAGCAGTACATTGCGTCCACTACCGTTTTTCCTTCTGTGCCTTCTCCTGTTCCCCGTTGCCACCGCACATGCGGACGTGCTCAAGGTCCCCCGCCCGGAGAGCGGCAAACCCGCGTTCGAAATGCCGCAGCGGGGTATGACCGCGCAGCAGGTGGCCGCCCGGTTCGGCCAACCGGCCAAAAAGATGCCGGCCGTTGGGGATCCTCCGATAATTCGCTGGATCTACGATGGCTACTCGGTATATTTCGAGGGGAAGTATGTGATTCATTCGGTGCCGAACCGGAAGTGAGGTAACGCCTTTCCGCCGTACCGCTCTATCCTTGCCGGCGCTCCAGATCCCGGGGCCGCACCAGCTGGAGCAGCCTTCCGCACCCTGCCGGCAACCGCTGCCACCCGTCCGGCAGCTCGATGCGGGCGAGTGCTGCGGTGGTCATGAGCTTGCCGCTGGCCGTGCGGGGCAGATCGGGGCCGCACAGATGGATCAGCAGCTGGTCCATCCCGGGATTGTGGCCCGTCAGCAGCACTCTGTGGGGGCCGGACGGGATGGAGGCCAGCACCTCCAGCAGGGTGGACAGCTCCGCCAGATAGATCCGTTCATCCTGGCGTATCGAATCCTGCGGGATGGCAAGGGTTTCGCAAACCACCTGGATGGTCTGCATCGCCCGCACGGCCGGAGAGCTCACGACGACGTCCGGCACCAACCCCTGCCCTGACAGCCACTTCCCGATCAGCGGTGCATCCCGCCTGCCGCGGGCGGCCAGGGGGCGGTTGAAATCCCGCGCACCACCGATATCCCAGCCCGACTTGGCGTGGCGCAACAGTAACAGCTCGTAACTCATCCTTGCCCCTTCGACCATGCAATCCGGAAGATGGACATTCCTCCTCTTGACGCGCCAAACCGATGAATTACGGGTCTTCCCCAAATGGTGTGGGTAAAATGGCAAATCATCCTCGAGAGGCGGAAGGTACGCCGGAAGATGGTCGGCAGAAGGGAGTCGGGGAGAGTTTGGGATAGCCATACCACCTGCAATTTGCGCAGATAGTGGATATCCGCCACTCCCCAGCCAGACAGCCCCAATCCTCTCTTGGTTACCGAGCATGTGGCGTGCATTCCGCCTCTCAAGGATGGAGCCGCTACGCGGTGATTAACCATTTTACCCACACGACTTGGTGAAGACCCTGAATTATTATCGTATCATGTAACCGGGCTCCAAACTCACGAGCCCGAGTGGGGCAGATATCGTACGCAGCCGGAGCCGGCGCAGTTGGCTGCCGTACGGGGGCACCGCCTACTGCCCCGTCAGAAGTGGGTTGGTGCCGAAACAGCACCGAAATTCCAAACGGAAGGAAACGGGTGTCCATGAGCATTGGAGAGCGCATTCTGCTGCTTCTGTCGAGAGAACCCGGGGAAGACCAACAGGGGCTTGCCGGCGGGGGAACAGAAGAGGCACTCTCCCTGCTCCAAAGGGAGTTCTCCGGATTCGCGGATCTGGTTTCCGGAAAAAGGGTGCTGGACTTTGGCTGCGGGAGCGGACATCAGAGCGTTGCCCTGGCGCTGGAGCATGACTGCCAGGTGACGGGACTGGATACCAACAGAAAGAGCCTCGCCAGGGCCAGAAATCTGGCGGACTCATACGATATCCCGAGTGCCAAGCTTGTTTTTGCCGAGCATGCCGACGGGAGCATGGCGGGCAGCTTCGACATCGTGATATCACAGAACAGCTTCGAACACTTCCGTGATCCGGTTGGTATTCTGAACGAGATGAAACGGATGGTATCGGAGTCGGGGAAAATCCTGATAACGTTTGGCCCGCCGTGGCTGGCCCCCCACGGCAGTCACATGCAGTTTTTCTGCAGGATCCCCTGGGTGAACATCCTGTTTTCCGAAAAAACCGTGATGAAAGTCAGGAGCCGATTCAGGAACGACGGCGCAACCAGATATGAAGATATCGAGTCAGGGCTCAACAGAATGACGGTGGCAAAATTTGAAAGGATAGTATCGTCTGCCGGGTTGAGAATAGAGTTCCAAAGATACAGATGCGTGAAGGGAATCGATCTGCTCTCCAGGGTCCCGGGCCTGAGAGAGCTGTTCATAAACCACATCAGCGTGGTACTCTCCAAAGGGTAACCGGCTCTTCGAGCTTTACCATCGATTCCCGTTAACCGGGCAACAACATATGTCACCCTCAGGGTTTCAGGAACAGGCTGGAGCAAGGCGCAGCTTGCCCTACAACCGACAGTCAGAGTTGCACTAGCGAGTTGAATCCGCGGGTTGCTTCCGGGAAGCTCTGATCGGGATTTGGTACAAGGCTCCTTAACTGATCTGGCATTCGGAACTTTTTTTGGCGAGTTGAATCTGCGCCTGAAAGAGGGATCTTCCCCAAATCGTATGGGTAAAGTGGCAAATCATCCTTGACAGGCGGAATGCACACCGGAAGATGGCCGGCAGAAGGGGATTGGGGAGAGTTTGGGATAGCCGGCCTACTTGCAATTGGCGCAGGTGGTGAATATCCGCCACTCCCCAGCCAGACAGCCCTAATCCCCTTCTGGTTACCGAGTATGTGGCGTGCATTCCGCCTGTCAAGGACGAAGCCGCTACGCGGTGATTTGCCACTTTACCCATACGTTTTGGGGAAGAGCCTGAAAGAGTGCTAACCGATGAAAAAACCGTACCGGCTACCTCCCGAGTGGGCCCCCCAGCGCGGCATACTGCTTACCTGGCCGCACACGGGTGGTGACTGGGGGGTGCAACTTCCGGAGGTGGAGAGTGTTTTCGTGGAGCTGGCCGTCCAGATAGGCCGGTTTGAGGAGGTGATCATCGCCGCCCGCGAAGAGAGCCACCGCCACCACATCGAGTCCCTGCTGGCGGCGGCGGATGCAAGACGGGACCGCATCTCCCTGTACCGCGCCCCGTCCAACGACAGCTGGAGCCGCGACCACGGACCGATCACGGTGCTGGACGGGAGGAGCCACCTCCGGATCCTGGATTTCACCTTCAATGGCTGGGGCGGCAGACACCCCTCCCGGCTGGACGACCGGCTGACCCGAACCCTGCACCGGCAGGGCGCCTTTGGCGAAATCCCGCTGGAGAGGGTGGATCTGGTGCTGGAGGGGGGCGCCATAGAGGTGGACGGGCGCGGCGGACTGCTCACCACCACCCGCTGCCTGCTCTCGCCGCTGCGCAACCCGGATCTGGGCTGCCAGGCGCTGGAGGCGCTGTTCGCGGAGCTGTTCGGCATCGAGCGCACCATGTGGCTGGAGAACGGCCATCTGGCCGGCGACGACACCGACAGTCACATCGACACCCTGGCGCGTTTCTGCAACCCCACCACCATCGCCTATGTCTCGTGCGACGATCCGCATGACGAACACTTCCACGAGCTTCGGGAGATGGAGGCGGAGCTGCGCTGCCTGCGCGATGCTGACGGCAAACCCTACACACTGGTTCCCCTGCCGTGGCCCGAGCCGTTGTACGACACCTCCGGAGAACGGCTGCCCGCCACCTATGCCAATTTCCTGATCATCAACGGCGCTGTACTGATACCCCTGTACGGCACACCCCGGGACCAGCAGGCGCTGGAGGTGTTGGCGGGTTGCTTTCCGGATCGGCAGATCCTCGGCATACACTGCCTGCCCCTGATCCGGCAGTACGGGAGCCTGCACTGTGCCACCATGCAGATCCCGTCCCACCGGAGGTCGTGAGCGGCTGCTCCGGATTCAACGTGGCGGACCGGATGGAGGAGCGTTACGGTGCGGAAACACCCTTGTTTTCCGCCGCCGGCGTGCTCACATTTAGGATCGTGGGAGAGAAGGAGGGCGAGCGATGCAAAACTATCTGGTCGTGGTGGCAGACGGGGCGCGGGCCCGTCTCTTCGAGCTGGTTCCGTCGGAACTGCCACCGATAGAGTCGGGTCCCAATCTGGTGGAGCTTGAGGATCTGGTTAATCCGGAGATAGATACCAAGGGCCGGGATCTGTGGAGCAACATCAAGTCGGGTCGCGGCAGGGCGCCGGGGGAAGGTCCAGCCCATGGCTATGACGATCACCGCGAAAGCCACAGGGAGGAGCTTGAACGGCGTTTCGCCCGGCGGACGGCGGAGCGGATCGCCGAGCATCTGGCCAGGCGTGGCGCCGGCGTTCTGGTGCTCGCGGCAGAGAGCAGGATGCTCGGGATGCTGCGCGCCGCCCTCGAGATCCGGCTGCCATCCGGCACAAAGGTGATCGAACGCTCCGAGGATCTCAGCAAGCTCAATCCACTGGAGCTGCACGCCCATCTGGCCAAAGAGGGGGCCATGCCGCCTCGATTACCCCCGCAGGGGTGAAAACACGCCTGCTACTCTTTCAAGGTAATAAATCAGGATGGTCTTCCTCAAATCGTGTGGGTGAAATGGTAAATCATCCTTGACAGGCGGAATGCATGCCGGAAGATGGTCGGCAGAAGGGGATTGGGGAGACTTCGGGATAGCCGAACCGGTTGCAATCAGCGCGGGTGGTGGATATCCGCCACTCCCCGGCCAGACGGCCCCAATCCCCTCCTGGTTACCGAGTATGTGGCGTGCATTCCGCCTGTCAAGGACGTAGCCGCTACGCGGTGATTTACCATTTCACCCACACGATTTGAGGAAGACCATCCTGATTTATTACCTTGAAAGAGTAGCAGGCGTGTTTTCACCCCTGCGGGGGTAATCGAGGCGGC
>WFXP01000150.1 GCA_015490535.1 Gammaproteobacteria bacterium
ACATGGAGTAGTCCAGGTAGGCCTTCTCGGTGTACTCGCGCAGGGGGAGCCGCTCGATCCCTTCGTGGTTCGGTTCGATCTGTTCCGTCATGGTTCTCTTCCACCTCACCGGGAAAACACCCGGAAACCGTCACACAAACAGACAAATGGTATCAGAAAACCGACGGCGGCTCTTTCTCACCCGGGAAGGCGGACCGTGGCCGGTTTCTGCCGGACCGCCCCTTCTCCCGCTACCGGGGAAGGGATGGTCGAGACACAAGTTCTTGAAACGTTCCCGGCCCATCGTTTTTACACTCCGTTCGTTCATCTGTAACATGATCACATGCCGGTCGCAAAACGAATCAGGGTGCTGCGCGAATCCCGAGGACTTTCCCTGCGGGGATTGGCGGAGTCCTGTGGCGTCAGCCCTGCCACCTTGTCACAAATCGAGCAGGGCCAGACCTCTCCGTCGGTGGCGACGCTGGAGAAGCTCGCCCACGGTCTCCGGGTCCCCATGGCCGCCTTCTTCACCGATACCGAAGAAGAGCGGGCGGTGGAAGTGCTCAATCTGGAAGACTGTCCCATCTTCACCCTGCGCGGCAATGCCGAGCTGATCCCCCTGGCCGCGCAGCGTCACCACTCCAGTTTCGAACCCATCATCGTGCGTCTGGAGGCGGGCGGCAATCTGGCGGAGCAGCCCTTTCTGGTGGGGAAGGAGTCGGAATTCGTCTGGATCCGTAGCGGACGCGCGATTCTCTATTTCAACGGAGAGGAGATCGAGGTGGAAGCAGGTCAAGCGGTCTATTACGACCCCCGCCGCAAGCACAACTGGCACAACCCGTCCGATGAACCGTGCGAGCTGCTTTTGATCAGGCAGCGTTGACGGCCAAACCCGGGGACTCTGGAAAAAGCTTGCTCCCGCTGGCACGCATGCTAATCTGGACACATCGTTCTCAATAGAACACCTACAATTTGTGCTTGAGAAAACAATCCCTTAGCAGGGGTACGGAAAGATGCATCTCAAGGTGATAGCCCGCGGTGTGGGTGCCCTCAGTATGGGTTTCAGCCTGACCCTGCTGGCCCCTGTCGCGGTCTCCCTCTACTATCAGGATGGTGAAATCTGGCATCTGGCCGCCAGTTTCGCCACCATTTTTCTTTGCGGAGGGACCCTGTGGCTCGTTTCGGTGGGCCCGCAGGTGAAATTGCGCCGCCGGGATGGATTCCTGGTGGTGGCCCTCTTCTGGCTGTTGCTCGGCCTGTTGGGGATCTTTCCCTTCCTGTTCGGCTTGCAGATGTCCTTCATCGATGCCCTGTTCGAGTCGGTTTCCGGTCTGACCACCACCGGAGCCACCGTCATCTCGGGGCTCGATCAACTGCCGCGCTCCCTGCTGCTCTATCGACAGGAGATCCAGTGGTTCGGCGGCATGGGGCTGGTGGTATTGGCGGTGGCGGTGATGCCCATGCTGGGGATCGGCGGAATGTCCATCTACCGGGCAGAGGTCCCCGGCCCGTTGAAGGAGGAGAAGCTCACTCCGCGCCTGGCCCACAGCGCCCGCATCCTGTGGAGCCTGTATGTGGGGATCACCATTCTCTGCGCCATGGCTTACTGGATCGCCGGCATGAGCCCATTCGATGCCATCGCCCACAGCCTGGCCACCGTCTCCACCGGCGGTTTCTCCACCCACGATGCCAGTCTTGCCTACTTCCAGAGTCCCGCTATCGAATTGATCGCCGTCCTGTTCATGCTGCTCGGCGGTATCAACTTCAGCATCCACTATTTTGCCTGGCACAGTCGCGACCCCCGGTACTACTGGCGGGACGTGGAGGTACGCACCTTTCTGCTGCTCGTTATGGTGATGGTGCTGGTCGTTGCGCTGGCGCTGTACAGACTCGAGGAGGCGCACTGGCTCACCGCGTTGCGGGAATCGCTGTTCGAGGTGGTCTCCGTGATCACCAGTACAGGGTTCGGGGTCGCCGACTTCTCCACCTGGCCCACCTTCCTGCCGGTGCTGATGATATTGATTGGCTTCATCGGTGGCTGCGGCGGCTCCACCGCGGGCGGCATGAAGGTGATGCGGGTGCTGGCAGTGACCAAGCTGGGGTACCGGGAGATCGTCCGTCTGCTTCATCCCCAAGGACTGTTCCACACCCGGCTCGCCGGACGTCCGCTGGAGGAGAACATCGCCCAGGCGATCTGGGGATTCTTTTCCCTCTACCTCTTTACCTTCGTACTGCTGATGCTGATCATGATGGCCGCCGGGATGGACCAGATCTCCGCTTTTTCCGCCATCGCCACCTGTATGAACAACCTCGGTCCCGGCCTGGGCAGCGTGGCGCAGAGTTTCGCCAGTCTCAACACGATAGAGAAGCTGACTGCGGTGGTAGCGATGCTGTTGGGACGCCTGGAGATCTTCACCCTGCTGGTTCTGCTTCAGCCCTCCTTCTGGCGCGAATGACCCCGTTGTCTTTTATGTACAAACCGTTCGATATTGCATACAATCGGGATGCAACTCCGTGAAACCCGCCGAGGTACCGGTG
>WFXP01000151.1 GCA_015490535.1 Gammaproteobacteria bacterium
CTCCTGGCGGCCATACAGCTCGGCCAGCCCGTAGCGCGCCTGGTTGAGATAGTGGTTGACGCGGCGGCGGCGCTCGTTCAGCAGCCGCTGCGCCGAGAGGCGCAGCGGCTGCTGAACGAGCGCCGCCGCCGCGTCAACCACTATCTCAACCAGGCGCGCTACGGGCTGGCCGAGCTGTATGGCCGCCAGGAGTACGGCGGGGTGGATGCGCGCGAGGCGCTGGCCGCCTATAACGCCTATCTGGAGGAGGCGCCCGAAGTTACCGAGGAGGTGCGCGAGCATATCCTCGGCCGCATCGCCGATCTGGAGCTGGAGCTGGGCGAGGAGGCCCGGGAGGTGGTGCCGCACTCCAGGCTTCCCGGCGTGGCGGCGTATCTGGCCGAACTGGAGAAGGATCCCCAGGAAGGGAGCAAGGAGGATCTGTTGTACAAACTGGCGCGGGCCTACGAGCAGCAGGGGGAGACCGTCAGGGCGCTGGAGACGCTGCAGAGGCTGATCCGGGAGTATCCCGCCTCCCGCTACGTGGCCGAGGCGCGCTTCCGCGTGGCGGAGGGTCTGTTCGTGGAGCAGCGATACGGAGAGGCAGCCGCCGCCTACGGGAAGATCCTCGACAAAAAAGAGGGCAATCCCTACTACTATCACGCCCTCTACAAGAGGGGTTGGTCACTCTACCGGCTGGGGAGTTACCGGCAGGCGCTGGAGGATTTCTTCGCGGTTCTGGAGCACCACGATGCCTCTCCCGATCCCAGGGGCGGGGCCGACGGGGAGATGTATGCCGACGCGCAGCGCGCCATAAACATGTGTTTCTCCAGCCTGAAGGGGCCGGCCAGTATCGAAGAATTTTTCGCATCCGGCCGCTATCAGCGCTATATCGAGGCAGCCTATCAGTCGCTTGCAGAGTACTATCTGGCGCAGGAGCGGTTCAGCGACGCGGTGGCGACCTGGTCCACCTATATCCGGAACTATCCCGACTCGGAGTCCGCTCCGCGCTACCTGGTGCGCATCATCGCCACCTGGAGGGAGCAGGGGTTTGAGGAGAATATGGTGGCGGCGCAGGAGCAGCTGATAGAGCGGTACGGCCTGCGTTCTCCGTTCTGGAGCAGCCATCAGGCCGCGCAGTTCGATGATGTGCGCGCGGCCCTGAAGCGCGCCACCAGGTCTCTGGCGGAGCACTACCACGCCGCCGCCCGCCAGAGCGGGAAAAGGGAGGAGTTTCTCAGGGCGGCCGACTGGTATCGGCGTTATCTGCAGGATTATCCCGCCGAGCCGGATGCCGCGGAGCTCAACTATCTCTATGCGGAGATCCTAGAGGAGGCGGGCCGGTATCGCGCAGCGGTGGCCGAGTTTGGCTCGGTGGTAGAGAACTACCCGCGCTTTGCGCGCCGGGCAGAAGCCGGTTATGCGGCGGTGGTGATAGCCTTCCGGCAGATGGAGAGCTCTCCCGAGGGTGAGCGGGAGTGGTGGCGGGAGCAGGGCTTCAGGACGGCGCTGGAGTTCGCCAGGCTGTTTCCCGACGACACGCGCGCCCTGGACGTGCTGCTCCACCTGGCCGAGGATAGCTACCGGCGCGGCGAGTACCAGCAGGCCATCATGCTGGCCACGCGGGTGACCGGCAGTGGAGGAGTCCGGCAGCGGCAGCAGGCGTTGCTGGTGATGGGTCACAGCCAGTTCGAGAGCGGCAAATATCTCTCCGCCGAGCAGACCTACCGCACCCTGCTGCAGACCGGCAGGGTGGCCAAGGACCGGCGCCGCGAGATCAACCGGCGCATGGCCCTGGCCATCTATCGCCAGGGGGAGGCGGCGCGCGATGCGGGTGATCTCTCCGGGGCGGTGCGGCATTTCCTGCGGGTGCGCGAGGAGGTCCCGGCCTCCACCATAGTGGCCAACGCGGAGTATGACGCCGCCGCAGGGCTGATCGCCATGGAGCGGTGGAGCGACGCCATCGAGGTGCTGGAGCGGTTCCGTGAGGAGCAGCCCGGCCATCCCCTGCAGCAGGAGGTGACGCGCAAGCTGGCGCTCGCCTATTTGAGCAGCGAACAGCCGCTCCTGGCGGCCCGGGAGTTCGAGCAGCTGGCGGTGGTGGAGAGCGACGCCGCAAAGAGGAGCGCCGCCCTGTGGAAGGCCGCCGAGCTGTACGACGACAACGGTTATCTGGAACAGGCGGCCGAGCTGTTTCAGCGCTACGTCAAGGAGTACCCGGCGCCGTTCGATGTCGCCCTGGAGGCGCGCCAGAAGCTGGTGGCCATCTACTCCAGGAGCGGTGACGACAGGCGGCGCGACTACTGGCGCAGACAGATCATAGAGGCGGATCGCAGCGCTCCGGTCTCCAACGAGCGCTCCCGCTACCTGGCCATGAGCGCGGCGCTGGAGATTGCCGATGCCAAATATGGCGAGTACCTGGCGGCGCAGCTCACCATACCGTTGAAGCAGAGCCTGCGCAGAAAGAAAAGGCTTCTGAAGCAGGCCATCGACGCCTATGCGCTGGTGGCCGGTTATGGCGACGCCTCCACCATCACCCGGGCCGGCTACCAGATCGGGGAGATCTACTACCAGTTCTCCAGGGCGCTGATGGATTCGGAGCGCCCTGCCGGTCTCGATGAGGAGGAGCTGGAGCAGTACAATCTTCTGCTGGAGGAGCAGGCGTTTCCGTTCGAGGAGAAGGCGCTGGAGTTCTACCGCAGCAACCGTGTCCGAATCACCGAGGGTCTCTATGACGAGTGGATCCAGAAGAGTCTGGATCGCCTGGCGGAGATATTCCCTGCCCGCTATGCACGCCCGGAGAAACACGATGCCTATGTGGAAGCGCTGGAATAGCTTGCTGCTGGGCGCGCTGCTGGCCGGGTGCGCCACGCAGCCCCCGGGGGATCGGGGCAGCCCCGAAGAGCGGGGGGATCTGGAGGTGAAATATCACTACGCCCTGGAGGCGATGCGGCAGGGAGATCTGGCGGGCGCCGAACCGCAGTTGCAGGTGCTGACCCGCGAACAGCCGCGGCTTGCCGGGCCCTGGCTCAATCTCTGCATCGTGTACAGCAAAACCGGACGCCTGGAGAAGGCGCTGGAGGCCTGTCGGCAGGCGCTGCGGCGGAACGGCGCCATGAACCAGGCGCGCAACCTGATGGGGATCCTCTATCGCCGCATGGGGCGCTTCCAGGAGGCCCGCGAGAGCTACCGGATGGCGCTGCAGCAGGATCCGGAGTATGCCGATGTGCACTACAATCTCGGCGTGCTGTTCGATCTCTATCTGCAGGACAACCGGCTCGCCATCCAGCACTACGAGCGCTATCTGGAGCTGACCGGACACGGCGACAAGAGGGTCAAGCGCTGGATATCCCAGCTGAACAAGGAGCTAAACAAATCCAGGTAGAGGACGATTATGGAACGAGCAACCGGATCTTTTGTGTTGAAGTACGACAGGGCCCGGGCGGGTCTTGCGTGGAGCATGTGCCGGGTGGTGGCGCTGCTCGCGGGAGCGGCGCTGGCGGGTGGCGCCTCCGCCGAGCAGGTGCTGGAGATGAAGGGCACCACCGTCACCGGCGATCCCGGACTGCCCAAGGTTCTCTATATCGTACCGTGGCAGCGTCCGAAGCTGAACAATCTGGACCAGGGGCTGGTCCTGCACAGTCTGACGGACTATGTGCTGGAGCCGGTTGATCCCGGCCTGCTGGAGCGGGAGAGGCGCCACGGCTCGGTCTATTTCAGCACGGACGCCGACGCGTCCGCCAAGTAAAAAATCGAGGTTCGTTACTATGGAGACATTCAACACCATCATCGGATTTTTCCAGACCGGTGGTCTGTTCATGTATCCCATACTGTTCATCCTGGCGGCCGGGATCGCCATCGGCATCGAGCGCTATCTCTACCTGGGCAGGGTGCAGAAGGGGGTGCGCAAGACCTGGGAGCAGGTGGTTCCCCTGGTGCAGGCAAAGGACTACAAGGGGGTGGTGAACGCCACCGGCAAGAGCGACAGCGCCCTGGCCAAGGTGCTCAACTACGGCTTCAACCGGGTATTCACCTCCACCAGGCGCGACGATATCGAGACCGCCATGGAGGAGGGCCTCATGGAGGTCATCCCAGCCCTGGAGAAGCGCACCCACTACCTGGCCACCTTTGCCAACATCGCCACCCTGCTGGGGCTGCTGGGCACCATCATCGGCCTGATCCAGGCCTTCACCGCGGTGGCCAACGCCGACCCGGCGGAGAAGGCAAACCTGCTCTCGGCCAGCATCTCCGTGGCCATGAACACCACCGCCTTCGGCCTCATCGCCGCCATTCCGCTGCTGCTGATGCACACCCAGCTGCAGACCAGGACCACCGCGCTGGTGGACAGCCTGGAGATGGCGGCGGTCAAGAGCCTCAACATGCTGATGCTGGGCGCGGCGCAGAACCGGGCCAACCCGCGTCCCGCCAACGGAGCTGCCAGGCCGAAGGCGGGCTGAGGCCATGCGTCTGATCCGCCGGCGCTCACAGCGTGAGGCCGAAGAGCTCAACATCACCTCGTTCATGAACCTGATGGTGATCCTGGTGCCGTTTCTGCTCATCACGGCGGTGTTCTCGCGCATGGCGATCCTGGAGATCAGTATCCCTCCGGCATCCACGCAGAGCAGCGAAAAGCGCCCCGATCTGCAGCTGGAGATCACCCTGCGCGGCGACACCCTGGAGCTGCGCGACCGCTCCTCCGATCTGCACCGCAGCTTCCCCTACGCGGGTGAGAAGACCGACTGGAGGCAGTTCAGCGATCTGCTTCTGGAGCTGAAGCGCAACTTTCCCGAAATCGAGACCGTCACCCTGCTGCTGGAGCCGGATGTGGACTACCAGACGCTGATCAGCGTGATGGACCGGGTCCGCAGCACCACGGTAACGGCCGGGCTGGCGGTGGATACCGTCGAGCTGTTCCCGGTCATCTCCATCGGTGACGCCGCGCCCGCCGGCGGGAGAGGCACGCAATGAAGATGTCACGCCGGGCAAAGCGGATGGAGCGTCACCACAGGCGGCGCAGGCAGCCGGGTCTCAACCTGGTGTCGCTGATGGATATCTTTACCATTCTGGTGTTCTTTCTGCTGGTCAACTCCTCCTCGGCGGTGCAGCTGCCCGGCGCGCGGGATCTCAAGCTGCCGCTCTCCAGCGCCGAGAAAAAGCCGCGGGAAACCCTGACCGTGATGGTCACCGGCAAGGATCTGCTGGTGCAGGGGCGCAGGGTGGCGGGGGTGAGCGAGATCCTCTCCGATCCGCAGCCCGTCATCGGGGCGCTGGTGGAGGAGCTGAAGTTCCAGTCCGGCAAGAGGCTGGCGGCGGTGGATGAGAGCGAGGGGCGTCACGTCACCATCCTGGGAGACAAATCCATCCCCTACAAGCTGCTGAAAAAGATCATGGCGAGCTGCACCGAGGCCAACTACCGCAACATAGCGCTGGCGGTTTCCCAAAAAGGGGCCGAGAAGGTGGCCATGCGGCAATGAGCGCCTCGTACTGCATGCCGCGACTGGTGCTCGAGGAGCGCGCGGAGGAGCGGCGCTTCCGCAGGATCGCCACGCTCACCCTTCTGGCCGCCGCCCTGCTCGGGGTGCTGGTGCCGTTCATCGACCTCCCGGAGGTGGAGCGTGCCAGGAAGGAGATCGTTCCGCCGCGGCTGGCCAAGCTGATTCTGGAGAAGAAACCGCCCCCGCCCCCGCAAGTGGTGGAGGCCAAGCCAAAACCGAAGCCGAAGCCCCCGCCCAAGCCGGCAGTAAAGGCGAAGCCCAAACCCAAACCAGAACCGAAGCCCGAGCCGGCAGTGATCAAGCGGGCGCCGCCGAAGATCAAGGAGCCGGCCAGCGCCAGGGAGGCCCGGGCGCGCGAGAAGGCGCGCTCCACCGGTCTGCTGGCCATGAGCGACGATCTCTCCGCGCTGATGGACGAAGGTCCCGCGGCGAGTGAGCTGCTCAAGCGGCCGGTGACCCGTAAGGGCGCCCCTCCCGAGGCGGCGGCGCCAAAGGTGGACACAGCCGTCCTGACCGCCGGGGTTACGCAGGGTAGCGGCGGGGTCGCCACCGGCAAGTTGAATCGCGACGTGGGGAGCACCAGGCTCCAGGCGCGCCAGCAGAGCAAACTGGCTAAAGGCGGCCAGCAGGGTGCGGTGAAAAAGGCCGGCAAGCGCAGGGCGGGACGCGGCATGTCCGAGATCCAGATGGTGTTCGACAAGAACAAGGGGGCCATCTTCGCCATATACAACCGCGCCCTGCGCCGCGACCCGGACCTTCAGGGCAAGCTGGTGCTCAGGATCACCATCGCTCCCTCGGGCAAGGTGACTGCGGTCAAGGTGGTCTCCAGCGAGCTTAACAACAGGTCACTGGAGAGGAAGCTGGTGCAGCGCATCAAGATGTTTAATTTCGGGCGCAAGGCGGTGGATACGGTTACTGTTACCTATCCCATCGACTTTTTCCCGGCATGAGCCCTGTTTCGTGCAGTACCTCTCAAGGTAATAAATTATGATTCAGCTGGGGGATGCGAATCCTGATTGGCTCTTCCTCAAATCGTGTGGGTGAAATGGGTAACTATTCAGCTCACCCCTGAAATCCGCCATTTCTGCGTTGAAAAATGGTCATTTACACTCGTAAACTCCGCGTCCCATTTTTCGCCTTGAACTGACGAATTTCAGGGGCGATCTGAACAGTTACCAGCATGTTTCGATACCATGCTGAATAGTTACTGAAATGGTAAATCACCCTTGACAGGCGGAATGCACGCCGGAAGATGGTCGGCAGAAGGGGATTGGGGAGAGTTTGGGATAGCCGAACCAGTTGCAATCGGCGCAGGTGGTGGATATCCGCCACTCCCCGGACAGAGGGTCCCAATCCCCTTCTGGCTACCGAGTTTGTGGCGTGCACTCCGCCTGTCAAGGAGGGGGTCGCTACGCGGTGATTTACCATTTCACCCACACGATTTGAGGAAGGCCTTCCCGATTTATCACCTTGAAAGAGTACTAGAAAGAGTACTAGAGTATGCCGCCGTGCCCTTTTGAGCGACCTGCAAGACGGAACCACCTATGCAACTGAAACCTGTATGCCGTAACAACCCCAGCCCCCTGCTCACGGAGCTGCCGCCCCTGGGCATGGATGTGGCCACCCTGGCCGACGATTTCCGGCGTTACTACAACTATACGCTGGGATGTGACGGGGACTGCCTGTCGACCCACTACCCCTACAAGGCGCTGGTGCTGACGCTGCGTGATCGGCTGATGGAGCGCTGGAAACAGTCCAAATACGCGGCCCGGACCAGGGAGTGCAAGCATGCCTACTATCTCTCCATGGAGTTTCTCATGGGGCGGGCCCTGGGCAACGCCATGCTCAATCTGGGGATCACCGACGAGGTGGGGCGGGCGCTCTACGAGCTGGGCCTGAATCTGGAGGAGCTGGCCGAGGTGGAGATGGATGCCGGTCTCGGGAACGGCGGGCTGGGGCGGCTCGCGGCCTGTTTTCTGGACAGCTGCGCCACCCTGGGATTGCCGGTGATGGGCTACGGGATCCGCTACGAGTACGGCATGTTCCGCCAGCTGCTGGAGAACGGCTACCAGGTGGAGGAGCCGGACCACTGGCTGCGGGACGGCAATCCGTGGGAGATAGAGCGGCCCGAACACACCAAGCGGATCCATTTTGGCGGGCGCAGCGAGCACTACCGGGATGGTGAGGGGCGCAGCAGGGTGCGCTGGGTGGATACCAACGACGTGCTGGCGGTTCCCTACGATGTCCCCATCCCCGGCTACCGCAACGGCGTGGTGAACACCCTGCGCCTGTGGCGCGCCGCGGCGACCGACGTGTTTGATCTGGGAGAGTTCAACGCCGGCAGCTATCCGGAGTCGGTGGCCGCCAAGAACGCCGCGGAGAATATCACCATGGTGCTCTACCCCAACGATGCCAGCGAGAACGGCAAGGAGTTGCGCCTGCGCCAGCAATACTTCCTGGCCTCCGCCAGCCTGCAGGATGTGCTGGTGCGCTGGGTGCGCAGCTACGGCAACGACTTCAGCAAGTTTGCGGAGAACAACAGCTTCCAGCTCAACGACACCCACCCCGCCTGCGCCGTCGCCGAGCTGATGCGCCTGCTGATGGACGAGCATGGCCTGGGGTGGGACGAGGCGTGGCGGATCACCAGCAACACCATGGCCTACACCAACCACACCCTGCTGCCGGAGGCGCTGGAGCGCTGGCCGGTGCGCATGTTCGAGCGCCTGCTGCCGCGCCTGCTGGAGATCATCTACGAGATCAACGCCCGTTTCCTGGCCCAGGTGGCGGCCCGCTGGCCGGGGGACGGGGAGCGGCTGCGGCGCATGTCCATCATCGAGGAGGGGCCGGAGCGCCAGGTGCGCATGGCCTATCTGGCCATCGTGGGCAGCTACTCGGTGAACGGCGTGGCCGCGCTCCACTCCCGCCTGCTGGTGGAGGGTCTGTTCCGGGATTTCCACGAGCTGTGGCCGGAGAAGTTCAACAACAAGACCAACGGCGTCACCCAGCGCCGCTGGCTCGCCGGCTGCAATCCGGCGCTTGCCGAGCTGATCAGCGAGAATATCGGCGAACAGTGGAAGGTGGATCTGAGACAGCTGAAGAGACTGGCGCCACTGGCCGCGGACGAAGGGTTCCGGGCCGCCTGGCGCGCCGTGAAGCGGGTCAACAAGGAGCGCCTGGCGGCCCTGGTGGAGGCGGAGTGCGGGGTGCGCCTGCCCCTGGAGGCCATGTTTGACGTGCAGGTAAAGCGCATGCACGAGTACAAACGCCAGCTCCTGAACGTTCTGCACGTAATCCATCTCTACGATCGCATAAAGCGGGGGGATACCGGCGGCTGGGTTCCGCGCTGCGTGATCATCGGGGGCAAGGCCGCTCCGGGCTACGCGATGGCCAAGCTGATCATCAAGCTGGTCAACAACGTGGCCGGGGTGGTCAACGGGGATCCCCAGGTGGGGGAGCTGCTCAAGGTGGTGTTTCTGCCCAACTACCGGGTATCGGCCATGGAGATCATCT
This sequence comes from Gammaproteobacteria bacterium, assembly GCA_015490535.1. Taxonomy (GTDB): domain Bacteria; phylum Pseudomonadota; class Gammaproteobacteria; order Thiohalospirales; family Thiohalospiraceae; genus DRMK01. The sequence goes on from WFXP01000151.1 coordinate 8,985, forward strand.
GCCCCGGCACCGATCTCTCGGAGCAGATCTCCACCGCCGGCAAGGAGGCCTCCGGCACCGGCAACATGAAGTTCATGATGAACGGCGCTATCACCATCGGCACCCTGGATGGCGCCAACATAGAGATCCGCGAGGAGGTGGGGGAGGAGAACTTCTTCCTGTTCGGCCTCACCGCAGCGGAGGTGGAGGCGGTACGCGCCAGCTACAATCCCGACGCCATCATCGCCGCCGATGAAGAGCTTGGCCGGGTGATGCGGCTGCTCGAGAGTGGCCACTTCAGCCGGTTCGAGCCGGGGCTGTTCGAGCCCGTAATCCGCTCCATCCGCAGCCCCCAGGACCCCTGGGTGGTGGCTGCGGACTTCCGTAGCTACGTGGATGCCCAGCGCAGGGCGGCGGAGACCTATCTCGACCAGGAGAGATGGACCCGCATGAGCATTCTCAACACCGCCTGCAGCGGAAAATTCTCCACCGACCGCACCATGCAGGAGTACAATGAGGAGATCTGGAGACTGAAGCCTGTCAAAATCCAGAGCCGGGATCAGCAGACCGCTATATCAGACTGAAAAACGGGACAAACATGGCAGAAACAGTAGATGAGCTGAGCATTGACTACAGCGAGGATGGTATCAGGGTGGTCAAGGAGCTGGATCGGGAGATCCTCTCCAGGGGTGCCTGGGCGACGGTGATCTACCGTTACCAGGAGTGGGATCGCAGAAAGCAGGAGTACGGCCCCGACCGCTATACCATCCGCCGCTACCAGAAGCGCAACGGCGAGTACCAGCAGCGCTCGAAGTTCAACATCTCCAGCAGGGATCAGGCCGCCGCCATCATAACCGCCTTGCAGAGATGGGTGGAGGAGTGAAACCCTCCCCCGCACAGGGAGGCCTGCCCGCGCTCCCTTTACAGCAGAAAGGTTAGGCCATACAATGCACCTCTTATGCTCTCAAGCCTGCCACGAGCCGCGGATCTGTACCAACTGGCCGCGGCCGGGAAGAGTTACACCGGGCGGATAGATCCATCCGAGTTCCAGCGACTGCTCTCGGCCGTGCACAGGGCCGGGCGGCGCGTGGAGATATCTCTCCGCTTTGGAGTGGAGGAGGGGGTTCACTACCTGCGCGGTGAGCTGGATACCGAGCTGGTGGTGCTGTGCCAGCGCTGCATGGCACCCCTGGATCTGCCTCTCGGGAGCCGCTTCTTGCTGGGCCTGGTGCGCAGTGCTGGTGAGGAGCCCCTGCTGCCGGATCGGTTCGAGCCGTTTCTGGTGGAGCAGCGGGAGATGGATCTGCATGCCCTGGTGGAGGACGAGCTGCTGCTCTCCTTGCCGCTGGTACCGAGACATCCGGCGGGCGAGTGCCTGCAGCCACCCTATGGCGGCGGCGGGCGGGAGGCCGGGAGCGGCCGGCAGCGCCCGTTTGCGGTACTGGCCGGGCTGGCAGCGCGTGGCGAGAAGCAATGATGGTAATAGTTCAGGAGTAAGCACCAATGGCTGTACAGCAGAACAAGAAAACCCCTTCCCGGCGCGGCATGCGCCGCTCCCATGACGCCCTGAAGGGGCCCACCCTCTCCACCGATCCCACCAGTGGCGAGACCCACCGGCGCCACCATGTGACCGCGGACGGTTACTACCGGGGCCGCAAGCTGGCCGGTATCGGAGAGGAGTGAATCCGGCCGGCTGCGCGGCGGGACCGGTGCCGTTCCGGGCCGGCTGTCGAACCCCTGCCTGTGCAGATGGAGGAGTGGCTTTCTGACATGAGTTCTGCCTTTCCCGCCGGACTGCCCGCATACGCCCCTCCCATGGGGCGTATCTGTTTTCGCCTGCCGCTGGTGCCGTAGGGACCGTGAATCGTCTTGTGACCGGGGAGTGTACGGTAGCCGTGGATGCCATGGGAGGGGACCATGGTCCATCGGTCACCGTGCCCGCGGCTCTGAAGCTTATGGAGGAGACCCCCTCTCTCTCCATAATTCTGGTGGGCAACCGGGAGATATTGCAGCAGCTTCTGGAGAAACATGGAGCCGGACCCCACGCCCGCCTGCAGATAGTCCACGCCTCGCAGCAGGTGGAGATGGACGATCTCCCCTCCCACGCCCTGCGCAACAAGAGGGACTCCTCCATGCGGGTGGCCATCAACCTGGTGAAGGAGGGCAGTGCCCAGGCCTGCGTCAGTGCGGGCAACACCGGCGCCCTGATGGCCATTGCGCGCTTCGTGCTCAAGACCCTGCCGGGGGTGGATCGGCCCGCGATCTGTACGGCCCTGCCGGCCATTGAGGGCCATGTGCATGTGCTGGATCTGGGCGCCAACGTGGATCTGAGCCCCGAACACCTGTTCCAGTTTGCGGTGATGGGCGCGGAGCTCGCCAGCGCCGTGGACGGCAACCCGTCCCCCAGCATCGGCCTGCTCAATATCGGAGAGGAGGAGATCAAGGGCAACGAGGTGGTCAAGGAGGCGGGACGCCTGCTGGCGGAGAGCGGGCTCAACTACGCGGGCTTCGTGGAGGGTGACGACATCTTCAAGGGCAGCGTGGACGTGGTGGTGTGCGACGGCTTCGTAGGAAACGTGATGCTCAAGACCACCGAGGGGGTGGGCAGGCTGATCGCCCACTTCCTGCGCCAGGAGTTCCGGCGCACCTTGCTGTCGCGCCTGGCGGCGCTGGTGGCCAAGCCGGTCATGAACCGCCTGCGCGCCAGGATCGATCACCGCACCTACAACGGCGCCAGTCTGGTGGGACTGCGCGGCATAGTGATCAAGAGCCACGGCAACGCCGACAGCTTCTCCTTCGGCAACGCCATCCGCGAGGCGATGCTGGAGGTGAACAAGGGGGTGCCCGGCAAGATCGAGGCCCGCCTGGAGAACCTGCTGGTAGGCTCCGGCGCATAGACAGGGACAGATAATTGAGCTATTCACGCATAGCGGGCACCGGCAGCTACCTGCCCGAAAAGATCCTCACCAACCACGATCTGGAGAACATGGTGGACACCAGCGATCAGTGGATCACGGAGCGCACCGGGATCCGCGAGCGGCGCGTGGCCGCGGAGGAGGAGACCACCTGTGACCTGGCGGAACAGGCCGCCCGGCAGGCGATCGCCGCCGCGGGGGTCGACAAGGACCAGATCGATCTGATCATAGTGGCGACCACCACCCCGGACCGCATATTTCCCAGCACCGCCTGCCTGCTCCAGGAGCGCCTCAACATCCACGGCTGTCCCGCCTTTGATATCCAGGCGGTATGCACCGGCTTCATCTACGCCCTCGGGGTGGCGGACCGCTTCATGCGCGGCGGCATCAGACATGCCCTCGTGGTCGGCGCCGAGACCCTCTCCCGTATCGTGGACTGGAGCGATCGCGCCACATGCGTGCTGTTCGGCGACGGGGCTGGCGCCGTGGTGCTGGAGCGCTCCAGCGAACCGGGAATCCTCTCCACCCACCTCCATGCCGACGGTTTCTACAAGGATCTGCTCACGGTCCCCGGCGGGGTTTCGCGGAGGTTTCCCGATCCCGACGATGGTCGCGGCTACATCCAGATGCGTGGCAACGAGGTATTCCGCATGGCGGTCAACACGCTGGGACGCATCGTGGACGAGACCCTCGCCGCTAACCGGCTGGAGAAGAGCGACATCGACTGGCTGGTGCCTCACCAGGCCAACATACGTATAATCTCCGCCACGGCGAAGAAGCTGAAGATGCCCATGGAGCGCGTGGTGGTGACGGTGGACCGGCACGGCAACACCTCGGCAGCATCCATACCCCTGGCGCTGGATCAGGCGGTGCGGGACGGACGCATCCGGCGCGGAGACACGGTAATGCTGGAGGCGTTCGGGGGCGGATTTACCTGGGGGTCGGCGCTGCTGAAGTATTGAACGAGACAGACAGGATAACAATCTGATGTCGTTGGCTTTAGTATTTCCAGGACAGGGTTCCCAGTCGGTTGGCATGCTGGCTGGTTTCGATTCCGGTCTGCCGCAGGTCAGGGAGACCTTTGCCGAGGCCTCCGCAGTCCTGGATCTAGATCTGTGGGAGCTGGTGGAGAGGGGTCCCGAGGCGCGGTTGAACGACACCCGCAACACCCAGCCGGCCATGCTGGCCGCCGGAGTGGCGCTGTGGCGCCTCTGGCAGGAGCGGGGCGGGTCCGCCCCGGCGTTCATGGCGGGCCACAGCCTTGGCGAGTATACCGCCCTGGTATGTGCTGGTGCGCTGGAGTTTGCCGCCGCGGTGGAGCTGGTGCGTGATCGCGGCCGCTACATGCAGGAGGCGGTGGCGCCCGGAGAGGGTGCCATGGCCGCCATCCTGGGGCTGGAGGACTCTCGGGTTATCCGGCTGTGCGAGCAGGCGGCGGCGGGAGAGGTGGTGGCGGCGGTCAACTTCAACTCTCCGGGCCAGGTGGTGGTGGCGGGCACGGCCGGGGCCGTGCGGCGGGCGGTGGATCTGGCCAGGGAGGAGGGTGCCAGGCGCGCCGTCCTGCTGCCAGTCAGCGTTCCCTCCCACTGCTCCCTGATGCGGCAGGCCGCCCGCAGGCTGGAGGAGCGGCTGGCGGGTGTTCCCATACGCGCTCCCGGGATTCCGGTGATCAACAACGTGGATGTCCGGATGGAGAGCCGACCGGAGGCCATTCGCGACGCCCTGGTGCGGCAGCTCTACAGCCCGGTGCGCTGGGTGGATACCATCCGCCTGCTGGCCGCCGAGGGGGTGGAGAGAGTGGTGGAGTGCGGTCCCGGCAAGGTGCTGGCGGGGCTGAACCGCCGCATCGAGCGCAGCATGATCGTTTGTCCGGTATTCGACGAGGAGAGTCTGCAAAATGCCATTGAAGGATGAGATCGCCCTGGTGACCGGCGCCAGCCGCGGGATAGGCAAGGCCATCGCCGCGGCGCTGGGAGAGGCCGGGGCCACCGTGGTGGGCACCGCCACCAGCGCCGAAGGGGCGCAGCGGATCGGTGCGGGGCTGGCCGCCGCCGGCGTTGAGGGGTGCGGGTTGGTGATGGATGTGGCGCGTCAGGACTCCATCGACGCGGCCCTGGAGGAGATGAAACAGCGGTTCGGCATGCCGACCATTCTGGTCAACAATGCCGGCATAACCCGGGACAACCTGCTGCTGCGCATGAAGGACGAGGAGTGGCAGCAGATCATCGACACCAACCTCAGCTCGGTATTCCGGCTGTCGCGCGCCTGCCTGCGCAGCATGAGCCGCATGCGCAAGGGACGCATCATCAACATCGCCTCGGTGGTGGGCGCCATGGGCAACGCCGGGCAGACCAACTACGCGGCCGCGAAGGCGGGGGTGATGGGGTTCACCAGGGCGCTGGCCCGGGAGGCCGGCGCGCGTGGGATAACCGTCAACACCATCGCGCCCGGCTTCATAGACACCGACATGACGCGAGCCCTGCCGGATGAGCACCGGCAGGCGCTGCTGGGCCAGATCCCCCTGAACCGCCTGGGCAGCGCGGAGGAGATAGCCGCCGCGGTGGTGTTCCTGGCCTCCCCGGGGGGGGGCTATATCACCGGCGAGACGCTGCACGTCAATGGTGGAATGTACATGGCTTGATATTCGGCAGGTTCGGCTCTGGCGGAGTACTGGTATCGGCTGGAGCTTTGCAATACAATACCCCGCGCAGCGCCGGCGCGCCTCCCGCAGCCGCTCGGAGTCAGGGAGAGCGGGGTTGCACCGCGGGACGGGAACGGTGGAGGTCCGGCGGGAGATGCAGGTTGGCAAGAGTGCCCGGGAATATACCAAGAGGACAAATTCGTATGAGTACTATCGAAGATCGTGTCAAGAAGATCGTCGCCGAACAGCTGGGAGTCAAAGAGGAGGAGGTAACCGAAAACGCCTCGTTCGTGGACGATCTGGGTGCAGACTCTCTCGATACGGTTGAGTTGGTAATGGCACTGGAGGAGGAGTTCGATACCGAGATTCCCGATGAGGAGGCGGAGAAGATAACCACCGTGCAGCAGGCAGTTGACTACATCAACGCGCATCAAGCCTGATCGTAACACCCATGCAGGGCCGCGATACCGCTAGTACTCTTTCAAGGTAATAAATCAGGATTCAGTTGGTCTGTCAGCGTTCAGGGCAAGGCGCTCCTCGCAGCGAATGGCCGTCGCCCTTTGCAAGAGGAGCACCAACCCACCGGGAGTGGATTGGGAGCGCGGAGCGACCCCGAAGGGTGGAATACAGGGATGTATTCCAGCAACGCCGCCATGGACGCTGACAGACCAACCCTTCGGGCGTCCCTGTGGTGTTCCGCCGCGGCGTTGCAGTGCTTGACAGGGGAACAACCATTGCCTGCGCACTGCGCCTTGCCGCGAAACACCACAGGGACGCTGAATCCTGATTTTTTACCTTGAAAGAGTACTAAGATGGTATGCGCGGCCTTTTGCATTGTATAGCGATATCGGGAGCGGGAGGATCCGGGTTTTGGCTAGACGGCGAGTGGTGGTAACCGGGCTGGGCATGGTCTCTCCCGTGGGCCTGGACGTGGCCACCTCATGGCGCAACATACTCGAGGGCAACAGCGGTGTGGAGACCATCACCCACTTCGACACCACACCGTTCTCCACCCGTTTTGGCGGTTCGGTGAAGGGATTCGATGTCACCCGCTACATGCCTGCCAAGGAGGCGCGCAAGATGGATCCCTTCATCCACTACGGGATAGCCGCCGCTGAGGAGGCGCTCCAGGATGCGGGGCTGGAGATCACCGAGCGGAACGCGGAACGGATCGGGGTAGCCATCGGCTCCGGGATCGGCGGCCTGCCTGGCATCGAGAAGGGGCACGCCGCCTACATAAAAGGGGGGCCGCGCAAGATCTCGCCCTTCTTCGTCCCGGCCAACATCATCAACATGATCTCCGGCCACGTCTCCATCAGGTATGGCCTGAAGGGGCCCAACATCTCCCTGGTGACCGCGTGCGCCACCGGCACCCACTCCATCGGCGACGCGGCGCGCATCATCGAATACGGGGATGCGGACGTGATGCTGGCGGGCGGCAGCGAGATGGCCACCTCGCCCTGTGGCCTGGGCGGGTTCGGGGCGGCGCGCGCCCTCTCCACGCGCAACGAGGATCCGGCCGCCGCCAGCCGCCCTTGGGACCGGGAGCGGGATGGCTTCGTGCTCAGCGACGGTGCCGGTGTGCTGGTGCTGGAGGAGTACCGGCACGCCCGCGAGCGGGGGGCGCGGATCTACGCCGAGCTGGCCGGCTATGGCATGAGTGGCGACGCCTACCACATGACCGCCCCTTCCGAAGGGGGGGAGGGGGCCCGGCGCTGTATGGAGAACGCCATGCGTAACGCCGCGGTGGAGCCAACGCAGGTGGACTATATCAATGCGCACGGAACCTCCACCCCCGCGGGGGACATTGCGGAGACCCTGGCCACCAAGGCGGCCTTCGGAGAGCACGCCTACCGGCTGGCGATGAGCTCCACCAAATCCATGACCGGCCATCTGCTGGGGGCGGCGGGCGGAATCGAGGCGATATTCAGCATCCTGGCCATCCGGGATCAGGTGGCGCCCCCCACCATCAATCTGGACCATCCCGATCCGGAGTGCGATCTGAACTATGTGCCCCATACCGCGCAGGAGATGAAGATCGAGGTGGCGATCTCCAACTCGTTCGGTTTTGGCGGCACCAACGGTACCCTGGTGTTCCGCAGGATCTGAACCGGAAGGGGCAGGGCGCCCCTGGGCGGGTGCAGAGCCAATGGCAAACAGTCTCTCAACCGCCGCCACCGTCCGCGCCCTGCGGTGGTACGGGGATCTGCTGCCCCTGCACGAGGCACATCCGCAGCGCTACCCCTGCCTGCTGGAGAGTGTCGCCCACGGCACCGGCCATTCACGCTACGACATCCTGTTTGCGTTCCCCGGCGAGAGCCTGGCCCTGGGTCACGACGGGCGGCTCGAGGGGGGGGCGGCCGCCGCCGGGGGGCAGACCTTTCTGACCGCCCTTGATGGCTGGTGGAGACGGGAGTACCGCCATCACGGGAAGGTACGGGAGCTTCCCTTCACCGGTGGCTGGTTTCTGTTTCTCGGCTATGAGCTGGCGGGGGAGATAGAGCCCCGTCTGCAGCTGCCGCGCTGCGCGGAGCCCCAGCCGGTTGCGTTCGCCACCCGTATTCCCGCCGCCGTTGTCCGCGATCACCGGGAGAGGCGCTGCTACCTGGTGGCGGAGCCGGGCCGGGAGCCGTTGCTGGATGTTCTCGCGGCCGATCTGGAGGCCTCCACCTCCTCCTCCGGCCGACCCGCGGGGGCGCCTCCCGTATCGGTGAGCGAAGAGCCGGCGCAGCGCTACCTGCGCGCCGTGGAGAGGGCCCGGCAGTATGTCATCGACGGGGATATCTTCCAGGCCAACCTGTCGCGCCTCTGGTCCGCTCCCTGGAGCAGCGGGGGGGCGGGCGTGACGCAGCTCTACCGCAACCTGCGGCGCACCAATCCGGCGCCGTTTGCCGGTCTCGCCCTGTTCCAGGGGCTGGCTGTCATGAGCTCCTCACCGGAGCGCCTGGTAAAGGTGCGGAACGGGGTGGTTGAAACCCGCCCCATCGCGGGCACGCGACCGCGCGGGAGCTCCAGGGGCCGGGATCTGGCCTACTCCAGCGAGCTGCTCTCCCACCCCAAGGAGCGCGCCGAGCATGTGATGCTCATCGATCTGGAGCGCAACGACCTGGGCAGGGTGTGCCGCCCCGGCAGCATCCAGGTCAACGAGCTGATGGTGCTGGAGAGTTTCGCCCACGTGCACCATATCGTCTCCAATATACGGGGCAGGCTGCGCTCCGGGATCACCCCGGGGGAGGTGATACGCGCGGTGTTTCCCGGGGGCACCATCACCGGCTGTCCCAAGGTGCGCTGCATGGAGATCATCGCCGAACTGGAGGGGAGCGGGCGGGGCGCCTACACCGGCTCCATGGGCTATCTGAACCTGGACGGCAGCATGGATCTGAACATCCTGATCCGCACCATGGTGGTGGCGGGCGGGCGGCTCGGTTTCCGGGCC
>WFXP01000152.1 GCA_015490535.1 Gammaproteobacteria bacterium
GCCCTGCCCACCCGGGATGCCGTAGTCGTCATCCTCGGGGTGCTGCTGCTGGCACGTCGGGAGGGTTGCACCATATCGCAGCTGCTGGAGCGGTTGCCGCGGCGCTTTACCGCCAGCGATCGGGTGAAGCAGTTTCCCGCCGAGCTGAGCAGCTCCCGGCTGGCCTGGCTGAATCCTGCCGGTCAGGAACGGATGGCGCGGCGCCGGATAGCCGGGCTGTTCGGGAGCCACTTCGGCGAGGTGGACAATATAGATTCCACCGACGGATTGCGCATCACCTTCCGGGGTGGCGAGGTGGTCCATCTGCGCCCCTCCGGCAATGCACCGGAGCTGCGCTGCTACAACGAGGCGGATTCACCCCGGCGGGTGCAGGAGATGCAGGAGATCTGCATGGAGATTCTGGCTGGCTGGAAGGAGGGGTGACCCCCCCTCCGGCGCAGCCATTCAGCTCACCCCTGAACAGCTACCAGCCCGTTTCAGATTATGCCGAACAGCTGCCCTCCGGCCGGCAGCGCAGAGGGCTCACTACCCCACCGAGGCGATGGGAGGCGTGTCGCAGCCGGATACGTTGCGCAGGTAGTCGCGGAACGCATCGCTGAGTTCCGGGTGATCCAGGGCGAACTCCACCGTTGCCTGCAGATAGCCCAGCTTGCTGCCGCAGTCGTAGCGCTCGCCGGTAAAACGGTAGGAGAGCACCTGCTCGTGGTGGAGCAGCTCCGCGATGGCGTCGGTGAGCTGGATCTCCCCCCCGGCACCCTTTTCCACCCTCTCCAGCAGATCGAACAGGACCGGTGACAGGATGTAGCGCCCCACCACCGCCAGGTTGGAGGGAGCCTTCTCCGGCCTGGGCTTCTCCACGATGGCATCCACGCGGCTGATCCGCTCATCCAGGGAGGTGGTGGAGACGATGCCGTACTTGTCAGCCTCCGAGATGGGGATCTCCTCCACGCCGAGGATGCTGCCTCCATGGTAGGAGAACGCCTTGACCATCTCGCTGAGGCAGCCCGGCCCCTCGCTCTTGATCAGGTCGTCCGCCAGGATCACGGCAAACGGCTGCTGGCCCACCAGCGGTCGGGCGCAGAGCACCGCATGCCCCAGCCCCAGCGCCTCCGGCTGGCGCACATAGAGACAGACCACCCCCTTGGGCACGATGTCCTGGACCGTCTTCAGCAGCTCATACTTGCCCTCCAGCTCCAGTTTGGACTCCAGTTCGTAGTTCTTGTCGAAATGGTCCTCGATGGCGCGCTTGCTGCTGCTGGTGACAAAAATCAGCTCCTTGATCCCCGCGGCGACCGCCTCCTCCACCGCGTACTGAATGAGGGGCTTGTCCACCACCGGCAGCATCTCCTTGGGATTGGCCTTGGTGGCTGGCAGAAAGCGGGTACCCAGCCCCGCAACCGGGAATACGGCCTTTTTAACTTTTCTCATATATTATGATTACCTGATTAGACTGGATAAATGATTGATTATTGTCGTTCAATGATAACCAACTCCCCGTTTCCCTTTCAAGTCCCAGATGCCAGGCGGTGAGCCTGGCGGGTGGTTTCCGGGAGACGGTAGCGGGTGACGCACCTCATGACATACTCCAGCGCTCTTTCCAGGGTCACGCAGTGGCCCGGGGATACATAGATGGGCCTGACTCCCTTGCGGCTGCGCAGCACCGCACCGATCGTCTCCTCTCCCTCTTGCAGAGGTGTCCAGGCGCCCCGTTCGTCGGGAGGCTCACCGTGCCAGCCGATCAGGCGGCTCTTGGCGACACCGACCGAGGGGATCCCAGTGACCACTCCCAGATGGGAGGCGATGCCGAAGCGGCGCGGATGGGCCGTGCCCTGCCCGTCCACGAGCAGCAGATCCGGCGGTCGCTCCAGTTTCTGCAGCGCCTCCAGGATCGCCGGTATCTCGCGAAACGACAGCAGGCCGGGAACATAGGGAAAGCTGGTCGGCCGCCGCGCGACGGCGCACTCCAGCAGCTCCAGCCCGGGCAGCGACAGCACCGCCACCGCGGCGCGGGTAACGGCGGTGCCCCGCTCAAACCCCACGTCGGTTCCCGCTACCCGCCGCACCTCACCCATGCAATCTTCGAGACGCACCAGATGGCGCAACCGCTCCTGGATGGCTGTCGCCTCCCCGGGGGATACCTCCCACGGGTGGGGGTGGTGCAGCCTCAATGCGGCAGCCTCCGCCGCGCGATCTCGGCCATGTTCAGGGAGCGCATGCCGTAGCGCTGCTCCAGCACCTCGAAATGCTCCAGGATCCTGCGTAGAAAGGCGATGTTGGCAGCCACATCGGTGCCAAAATTGTGCGGATGCCACCACAGATGGTAGATGAGTCCGTTACGCGCCGCATGCTCCATCTCCCCGGTGATGCGGCGCAGCCGCAGGGTCTCCAGCGCTCCCAAGGGTGCCGCCACCGGCCGCAGCAGGCGGCTCGCCGGCACGTTGACCGGCGGGCCGGTATGCGGCGCGGGGGCAGGGTGTCCGTTGTGGCCCGTCAGGTTCAGATAGGCATCGGCCAGACGGGCGGCGCGCCGTATGGCGGGCTCCTCGCCGGTGGTGGGTCGGTACATCCAGCTGCGCTGGTTTCCCCGATAGGCGACGATACCCAGCTCCCGGCACACCTGCAGGTAGTCACGGTTGAACTGGTTGCGCGGGAACACCAGGCTGCGCAGCTCCACCCCCCGCCGGCTGGCGACGCGCCGTGCCGCCTCCAGATCGGCCCGGAAGGTATCGATGGTCTGCCCCGGTTCGAGGCAGTAGTAGTGGGAGAAGGTGTGGGTTGCCAGCTCCTGACCAGGATGGGAGGCGATCAGCTCCACCAGGGAGGGGGCGTAGTGCAGCGGATCTTCCCGCTCGCTGTCTCCCGTAGCGGCGATGGCGGCATACGGGGAGAGTGAGCGGTTGCTATAGGAGGGCAGCTGCTCCGGCAGGCTCTCCAGCAGCTCCTCCCGGCCTGAGCAGAACAGAAATCCCACGGTGGCCCAGGTGGCGTGGATCCCGCGCTCCGCGAACAGGGCGAGGATCTCCGGAATCGCGCGCCGCGCACCAAGCAGGGTGGCGCGGCACTCCTCCAAGGTCAGTAGGTCACGCAAGCCCCAGAACAGTTCGAAGTCCAGTGAGATGGTGAATATGCCACACTCTTCCCGTTGCTTCCGGTGAGGGAGGGAGGTGTCTCTACCTGCCATCGTGTCAAAACGGTATAGTAGCGAGCCGGGGATCAGGTTAACCCGAAAAACGGGCCGGGTGAGTTTCCACGTAACAGTTCAAGGATTTTTTGCGTTCTGCCTGTCCCCCGGAAAGGATAATAGACAATGCCATTGGTACGGCAACCACTAGTACCCTTTCAAGGTGATAAATCAGGAAGGTCTTCCTCAAATCGTGTGGGCAAAATGGTAAATCGCCGTGGCGGCTCCCTCCTTGACAGGCAGAATGCACGCCATACCCGGTAACCAGGAGGGGATTGGTGCTGCCTGGCCGGGGACTGGCGAACATCCACTGATTTACCATTTTACCCACACCATTTGGCGAAGACCCACTATCGGTGTCATTGTAGCCATCCCCTTTGAGGGGTAATAGCAAGGACAGGAGAGCAGCTTTCCCAGTAACCGTTCCCAAAAAACCGGATTTGGCGAAAACGGGGATCGGATTGCATCCCCCCTTGCGCCTGGGACTCCTGCTGGACTCCATCCAACAGCCACGCTGGGTGCATGAGCTGATCCGCCGTCTGCGGCGCCTGGATGCTGTCCAGGTGCATGCCGTGTTCTTGTGCTCCACTCCGCCGGTCGGGACGGAAGGGGAGAGGGATGGCTGGCGCCATCTTGCCTACCGGTTATACCGCCGCTTCGACAGATGGAAATTTCTCGGACACGCCGACGTTCTGCAACCAGCCGACGCCAGCCGCTTGCTCAATGGCTGGCCGGTACGGGAGATCGAGATCCTGCCGGGCCCGGGTGGCGCCACCTTTTCCGACGAGGCGCTGCAGTGGATTCTGGAGCAGCAGCTTGACGTGCTGCTGTTTGCCGGGGACAAGGGGTGCTGGGGAAAGATTCCACGCCTTGCCAGGCATGGCCTGTGGGCCTATCGCTTCGGAACCGGTCCTCCCCCTGCGTTCTGGGAGGTGGTGGAGGGGATCCCGGTCATCTCCTCAGGCCTCTACATATGCGCGGACCATGGCAGCGCCGAGCGGCAGATCTACGGTTCAGTAGCCCCGGGAGATCCCCACTCGCCGAGTCTGGCCTCCAACCACCTGCACACCAAGACCGCCCTGTTTGCGGTTCGCAAGCTGAAGCAGCTGCATGCGCTGGGTGACAGGGCCCTCGACCCTGACATGTGCCGCCTTCCCGACCCCGTGCCCCGGCCCAGGGGATCCGGCGTGCCGGAGAATATTCCCGTAACACGCGCCTTCTCCCGCCTCATGGCCAGATTTGCCCGGGATGTTTACCGCAACAGAGTGGACAGAAACAGGCGCTGGGACCTGGCGTTCCGGTTCGGAGGGGAGAGACTGGACCGGGAGGGGCTGCACGTGATCGCACCGCCCAAAGAGGGGTTCTGGGCCGATCCTTTCCCCTGGCGGCATGGGGGGCGGTACTACATATTCTTTGAAGAGCTGCTCTATGCCGAGGGAAAGGGGCGTCTGCGGGTGCTGGAGGTACGGCGTGACGGCAGCTCAAGCGAGCCCGTAACCGTGCTGGAGAGAGACTACCACCTCTCCTACCCGTTTCTGTTTCGCTGGCAGGGGGAGCTCTACATGCTGCCCGAGACGATGGCCAATCGCACCATCGAGCTCTATCGCTGCGTATCGTTTCCGGACCGCTGGGAGCTTTGCAAGGTGCTCATGGAGGGGGTCAAGGCGGTGGATGCCACCCTGCTGGAGCGGGGGGGAAGATGGTGGATGTTTGTCAGCCTGGGGCTGGAATCGGTGGATGCCTGGGACGAGGTCTCCCTGTTCCACGCCGACACCCCCCTGGGCCCCTGGCACCCCCATCCCTGTAATCCTGTTCGATCCGACGTGCGCGCGGCGCGCCCCGCGGGAGCGCTGTTCGAGCACGGGGGACGCCTCTACCGACCGGCCCAGGACTGCTCGGTATGTTACGGTCACGCCCTCTCCATCAACGAGATCCGCCATCTGGATCGCGACTCCTACGAGGAGGTGGAGGTGATGCGGATCCAGCCGCGCCCCGAGCTGGGCGAGCTGGGAATTCACACCGTCAATCAGGCGGGGGATCTGGTGGTGTTCGACCGCTATGCCTCGGAGGCGAAATCGGGCCGCCTGCCCTGAATCGTCAGTTCAGCTTCTCCTTGGACGGGGAGTGGAGCGGGAGCGGCATCGCCTCGATTCCCTCCCGGCGCAGCTCCTTGAACTCCGCCCAGCTGGCCGCGCCGCGGATGTTGCGCCGCTCCCGTTCGCCGTAATGCATCTTGCGCGCCTCCTCGGCGAAGCGGCTGCCCACATCCTCGTAATTTCGCTTCACATGTTCTTGGACCATCTGCAGAAGTTTTTGCCGGCGCTTGCCCTCCTGCTGGTTCGCATCAGGGCGCTTGAGGTTCAGGCGGCTGGCGCTGGGGACCTTGCGCACCTCCGCGCTGCCGCACACCGGGCACTGGAGGATTCCGCCCCCGAGCTGTTTCTCATAGTCCCGGGCATCATCGAACCACCCTTCGAAGTCATGCCCCTGGTTGCAGAGGAGATCATAGACAATCATGCTACACATTGTAGTTATCTGGCCAATGAAACTCCACTTGACATGGATGCACTGCCGTTGCGATATTGCCACTGGTACTCTTTCAAGGTGATAAATCAGGAAGCTCTTCCTCAAATCGTGTGGGTGAAATGGCAAATCATCCTTGACAGGCGGAATGCATGCCGGAAGATGGTCGGCAGAAGGGGATTGGGGAGACTCTGGGATAGCCGGACCTGTCGCAAATTGCGCTCATGGTGGATATCCGCCACTCCCCGGCCAGATGGCCCCAATCCCCTTCTGGTTACCGAGTATGTGGCGTGCATTCCGCCTGTCAAGGACGGAGCCGCTGCGCGGTGATTTGCCATTTCACCCACACGATTTGAGGAAGACCCAATCGGGATTCAGCGTCCCTCCAACCGAATCCTGAATTTATTGCCTTGAAAGGGTCCTAGCCGGGGGAGTATCCAGTGTGAGCGACACCTTTCCAGACAGAACCTTCAGCAAGATCCTCATCGCCAACCGGGGTGAAATCGCCGTCCGCATCGTGCGCGCCTGCGCCGAGATGGGTATCCGATCGGCGGCGGTGTATGCCGAACCGGATCGCTACGCCTTGCATGTGAAGAAAGCAGACGAGGC
>WFXP01000153.1 GCA_015490535.1 Gammaproteobacteria bacterium
ATCCGCGCCGAACGGCCGGTGACCCGCTCACCGCGCAGCCGCTGCAGCACCTCCCACGCCTCCTCGCCCAGCAACCGGATCACGATCTCCCGGTCGGAGAACGAGGTGTAGTTGTAGGGGATCTCGCGGATACGTTGTTCGTTCATGCGTCGTCGGCCACGGCTCTCAAGGGGCTGAAAGCATAGCCAGTTTTGGGTGAAACATCCAGGAGGAGACGGCTTTTGAAATAGATGGAAAAGGCCGGGCGAGAGAACCCCCCCCACCGCCGCAGCAACGGCGGATTTCAGGGGTGAGCTGAATAGTTACCCCCAATCAAGCCTTCGTCGCGCACAACCATACTGACAGATACTCCATCTGATTCCTGTCACAGCCAAACTCCTTGCTGTAGTGCCCGTTCATGAACCCGCGCATATCGCTGCTTAACACACTCGCCGGCTCGATGACTATGTCCCTCCAGCCATGTTTCTGAAAAGACTCCTTGTACTGGTAAGGTCTTGCCCTGTTGGGAATTCCCCGAAAGTGGAACAGGTCATAGAACCATTTTGGATATCTGTATATATTGTTTGGATCCTTGTCCTTGATCCACCTGGAGTGGGTTTGCAGATCTATCAGAACAACAGCTATCGCATCCTTTGCCGCCACCCTGCTGATATCCTGAATGGTCTTGTCTATGTCATCGAAATGCTCGAAAGCCGCCTGGCTGAAGATGATGTCTATCTTGCGGGAGCCCAAGGCCTGTACAATATCGAAATCGGGTCGGCACACGTAGTTCAGCCTTCCGTTGTCTCCCGATCTCGTTCTGGCCAGCTCCCGCTTCAGAAACGAGGGATCCACGCCGTCAAAGTTGTCTCGCAAATAGGCGATAAATCTCTCATAAAACTCATCCGAAGCCGACTCCACCAGGTCATTGACATCGACGGCGTTGTACTCCTCGATCCCCATCGACAGCAGATACAGCCCAACCCCCAGATCCGAGCCGGGCCCCAGCTCCAGTACCCTTTTACCCGTGAGAAAACCACCCCTCCCGGCGGCCGGGAGATATCCATACAGGCGCTCCAGCCACTCATCGACGACCTTTATGTCATACGCTATACACCTGTCCAGCTGTTCGACGGAGTAAGGCTTTGGAGTGGAATAACCGTAAATGGTGTGCTTTACCCTCGCAAGAAACAGGAAAACGGCCCCGGTGAGAAAATAAAACCAGTTCTTCAAGGCATCAGACATTGGTTCCGGCACCATCTCCTACCGCTCTGTCACCTGCCAAGCCGGGCAATGGCCATTGGCACGCTCCCCCCTCCATCCGGCGCAACCCGAATGTTTCATTCCGACCGCCAAAATCTTTCCGCCGCGTAACTATTCAGCATGTTATTGAAACAGGCCGGTAACTGTTCAGATCGCCCCTGAAATTGGTCAGTTCAAGGGGAAAAACGGGAGTTTACGAGGGTAAATGAGCATTTTGCAACGCAGCAATGGCGGTTCTCAGGGGCGAGCTGAATAGTTACTGCGCCGCTTCGGCAACAAACCACGGCCGCCCCTGTCCGGCTACCCACCTCCCGTGAGCTTCAGATACTTTTGGTACAGCGTATCGTGATCCTCCTCGTGCTCGGGGTCCTTGATGATGCAATCCACCGGACAGACATCCACGCACTGAGGGGTATCATAGTGTCCGACGCATTCGGTGCACTTATCGGGATCTATCTCGTAGATCTCCTCGCCCTGATAGATGGCCTCGTTGGGGCATTCGGGCTCGCAGACATCACAATTGATGCATTCATCGGTAATCTTCAGCGCCATGGACACCTCCTGAAATATCACGCGGACTAAGCCGATCGATTATACCCCATCTTGTCCCGCAGCGCACGCTCCACGCTGCCGTGAACGAAGGTGGAAATATCCCCTCCCAGGGACGCAATCTCGCGCACCAGGCTGGAGGATATGTAGGCGTGCTGCTCCGCCGGGGTCAGAAACATGGTCTCCACATCCGGTGCCAGCTGGCGGTTGACGCTGGCCAGCTGGATCTCGTACTCGAAGTCCGACACCGCGCGCAAACCACGCAGGATCACCCGCGCCCCCCGCTGCTGCGCAAACTCCACCAGCAGGGTGTCGAAGCCGCACACCTGCACCCCCTCCACCCCGCGCAGAGCCTCCCGCGCCAGCCCCACCCGCTCCTCCAGGGTGAAACAGGGCTGCTTGGCGCTGCTGTCGGACACTGCCACGATCACCTGGTCGAAGATCCGGGCGGCGCGCAGCACCAGGTCACAGTGACCGTTGGTGATGGGGTCAAAGGTTCCGGGGTAGATGGCTGTAGTCATGGTGTCAGGCCAGCTGGAGATTGCGTTGCGCCAGATTATAGCTCACCTGGCCGGCGCTCCTGCTGCGCACTATACTCCATCCCGCCGGAAGGGGCAGCTGCTCCAGCAGGCCGATCTCCGACTCCATGTAGATCCAGGCGCGGGGAGAGAGCCAGCCGCCACTCTCCAGACCACGCACGCACTCCCCCAGCAGCCCCTGCCGGAACGGTGGATCGAGAAACACGATATCGAAAGGCTCGCCGCTGCCCGCCAGATAGTCCAGCGCCGCGCCCTGCCGGATGGTCGCCCCTTCCGCGCCAAGCAGCTCCCTGTTCTCGCGCAGCTGGCGCACCACCCGGCGATCGCGCTCCACCATCACCACCTCCCCGGCGCCGTGCGACAGCGCCTCCCAGCCGAGAGCGCCGCTGCCGGCAAACAGGTCCAGGCAGCGCGCACCCTCCACCACCGGCCGCAGCCAGTTGAACAGGGTCTCACGCACCCGGTCGGGGGTCGGCCGCAGATCCGGACGGTCCGGAAAACCCAGCTTGCGGCCGCGCCAGCGGCCACCGATGATCCTGATCCGGTTGTGAACGCTCACTCACCCCCACCTACCGTGACGGTGGCCATCCGTTTCGGATCGACACGGCGCCGGAAGGCGTCCCGGATCTGCTCGAGGGTGACCGCCTCGACACGCCGGTTGAAGCTCTCCAGATAGTCCAGCGGCAGGTTGTAGAAACCGATCATGGCGATGTACTCCAGGATGTCCCGGTTGCTGTCGATGCGCAGCGGGAAGCCGCCGGTGATGTTCTTTTTGGCCGCCTCCAGCTCTGCGGCTGTGGGGCCCTGCTCTATGAAACCCTGCAGGGTCTCCCGCAGAACCCGCTGCGCCTCGTCCGCCTTGTCGTTGCGGGTCTGCAGGCCGATCTGGAACGGCCCCTTGCGGCGCATGGGGCGGAAGAAGCTGTAGGCGCTGTAAGCCAGCCCGCGCTTCTCCCGGATCTCGGCCATGATGCGTGATCCGAACCCGCTGCCGCCCAGGATATGGTTGCCCACGTAGAGGGGAAGGTAGTCGGGGTCGGTGCGCGTCATGCCCGGCTGGCCCACCAGGATGTGGGTCTGGCTGGAGGGGAACGGAATTTTCCGCTCCACTGCCCTGGCGAGCGGTTTCACCTTCGGCAGGGGGGGAGCCGGCTCCCCCTCGGGAAGCCCCGTCATAAGCCGTTCCGCCAGCCGCTCCGCCTGCTGGCGCGACAGGTCACCGACGATGGCTACCACCCCATTGGCGGCCACGTAGTAGCGCTCGTGGAATCGCGCCAGATCACTCCGCTGCATGGCCTGCAGGCTCTCCTCGGTCCCGCTACCGGGTATGGCGTAGGGATGCTCCCCGTAGATAGCGCGGTAGAAGGCCTTGCGGGCAATAGCGGAGGGCGACTGCTGCTCGGCCTGCAGGCCGATCAGCATCTGCTTGCGCTCGCGCTGGAATATCTTCTCCGGAAAGCCGGGCCGGGCGAGGATGGCGGACATGATCTCCAGCGCCGGATCCAGATACTCCGGAGCGCTGAGAGTGCGCAGGCTTACCATCGCCATGTCCCGCAGGGCCGCGCTGCCGAGCTGGGCGCCGAGCCCCTCGAGACGCTCGGCGATGGCCTCCTCATCCAGCTTGCCGGCGGCCGCATCCAGCAGGCCGTTGGTCATACTGGCCAGGCCGGGCAACTCCCCGTCGCGGGCGCTGCCGGCATCGAACACCACCCGCACATCCACCATGGGAAGCTGCGGGGCGGCGACGAAATAGACCCGGCCGCCGTTGCCCGTTTTCCAGTGCTGGATATCGGGGCTGGCCACGGCGCCCCCCAGGGGCAGCAGCAGGGCCAGCGACCAGATGGCGGCTTTTGCCACAGCGCGCGGCAGAACCGCCATAAAACTACCGATCCTCATGCTGCTCACCTCCCTGCCCTTTCCCGCCGTTGCCGTTCTCGAGCGGCAGCGGCTCCAGCCGCGCCACCGTCAGCCGCTCATCCACCAGGTATTTGCGCGCCACCTTCTGCAGCTGCTCGGCGGTGATGGCGAGCACCCTGTCACTGTACTCATCCATCCGCTGCCAGCCCAGGCCGACCGTCTCCAGGGTGCCCATCTGCATCGCCTGGTAGAAGATGGAGTCCTGTTCGTAGGTCTTGCCGGCCACCACCTGCGCCTTGATGCGCGCCAGCTCCGCGCTGCTCACCGGTTCGCGCTTCAGCCGCTCGATCTCCTCGCGCAGCGCCTTTTCCAGCTCGGCGGCGCTGTGGCCCCGGGCCGGAGTACCGTCCAGCAGGAACAGATCCTGACGCATGGAGTAGAGGTTGTAACCGGCCCCGGCGCTGGCGGCAAGCTGGCGCTTGCGTACCAGGTTCCTGGCCAGGCGGGCGCTGTCACCCCCGTCCAGCACCCCGGCAAGCACCTCCAGGGCGTAGGGCTCCCACTCCTCGGCGGCGGTCTTCAGCACCGGCACCTTGTAGCCCATCAGCAGATAGGGGAGCTCCGCCGGGGCGCGCACCACCACCCGCCGCTCCCCCCGCTGCCGTATCTCGGCGCGCGGCTTGGGAGGCTTCAGCTCCGAGGGTGGGATCGGTCCGAAGTGTTTTTCGGCCAGCTCGCGTACCTGCCGGGGTTCCACATCCCCCACCACCACCAGGGTGGCGTTGTTGGGCGCATACCAGCGCCGGTACCAGGCGGCCAGGTCGGCGATCTCCAGGCTCTCCAGATCCTCCATCCAGCCTATGATGGGATGGTGGTAGGGGCTGTTGACGAATGCCGCGGCGTTGAGCTGCTCATAGGTGAGTGATTCCGGGCGGTCCTCGGTGCGCATGCGCCGCTCCTCCATCACCACCTTGACCTCGCGGGCGAACTCCTCTTCCGGAAGCAGCAGGTTGCGCATCCGGTCCGCCTCCATCTCGAAGCTTACCTCGAGGCGGCTCCTCTCCAGCTGCTGGAAATAGGCGGTGTAGTCGCGGCCGGTGAAGGCGTTCTCCTCGCCACCGTTTTCAGCGATGATGCGCGAGAACTCCCCCGGACCGTGCCTGGCGGTGCCCTTGAACATCATGTGCTCCAGCACGTGGGACACCCCGGTGATACCGTCGTGTTCGTAGCTGGAGCCCACCTTGTACCAAATCTGGGAGACCACCACCGGAGCGCGGTGATCCTCCTTCACCAGCACCTTGAGCCCGTTGTCGAGCCGGAACTCATGCACCTGGGCCAGAGCCGGAGCGGCGGTGAACAGCGCCCAGAGCAGCAGCGCGGGGAGCAGTTTTGCATGTTGCATTGTTGTTCTTTCCGTTTTCGTGGCAGAAGGGGATAATGATAAAATAAACCGCACCTGCCAGATACCGACAAGCCCGGATTGAGACTGCCAAAACGATGTTTGGTTTCATCAGGAAGAAAACCTCCCCCCAGGAAGCCGCCAGCGATGGCAAGGGACTCATGGGCCGCCTGCGCGAGCGCCTGGCGCGCACCCGCAGCGGTCTCACTGCGGGGCTGTCCGGCCTGCTGCTGGGCAGGAAAAACATCGACGACGAGCTGCTGGAGGAGCTGGAGACCCGGCTGCTGCTGGCCGATGTGGGAGTAGAGACCACCCGGCAGATCATCGACCGGCTCACCGAGCGGGTATCGCGCAAGCAGCTGAACGAGGCCGGGGCGCTGCTCGATGCCCTGCGCGAGGAGCTGCTCGCCATCCTCACCCCGGTCAGCCAGCCGCTGGTGATACCGGACGAGACCCGGCCGTTCGTGATCCTGATGGTGGGCATCAACGGCGCCGGCAAGACCACCACCATCGGCAAACTGGCCAAGCAGCTGCAGCAGCAGGGCTGCAGCGTGATGCTGGCGGCGGGTGACACCTTCCGCGCCGCGGCGGTGGAGCAGCTCCAGGTGTGGGGCGAGCGCAACGATATCCCGGTGATCGCCCAGCACAGCGGAGCAGACTCCGCCGCGGTGATCCACGACGCCCTGCAGGCGGCGCGCTCCCGGGGCTGCGACGTGCTGATAGCGGATACCGCGGGCCGACTGCATACCCAGCAGGGTTTGATGGACGAGCTGGCCAAGGTGAAGCGGGTCATCCAGCGCCTCGACCCGGATGCGCCCCATGAAATCATGCTGGTGCTGGATGCCGGCACCGGCCAGAACGCCCTCGCCCAGGCCGATCAGTTCCACCAGCTGCTGGGACTCACCGGCATCACCATCACCAAGCTGGACGGCACCGCCAAGGGCGGGGTGCTGTTCGCCATCGCCAGCCGGCTCGGGGTTCCCATCCGCTTCATCGGTATCGGCGAGGGGATCGACGATCTGCGGGTATTCGATGCCGGGGAGTTCGTGGAGGCGCTGTTTGAGGAGTGAACCGTCCGGCAGGCTGATGGCGGGGTCGATGCGTTGATTCTGTTCGACAAGGTCAGCAAGCGCTATCCCGGCGGCCAGGAGGCGCTGAACGGGGTGAGCTTCCGGCTGGAGGCGGGCGAAATGGCGTTTCTCACCGGCCACTCCGGGGCCGGCAAGAGTTCCCTGCTCAAGCTGATCACCCTGATCGAACGGGCCAGCAGCGGCCAGATCACGGTCAACGGCCAGAACCTCTCCCGCATCGGCAGGCGTGGCATTCCCCGCCTGCGGCGCAACATCGGCATCATCTTCCAGGACTACCGCCTGCTATACGACCGCACCGTGTTCGACAATGTGGCCCTGCCGCTGATCATCACCGGGCTGCAGCGCCGCGACGTACAGCGCAGGGTGCGCGCCGCGCTGGACATGGTGGATCTGCTGCACAAGGAGAACCGCTATCCCGTAACCCTGTCCGGGGGCGAGCAGCAGCGCATCGGCATAGCCCGGGCGGTGGTCAACAAGCCGCCGCTGCTGCTGGCCGACGAGCCCACCGGCAACCTGGATCCGGAGCTCTCCCGCGAGATCATGGGCCTGTTCGAGCTGTTCAACCAGGTCGGGGTATCGGTACTGATCGCCAGCCACGATCTGGATCTGATCGGCCGCATGCCCTACCGGGTGCTGAAACTGGAGCGGGGGCGGCTGATCCAGGACCGGGAAGCCGCCCGGTGAAAGCCCCCCGGCAAGCGCGCAGCGGCGCCTCGCGCAGTCCCGGCCGGAGGGGGATCGGCGGGTACCTGGAGCGCCACCTCCAGGTGCTGCTGCAGGCCCTGGGGAGGCTGCTGGGCTCCCCCGTCGCCACCCTCATGACCGCCGCCGTAATCGGCATCGCGCTGGCACTGCCCGCGGGGCTCTATGTACTGCTGGACAACGCCCGCCAACTGAGCGGCCAGTGGCAGCAAGGCACGCAGATCTCCCTGTTTCTCAAGGAGGATTTGGTGGAAGGAAAGGGGAAGGAGCTGGCCGCCCGGCTAACCGGGCGGGAGCGGATCGCGGAGGCCGGCTACATCTCTCCCGAGCAGGCGCTGGGGGAGTTTCGCCAGTTCTCCGGGTTCGGTGACGCGCTCGAGTCGCTGGAGAGCAATCCGCTTCCGGGAGTGGTGACGGTACTGCCCGCCACCGGGGAGCCGGGAGCGGTCCAGCAGCTGCTGGAACAGCTGCAGGAGCTGCCGGAGGTGGAGATGGCCCAGCTGGACATGGAGTGGGTGAAGCGGCTGCACGGCATCATCGACATCATCCAGCGCGCGATCCTGATCATGGCCGGGCTGCTGGCGCTGGCGGTGCTGCTGATCGTGGGCAACACCATCCGCCTGGACATCGAGAACCGGCGCGACGAGATCGTAATCACCAAGCTGATCGGCGCCAGCGACGGATTCATCCGCCGGCCGTTCCTCTACACCGGATTCTGGTACGGACTCGGCGGGGCGCTGATCGCCCTGCTGCTGGTGAATCTCTCCCTGGCCCTGCTGCAACGCCCGGTGTTACGCCTGGCCGGGCTGTACGGCAGCGACTTCCAGCTCGGGTTCACCGGCCCGCAGACCGTGCTGGCGCTGCTGGCGGCGGGGATCGCCCTGGGACTGCTGGGGGCGCTGCTGGCGGTGGGGCGCCACCTGCGCGCCATCGAGCCGGAGTAGGCGATAACGGGAGCCATCGTTATGGGATTCATGGATCATGTACGCAGCTGCAACCGGCACCAGATGGAGCAGTTCATCCCGTTTCGCATCGACGGAACCGTGGTAGGTTGCATGCGCCCCGCCTTCGCCCGGGAACTGCGCGACTGGCCGGAGGTATTCAGCGTCACGCATGGGCAGGTGGATCTGGCGGTGCCAGGCACCGGTCTGGAGGAGCGCAGCAGCGCGGTGGCCAGGGTATTGCGCGAGCTTTTGCAACGCGGGGTGCTGAACCATCTGCTCGGCGAGCAGTATGGCGTGACCAGCCGGGAGCGGCCCGGCTGCCTGCTGCTCATGGATCGCGCCGCAGCGCCCTGGTTCGGGATCCGCGCCTTCGGGCAGCACCTGAACGGCTACGTGATGCTGGATGGAGAGTGCCACATGTGGATCGCGCGCCGCGCCGCGGATCGGATGATCTTTCCGAGCAAGCTGGATCACCTGGTGGCGGGCGGCCTGCCTCACGGGGTCGGGCTGCTGGAGAACCTGCAGAAGGAGTGCCGGGAGGAGGCGGCCATCGACCCCGAACTGGCGGCCCGTGCCACCCCTGTGGGCACGGTGAGCTATCTGGCCGAATCGGCGGCGGGCCTGAAGCCGGACATCCTCTACTGCTACGATCTGGAGCTGCCCGCAGAGTTCCGGCCGCACTGCACCGACGGTGAGGTGGAGGAGTTCTACCTGTGGCCGGTATCACGGGTGCTGGAGACGGTGCGTGACAGCCAGGAGTTCAAGCAGAACTGCAACCTGGTGATCATCGACTTCCTGATCCGGCACGGTTACATACCCCCCGAGCATCCGGAGTATCACGATCTGATCAGCGGGCTGCATCCCGCCCTGCCCTACTGAATGGTTCCCTCTCCGCAGGGAACAGGACTCTCAGGAGAGCAGCAGAAACCAGAGAGGCAACGTCAACGCCGCAACGGCGGTGGAGATCACTACGATCTCGGCATACAGGCTGGTATCCAGGCCGAAGCGGTCACATATCACCAGACCAAGCACCATGCTGGGCATCGCCGCCTCCAACACCACCGCGGTGCGCAGATCCCTGTCCAGCCCCAGACCCACAGCCAGAAGCAACACCAGAAGGGGCACCAGAAGAAGGCGGATGGTCACCACCGGCAACACGAAGGCCAGACGCTCCCGCCATCCGGCCACCCAGCGCAGTGCCAGGCCGGTGGCGAACAGCATGAGGGGCACGACGCCCGCCGCCAGCATCTCCAGCAGCTGCTCCAGCCACTCCCCCATGGGGACCTGCAGGTAGTTGAGCGCCACTCCCGCCAGCGCCGCCCAGATGGGCGGCACCATGAGCAGCTCCCGGAGCATCCCGACCGGCACCTCGCCGGTTCCGTATCGACTGGCGAGAACAATCCCCAAGCTCAGAAGCAGCGGTGTGGCGGCAAACAGATCGAACTGGATAGCCACGGCGCGCGCCCACGGACCGAGAGCGCCCTCCAATACCGGGAGCCCGAGATAGGTAAAGTTGCCCCAGCCTGCGGCGAGCAGCACGGTACCCAGGACTTTGCGGCCGGCGCCTTGCCGACGGAACCAGAACCAGGAGAGCGCCAGCCCGGCCAGTATGCAGCTGGCGGAAATGAACGCCAGGCGTACCGCCTCCATCCCCAGAGGGGCGCGCCACAGCACCAGCAGCACCAGGGCCGGCAGCAGAAACCCATAGACCAGCGAGGTGAGCGCCTGGCGCATCTGATCGGGATCGCTGCCGAACGGCCGGAACAGCCGCCAAAACACTCCGGCGACTATCAGAAACGCCGCGCTGCCGATGGCCTGATACATCAACCGATATGCACTATGACGGAGCGCCGCCCCCCATGGCGGCGATGCTCCCAGAGATAGATTCCCTGCCAGCTCCCGAGCGCCAGCCGCCCCCCCACTACAGGTATGGCGAGGGAGACGCCGGTGAGGGCGGTCTTGATGTGGGCCGGCATGTCATCGGGCCCCTCCATGGTGTGGGTGTAGATGGGGTCCTCTTCCCGCACCAGCCGGTTCAACCAGTTTTCCAGATCACGGCGCGCCGAGGGATCGGCATTCTCCTGGATGAGCAGGCTGGCGGAGGTGTGCTGCAGAAACAGGGTGCAGAGCCCCTCCTCCATCCCGCTCTGCGCCACCGTATCCACCACGCGGGAGGTGAAGTCGTGCAGGCCCCGTTTCCCCGTCTGGATCCAGATCTGTCTGTTTACTGGCATCGCAACCCCGATATTGCAATAATACCGCCTTTTATTCTTGGCGCAGAGAGAATCGCCTTGTTCATAGAATAGTAAAGGCAGAGAATGGAGGAAGCTAATGGTAACAGATAAGAGAACCGCCAATAAGAAAAATGCCACCACAAAGAAGGTTGCCGGGAAGAGGGTCAAGGCCATTCCGGAACCGATGACAAAGGCGGTTCTCTACCGCACCATCGCCGAACAGACCGGGCTGACCAGAAAGGATGTCATCGCGGTGTTCGAAACGCTGGACGAGATTATCGAGGGTCACCTGAAGAAAAGGGGTGCGGGCATCTTCACCCTCCCCGGCCTGATGAAGCTGCGAGTGGTACGCAAACCGGCACGCCGGGCTCGAAAAGGTACCAACCCGTTCACGGGTGAGGAGATGATGTTCAAGGCCAAACCGGCCCACAATGTCATCAAGATCTCCCCCCTGAAGAGGCTGAGAGAGAAGGTCTGATCGCCATGAATGCCGGTCCGGCGGCCAGGCTCCAGAAGCGCTGGCCCGGCCCGAAGGTGAGCTGCAAAGGAGGGTCGCCCCGGGGCGCGGTATCCCGTGCGCCGGGGTCAAAAGTGCCTGATGAACCCGATATTGAAGGAGCTGATCCTGTAGGCCGAACGCTCGCCATAGTTCATCCACTCCAGGGAAAGATCCAGACCCTCCAGCATCTGCCAGCGGACACCAAAGCCGAATGACAGGTTTTGCGTGACCTCCGAGGCTCCGGAGAGATCCACGTCAGTGCGTGCCATACCGGCCAGGGTAAACAGCCGCAGGCGGTCGTAGGGAAACCCGGCGTACAGATAGGCGGCCGTGACCCTGTTCAGCTCGAAGCCGGAGCCGCTCTGGGAAAGACCGGCCTGCAGCTCCAGGCCGAACGTGTCGCCCATCATGAAGCCCAGCCTCGCCAGTATGCCGCTGGGCCGATAATCCGGGCCGGTACTGCGGCCACCACCATCCAGCTGCATGTAGCCCAGTCCGAAATAGTTCATGGGGCGGTACTCTTCCCCTTGGGCGGAGCATACCGCGCAGACCCACAATAGATTGAAAACCAGCAGCTTACGCAACCAACTCCCCTCGCTGTCGAACACCCCGGCCCCTTTTTGCGCGGCAACTCTTCAGCTCACCCCTGAAATCCGCCACTGCTGCGTTGAAAAATGGCCATTTACCCTCGCAAGCTCCAATTTTTCGCCTTGAACCGACCAAATTCAGGGTCGATCCGAACAGTTACCGGCCTGTGTCAGGCTATGCTGAATAGCCACTTTCCGCAACCCGGGAAAAAAGCCGCATCCGTGAATTGGCGCCGGGCTGATAACATATTGATCGAAGAATGGTACAATCGGCCTATTGCGGAAAATGACGATTCTCTTCAGGATCGGGGTGAGATAGCCGATATCTCCTGGTTGATACGCCAGTATCGTCGACGGCACGCAAATTGCCTTTTGGCCCTCTTTTCTCGGGTCCGATACGCATGTCGATGAGCCTGGGGAGCTAGTACTCTTTCGAGATAATAAATCGGGAAGCCCTTCCTGGAATCGTATGGGTAAAATGGCAAATCATCCTTGACAGGCAGAATGCACGCCGGAAACTGGTCGGCATAAGGGGATTGGGGAGAGTTTGGGATAGCCGGACCGGTTGCAATTTGCGCAGCTGGTGGATATCCGCCGCTCCCCGGCCAGACGGCCCCAATCCCCTTCTGGTTACCGAGTATGTGGCGTGCATTCTGCCTGTCAAGGACGGAGCCGCTGAGCGGTGATTTGCCATTTTACCCATACGATTCCAGGAAGGGCTTCCCGATTTATCACCTTGACGGAGTACTAGTTGCGCTCAAATTATGACAGGGAAAGCTGGGAGAGGAAAAGGATGGGCCAGAAGATAGTCTATGTCGTAACCGTACACAACCATGCGGTACTAAACCAGCGGATCCGCAAGCTGCTGATGCTCCGTAAGCGGTTCGACCGGATGATCCTGATCTGTGGTGGAGAGGAAACGATATATAGTGACGACGTATGGGAGATCCGGCACTCCATCAACCCCACCGGAGTGTTGCGCAAACTGGGCCTGGAACCGCTCAAGGAGACCATCGACAACTGGCTCTATTTCCCCTCTCCCCATGTGCTGTTTGTAAAGGCGGTTCAGCGCGCCCTCTCCCGCTCCATCCGCCACCAGCTGGAGGAGGGGGCAGAGATCACCGTGGTGACCTGCGTGCCGAATCACGCCCTGGGCCTGCTGGGGCTGGCGCTGAAAAAGGAGTTCCCCTCCCTGCGCTGGATCATGGATTGGCAGGATCTCTGGAGCCATGACCCCTACTACCTGATGCGCGTACCGCAGAGGCACAGGGAGAGACTGTTGCGTACCGAACGGAGTATCCTCGAGAGCTGTGACGTGAACGTAACCACCAATCCGTTTGCCGCAAAGGTGCTGGAGCAGCAGTACGAGGTGCCAGCCGATCGGGTCGTCAGCATCTACCATCCGTTCGGTGACGACGAGGATGTCGGGGACTCGCTCTGCAACCGCGACAGAGGCGGAACAGTGCGGATCTCATTTCTGGGCAACCTGTTCAAACCTCCCAAGGTGCCCGGAGACAAGGTATTGGAGGCGCTGCGTCAGGTGCGTCAGAAGGGGGTGGATGTCGAGCTCGAGCTGTTCGGCAACGCGCCACGGGACTACGAGGAGAGGCTGGCCGAAGCGGGGGTGCGCCGGTGCGGCTTCATTGAGGGAAAGGAGATCATCGTCCGTCTGCGACAGAGCGATTTCCTGCTCCTGGTACTGGAGGATCTGCCAAGCTGCAAAACCATCATGCACGCGAAGCTCCCCCAGTATCTGCTGGCCGGCAGACCCATCATCGCCATCGCACCGCAGCCTTCGGCGGTGGCCGGAATCATCCAGGAGACCAGCAGCGGATACGTGATCCCCGCCCGGAGTGAGTGGGGAGAGGAGCTGTTTCGATTACTGACCAGCTATCTGGCCGGCGCCCCACTTCCGGAGCGCAACGAGGAGGCGGTGCAGCGGTTCAACTGGCGCCACCTGGCGCCGCGCTGGCTGGAGATCCTGTAATGCGGCATCTGCACGAGGGGGGGGTGGCCGGCAGGCGGATCATCTGGATCACCAGCGTGCGCTTCGATGTGCTGCCGGACAAGAGCACATGGCTGGAAACGGCGAAGGAGCTTTGCGGCCGCGGATTCCGGGTGGAGATCGTCACCGGCTGGAAGAGGGAGAGGTACTATCCGGACTCGAACCCAGCAAGGATGGTCTACCTGCGCGCCCTGGATCTCCCGCTGATATACCGGGTCACCATCCTGCTGAACGCCTATTTCTGGATCATGAGGCACGGCGACCGGGAAGACATCGTGATCATGAATCAGGATGAGATGTGGCTCGCGCCGCTGCTGTGGCTCTCCGGACGGACCAATCTGCATCTGGATATCCGCACCCTGCCTGTCAGAGGCACCTCACCGAAGGATCGGCTGGATCGCTGGCTGTTCTGGAGCGCCGCGGTCGGCCGCCTGAAGGGTTTTTTCAAGGGTTTCTCCTTTATCACCAGACGCCTGAAGCGAGCTGTCGAGGAGGAGTTCGGGGTGGAGTATTCCAACTACACCATCTGGAGCTCCGGGGTGGCCACCTCCATGTTTGCCCCTTCGCCACGGGGGCCGGGAGCGGAGCGGGGCAAGCGGCAGGGGTTCCGCCTGTTCTATCACGGCAGCCTCTCCCGCAGCCGCGGGCTGGAAGAGGTCATCAAGGCGTGTGCTGCGCTGGAGGAGAAGCAAAGGGATGGTTTCGAATTTGTGATCGTCGGAGGTGGCGCAGAGCTGGAGCGGCTGCGCAATGTGGTGGCGCAGTACCGGTGCGACGATCTGGTCAAGCTGGCCGGATTTCTGCCCTATGAACAGATCCCCGCCCGGATCGCCGAGGCGGATTGCTGTATCTGTCCGCTGCCAGATCTGCTACAGTGGCGGGTATCCAGCCCCCTGAAACTGTTTGAGTACCTGGCGTGCGCCAAACCGCTCATCCTGACCCCGATCGCGGCCCACCGGGATGTGGCGGGAGATCTGGAGTTCGTGATCTGGACCGATGGGTTTGCCGCAGCCGATTTCGGCAAGGCCATCCGGCAGGCCCGCGACGATCTGGACCGGCTGACCAGGGCTGCGGGGAAGGGGCCGGAGCTAGTGGCGCGAAACCATGACTGGAGCGTACAGGCGGGACACCTGGCGGACTATCTGGAGCGGACCTTTCCGCAGGCGTAACCCCCGGCTATCTGAATCCGTGCCCTGAAATCGGCCGGGGAACGAAAATACAGATGCTGAGACTGGTCTATCTGCTGATCGTCATCCTGTTTCTCGAGGGATTCCTGTCCCTGCGGGCAGCGCGCTATATTTCGCTGGTGCCGGAGCTGTTCTCCATCGGGCTGTTTGCCCTGATCATGCTCAAGTCGGGGATGGACAGGAAACTCTCCCTGCATCCCAAGTATCTTATTCTCGCCCTGCTGCTGGTCCTGCACGTGCTGGTAGGGCTGATCCTGAACGGGGTGCAGCCGGGCACCGTTGCCCTGGGCAGCCGCCTCTATCTCAAATGGATCCCCCTGTTTTTCCTTCCGGCCATATACCACTTCTCGGAAGAGGAGCTGAAAAAGATCCTTCGGCTGATCCTGATACTGTGCCTGATACAGCTCCCGGTGGCCCTCTACCAGAAACTGGTGGAGTTCAGCCACATGAAGACCGGTGACGTAATTACCGGCACGCTGGGCTTTGGCATGTCGGGCGCCCTCTCCATCCTGCTGCTCTCCACCATAACCATACTGACCTCCTTCTATGCCAGACGCCGGATCGGTTTCTGGAAATATGCGCTGCTCGTCGCGCTGCTGTTTCTGCCCACCACCATCAACGAGACCAAGGTGACCATCGTCCTGTTGCCGTTCGCACTCTTCCTGCCATTCCTGTTCAGCGGGCAGTTTCATCTCCTGGACAAGAGAGTGCTGGCGCATGTGGGCATGGGGGCTGTGCTGGTGGCCACCTACTCGGTCATATACAACTTTTACCAGGTGGAGGACCGCCCCGGTATCACGGAGTTTGTCGAGGACAGAGAGTACATGCGTTACTACATGTTCGGGCGCAAGGAGCTGATCTACAAAAGCGATACCGTGGCGGCGGAGTACAATCGGGTGGTGGGCGATACACCGGAACAGATAGGGGAGGAGTGGACCCCCAGGTTCACCAAGATAGCCATCACCCTGAAGGCGCTGGGAGGTGATCCCATAGTCATGTGGACCGGAGTGGGGATCGGGAACGTCTCCGACTCCGTCATCGAGGACTTCATGGGCAAGTACAGTCACCGTTTCGGCAACATCAGCCGGGGTGTCACCTTTACCATCATGCTCTGGGAGACCGGCCTGGGAGGGGTGCTTCTGCTGCTGCTGCTGATCCTGTTCATGGCAAAGGACACCTACCACTTTGTCTCCGAGCGGGGAGTCAGAGGGGCGCTGGCGGGCGGCTTCATGGTGATCCACATGATATTCCTGCTGATGACCATTTATATCAACATCTTCTTCGCCACGGCCCTGATATACCTCTACATCCTGTTCGGTGGCTATTTCGCCGCGGAGCGCTACCGCGATGCGGCGCTTCAGCAGGAGGAGATCCAGAAACAGAGAGGCGGCATCATGGGGAGAACCGCTTGAAGCGGCTGCTGGCGATCAATAACTACCACTACCAGCGAGGCGGGTCGGAGATGGTGTTCTTCGCCCACAACCGCCTGCTGGAGGAAGCCGGCTGGGAGGTGGTGCCGTTTTCGATGCAGCATCCCCTTAACCTCCCCAGCCGCTGGAGCAGCTATTTTGTCGAAAACAGCGATCTGGAGGAGGATGCCCCCCTTTTCCACAAGGCAAGAAGAGCCGGGCGACTCATATATTCGCTGGAAGCACGTCGCAACCTGCAGCGGCTGCTGGAACAGATCTCCCCGGATCTGTGCCACCTGCACAATATCTACCACCACATCTCTCCCTCCATTCTCCCCTTGCTGAAGGGGCGCGGGATCCCGCTGGTTCTCACCCTGCACGACCTGAAGCTCGCCTGCCCGGCCTACAGCATGATGAATGGCGGGGAGATCTGTGAACGTTGCAAGGGGGGGCGGCTGCACAACCTGGTGCTCCATCGCTGCATAAAGAACTCTCTGCCATTCAGCTGCATAGTTCTTGCCGAGCGCCTTCTGCACAACCTGCTGGGAAGCTACCGGAAATACATAGACAGGTTTGTGGTGCCCAGCAGATTCCTGCTGGAGAAGCTGGTGGAGTGGGGATGGGAGCGGCGGCGGTTCACCCTGATTCCCAATTTCATCGATCCGGGACGGTTATCTCCCCGTTTCCACCCCGGAGACAGGTTCGTCTACTTCGGACGCCTCAGCCACGAGAAGGGGGTGGCGATTTTGCTCGAGGCGGCGGCCCGCTCCGGCTCGTCCCTCACCATCATCGGCACCGGGCCTGAAGAGGAGGCGCTGCGCGCCCTGGCCGGGAAACGGAACGTGGCGGCGAAGTTTATGGGCCACCTCAGCGGCCCGGAACTGCAGGCTGCGGTTGGCGCGGCGCGGGCTGTTGTGGTGCCTTCCACCTGCTACGAGAACGCCCCCCTTACGGTATTGGAGTCCTATGCCCTTGGGAAACCGGTAATCGCGTCCGCCATCGGAGGCATTCCCGAACTGGTGCGGGACGATACCGGCGCCACTTTCACCGCTGGAGCGGTGGAGGAGCTTGCGGATCTGCTGGCCAGATTCTCCAGACAACCGGACTCCGCCCTGGTGCAAATGGGGCGCAGTGGGAGAGATTGGGTGGCGAGCGAGTTCGGTCCGGAGCGCTACCGGCAACAAATTCTCCACCTTTACGGAGAACTGGGGATCCGGACATGAGTTTCACCTGCCATCCCGCAGGATGCCGGGGGGATGCAAGGTGAAGGTGATGGTTCTGGGGCTGCGGGGCTTTCCCGATATCCAGGGTGGGGTGGAGACCCACGCGGAACACCTCTATCCACTGCTCGCCGGGCTGGGCTGCGAGGTGGAGGTGATCGTAAGAACCCCCTACTCCGAACCCCTTCGGAAAAGCTGGAAAGGGATCCGCTTCCGGCGCCTCTGGTCACCCCGCAAAAGCGGCGTGGAGGCCTTTGTTCACACCTTTCTCGGCGTGCTGTACGCCGGGATGAAACGCCCGGACATCCTGCACCTGCACGCGATTGGCCCGGCCATCATGACCCCCCTGGCGCGGTTTCTGGGGCTGAAGGTGGTGGTCACCCATCACGGTCCGGACTATGACAGGGAGAAATGGGGCCCTTTCGCGCGCTGGGTACTGCGCACCGGTGAACGACTGGGGATGCGCTACGCATCACAGCGCATCGTCATCTCACGGGTGATCGAGAGCATGGTCAGAGAGAGGTACCGGTGCGAATCCCGTGTGATCCCCAACGGCGTTGTGCTGCCCGCCATCCCCGCTTCGGACCACATCCTGCGGCGATTCTCCCTGGAGCCGGGCAGATACATACTGCTGGTCAGCCGCCTGGTTCCGGAGAAGAGACACCTGGATCTGATCTCCGCCTTCGCGAGCGCCCGGCCCGCGGGGTGGAAGCTGGTGCTGGTGGGAGATACAGAAAAAGGGGAGCGATATGTGAAGTCTGTTCTGGAGCGGGCACGTGCCGTTCCAGACGTGGTGATTACGGGCTTCCAGTCCGGCCGCAACCTGCAGGAGCTGTATGCCAACGCGGGGCTCTTCGTACTTCCCTCCTCCCACGAGGGGCTTCCCATCGCCATGCTGGAGGCGCTCAGCTACGGCCTGCCAGTGGTAGCGAGCGCCATCCCGGCGAATCTGGAGGTGGAGCTGCCACGGGACCACTACTTTCCCCTGGGAGACATACCGGCCCTGGCGGAACTCATAACCCGCTTTTCCGCCAGGGAGTTTGATCGCCACTACCGGGAACAGCTCCGGCAAACGGTCGCCTCCAGATACTGCTGGCAGAAGATAGCCAGAGATACGAAGGCGGTGTACGAAGCCGCCATCCAACCCCGGCTGTAAGTAACTATCCAGCACCACTAGTGTCCGGAAAAACTCGAAATCGGACTATACTGCGTGATAAGCCATTGATTTATATATCGCCAAAGTACCTCTTGGTGTTCAAGTCGGTGACACCCCTGAAATTCATTTCGCCCTAGTATTTATGCGGCGAAACGAGTTCTTGGGATGAATATTCCGGACACTAGTGACCACCCAACCCGAATAACAATACACAATCCCCGCGTCGTGCAGCGAAGATGGGTGGCAGCTTTGCCTTGGTCCAGGTGGCAGGCTTCACGTGGAATGGGTGGCAGACTTCAGTGGAATACGCAGTCTGGGCCGGGGAGTGGCGGATATCCACCAGCTGCGCCAATTCCAACTGGTGCGGCTATCCCAAACTCTCCCCAATCCCCTTCTGCCGACCATCTTCCGGCGTGCATTCCGCCTGTCAAGGATGATTTACCATTTTACCCACACGATTTGAGGAAGACTATCCTCATTTATTACCTTGAAAGAGTAATAGTTACCCCCGACTGGTAATCCTTTCAGCGGTTGTAGAACCCCTCCGCTGCGGGAAGGGGAAACTCCCGCAGGGTGGGGACCACGTCGTTACTGAAATATTTGGGGTGTCGCTCCCAGAATATGTACCACGGATCGATCCGGTCGATGGCAACCTCGAGAAGCTGCCTGGAGGAGAAAGTCTGACCGTAACAGTCCCAGTTACACCACTGCACATCGATGTTGTTGGGCGTATCCCAGTGGTTTCTCTTGTGGATGGCATAGACCTCCTTGAGCGCACTGTCCGCGCGTAGCGGATGCACATCGGGGCCACCGGTGGCGATGCCGTTTTCGCGCAGGAACTCGGCAAACTCTCCCAGATCGAAGGGGGCGTAGTTGATCATCTGGGTAACCACCTTGTTGGGGAAGGCTCTCTTGGTGGCCAGAGCGAGCTCCTTGAAAGAGTTGTAGATAACACTGGCACCGTGCGGATTCAGGCCGGTGGAGGTTTCGTCGAGGGTAATCCCCTCGATAAACGGCTCCCTGTCAAAACGGTTGCCGAGAGCCGCAAAGAGGGCCCTGTGCCGCTCATCGAACTCCTCGTCACCGCGGCATACCACCCAGTGCCCGTCATGCACGTCGCGCCAGAAGGTGCCGTAGAATCTCCTCCCGTCGGGGCTTCTTGAACCACAGCCATAGGTGGGGTCATTCCACATATACTGCGGGACGTGCGGCTCGTACTTGGCGAAATATTGTGTCTCCTTGACCTGCAG
Organism: Gammaproteobacteria bacterium; assembly: GCA_015490535.1. Classification (GTDB taxonomy): domain Bacteria; phylum Pseudomonadota; class Gammaproteobacteria; order Thiohalospirales; family Thiohalospiraceae; genus DRMK01. The sequence continues at coordinate 19,871 of WFXP01000153.1, forward strand.
CCAGAGGCGTTTGCCTATGGATTGCAGGTAGGCCAGATCCCTCTCGATCTCCGAGAAGTCGTACACCCCCCGTTGCGGCTCCATCTTCCTCCAGCTATAGAGCTTCTTGACGCCGACGAAAGCGGGGATATCCCTGATCAGGTTGAACTCATCAATGGAGTCCCGCTCCCCGAAGAACACATAGTATCCGGGGTGAAAATTGTCCGGATTGGCTATGGAGGCGGGATATCTGCCGCGCCCCGCACCGCTCCCTCCTGCCTCCCCCTGGGGTGGCCCGGAATCCGGGGCGGGCTTCGGGGAGTTGGCTTGCGGAGGTTGAGGGACATTAGGGGAGCCGGATGGCTCGCCGCTCTCAGACGGAGAGGATGGAGGAAGATCCTCCCCTTCCGCGCACCTCTCCACCCCGTTCACCTGGATACACAGATTGCTGGGAGGGGCCGGCCTGGCACTCAGGGAAGGAGCCAACACAAGCGCCAGCAGCAGGATGCCGAGGCGAATCAGGGCCGGATCAGCCAGGTATCGGTCGGAAGTGCGGGTTCGCTTGGGCATCAGTTTCCACCGTTTACTGAGATTGTTTCCGGGTAACGTGTCCGGCTTGCCCCTGAAATCCGCCACTGCTGTGTTGAAAAATGGTCATTTACCCTCGTAACCCCCCATTTTCGCCTTGAACTGACCAATTTCAGGGGTGATCTGAACAGTTACCGGCATGTTTCATACTATGCCGAATGGTTGCGCTTCCAGTCCTGTAATACAACCGTAATACAACCGGTCCTGGGGCGAGGCGGGGGCCTGGCGGCAATTCCCGCCATTCGCCGAATGGTAAGGTTCCCCGCGCCCGCCGCAGCGAAGCAGCCCCGCCGCCACCTTCATGCGCCTCCGTGGAACAGCTCCCTGACACAGACCGCCGGGGAGAAATCCGATTCGAGATAGCCGGTGTAGGCTGTTATCCGGAAGCACATCTGCTCCCCGGCGGAGATGGTAAGCGGGACAGTGAAAATATTCTCTGCCGGTCCACCGCCTATCAACCGCGTGGCCGTTTCCGATTCGGGACCGTAGTATATGAAGTATCCCTCGGCCTCTTCGCTGCCTCTCCAGAGAATGGTCAGATCCAGCTTCTCCCCACACTCCAGGCAGCTAGAAGCTATGGTGGCCTTGACCTGGGAGAGATCGACAGCAGCACTACCCCGCGATTCGACAGGGGCATCGTTATCTATGTAGCAGCCCGACAGCAACAGCACCCCCGTCGCCACCAGGGCGACAATCCTTGGGGGGATCTGTTGCAAAGCAGGTAACGGCATAGCGACCACACCATAAGAAAGATCGTATATTCAACTCGTTCCTTGTGGAAATTTGGCGCGACCGGGCCTCGAGTTGCAACCTCACGCACCACCCGCCCCGCAACTTCCGCGCGGCGGTGACTGAGAGACCCTAATATATTGTGAACTACTAACTATTTTTGTGACCATTGTCTCATTTATCAAGAGTAATTTCCAACACGCCCCCCTCTTGCATGCGGAACCGCCATCCCCGGGAGAGCCCTTGGACCGGCAAATCATCCGCTTCCTCCGCCATCAGCAAATGGTATGCGCTTATAACTATTTGTTTTAACAAAAGCTCCTGGCGCAGCGGCAGATCACTCATCCCTGAGCATCTCGGCCAGCTCTTCGTCGGACAGGGCCAGAACCGGCTGCGCCGGGGGAGATCCGGCACCACGGCCAGCCTTTCGCAAATCCCCCTGCACCGGGTCCTGCCCTACGTCATACCAGGGGATCTCATCCACGCATATCGGCTTGCCGAGCATGCTCTTGAGCTTGTTTCTGGCGACCCACCCGGCCGGATGGCGGAGGTACTTCTTCATCACCGGCGCGGCGGTACCCACCATCCAGCAGTTCTTGGGGCAGGAGCGCACCTTGGCGCGCACCTTCTCGGCCTGCGGCCCAAACCAGAGCTCCTCGAAACTCTCTACCTGCCGGATATTACCCATACTCTCCTTCCAGTACCTCTCCTCCAGCCCGTTACAGGGGAACACATCTCCATTGGGCTCGATGAAGAAGTTGGCACTCCCGGCCTCGCACGGCAGCATGCGGCGGCCGCCGCGGATGTAGTTGATCAGGCCCAGATTGAAGAAGGCCCGAAACCAGCTCTTGGGGCTGTTCTCCCGCAGCAGCATCTCGATCAGCCGCCGGAAATTGCCGATAACCTCCTCCTTGTTGTAGATGGTGTTGTCATCCTTGTGAAAATAGAATGAGTTGTGGAACGCGGCGGTGGCGAACTCCAGCCCCATGCTCTTGGCGAGGCGGTAGAGCCACAGCATATCCTCGGAGTTGCGGTTGGATACGGTGATACCGAAACCGATATCCTTGACCCCCATCTCCCGCAGCCCGAGCAGGGTCTTGAGGCCGCGATCGAAACTGCCATCCCTGCCGCGCAGCTCGTCGTTCTTCCGGGACAGCCCCTCGATGCTTACCCGGATCCCGATGTTGGGGAATTTTTCCGCCAGCTTCAGGATCTTGTTTGTGTGCCAGCCGGAAGTGGAGATTACGATACGCGGGGACTTGGTGAACAGAACCTCCACGATCTCGCCCAGGTCGTTGCGCACGAACGGCTCTCCGCCGGTTATGTTGGCGAACTTCAGGCTGGGCAGGATCTCCAGATCCCGGGCGCTGATCTCCTCGTTGCGACGCGTCGGGTTCTGCCATATGTTGCACATCTTGCAGCGCATCTGGCAGCGGTAGGTGGTGATGACCGACACGTCGGTCGGCATTGCAGGTCGCTCTCTCATGATACCGGTTCCTGGCTCGACAAGGGCCGCATCTGCGGGCTGGTTTCCAGCGAGCCCTCCAGAATTTCCACAATCCGCGCGGCGTTGCCAGAGGAGTGGTGGGCCAGGGCGTACTCCCTGGCCCTTCGTCCCATGCTGCGCCGCATCTCCCCGTCCCGAATGAGTCTTCCGGTGTCCGCCACCATCTGCCGGAATCCGGCGGAGCGGATTCCGATGCCCTCTCTGGTCAGCACGCCGTCGGGGTCCAGATCCAGACTCACCACGGGAACCTCGCGCATCCAGGCCTGGATGAAGGTGTTGGGAAACCCCTCCACCTCGCTGGTGCTCACCAGAATATCGGCCCGTTCCAGGAGTTCGTTTACCTCTTCCTGGGCAAGCTCCCCAAGATACTCCACCGGGCTCGTCTCCCGGATCCTGCGCATCACCCGCCGGCCCCAGCGGCCATCGTTGCCGCGGCCGGCCAGGAGAAACCGCACCCCGGCAATGGAGTCCAGCTCCTCCGCCAGATCGAGATAGAGCTCCGGCCGTTTCAGCGGCTTGAGATTGGCTATCCATACCACCGTCACGCCATCCCCCTTGGAGATCTCTCCGGCGGGGGTTGGATGAAAGTTGGGGATGATGGCCGTCGGCCTGCGTCCGTAGTTCCTGGCCAGCAGATCCGCCTGCTCAGCGGTCTGGGCGATTATGCTGTCGGCCCTGTGAATCCCGTACTCCAGCGCCCTCTTCTCCACATAATCGGACACCAGGTCCGGAGATATGGACACTCTTCCAGGCGACACATCCATGGCGCTGGCGATGTGCCAGACCATGCGGCAGCCGGAGCTGCTGGCGTAGTGGCCTGCTATTCCGGTGTATGCCCCCCCTACGCGCTGATAGATCACATCCGGGGCGATGGTGCGCAAGGTGGCGAGCAGCCGGGGGGCATCGAACAGCAGAATGTTGCGCCACAGGGGCAGGCCGTGCCGCACCGGCAGCAGGCGGTAGCGCTCCGGGGCAAAATCGGGAGAGATGTCACGGGCGAGATAGAACACCTCCCAGTCGGGGTGCTTCTCCAGCTCCTCCAGCAGACATTTGACCTGAAACTCGGCTCCTCCGAAACTTGCCGCCCAGTGGGACGGCAGAATGATGCAGAGCCTCTTGCGTCGTGTATCCATAATTCAGAACAAGGTCTCACCACCGTGGGGACAGCTCCCCGAGCGAAATGTGTCCCGCCGCATATGCGAGCGAAATCAACGGGATAACCGGCCTCGACGTATCTGTCCCGGGAGCGGGGGAGATCTGGAAACAAAATTTGTTATTGTGCTTCCCCGATCAATACATATGTTTATATTTAGTAACTATTCAGCTCACCCCTGAAATCCGCCATTGCCGCATTGCAAAATGGTCGTTTACCCTCGTAAACTCCCATTTTTCGCCTTGAACTGACCAATTTCAGGGGCGATCTGCTGAACAGTTACCGGCCTGTTTCAATACCACGCTGAATGGTTAGGTTTATTATAGTTTAATTATAATCAGCAGGCCTTCCTTTGCCGCCCGGGCTTCGCAGGCAAGGCTCCTGACCCTGCGGAGATTACCCTGAATCGGATTGCGTCGCAACCGCGTTCTGCCCGGCTATCCAGGCTATGGCGCGCTCCATCCGCCGGATAGTGCGCTCCCGCCCCAGCAGTTCCAGGGTGACATCGATGGGAGGCGATACCGCCCCCCCGCACACCGCCACCCGCAGCGGCTGCGCCACCTTGCCCAGCTTGAGTCCGCGCAACTCGGCGGTCTCCCGCACTATCCTGTGAATCGCCTCGCCGGACCAGTCCGGCAGGGTTCTGAAGTTTTCCAGCATGTCGCCGAGTGGCTCGACGGCCTCCGGCTTGAGGTTCTTGCGTGCGGCCTTCGCGTCGTACTCCTCGAACTCCCGGTAGAAAAAGGCGCTGTTGCGCGCCATCTCCACCAGGGTCCTGGTCCTTTCCCGTTGTGCCTTAACCACTTCGGTAAGGGGTGGCCCGTCGGCGGGATCGATCCCGAGCCTGCCCATGTGGTAACTGAGGTGGTGCGCCACCTGCTCCGGAGGGGAGTTCATTATGTACTGGTGGTTCAGCCAGAGCAGCTTTTCGCTGTTGAAGGTGGAGGCGGCGCGGTTTACATCGCGGATGTCGAACAGCTCGATCATCTCATCCACCGTGAACAGCTCCCGATCCCCGTGCGACCACCCCAGCCGCACCAGGTAGTTGAGCAGCGCCTGGGGAAGATAGCCCCCCTCCCGGTACTGCATTACGCTGACCGCTCCGTGACGCTTGGAGAGCCGCTTGCCATCGTCCCCCAGGATCATGGGCACATGGGCGTAGCGGGGCGGCTCCGCTCCCAGCGCCCGCAGGATGTTGATCTGGCGCGGGGTATTGTTGATGTGGTCGTCACCGCGGATGACATGGGTGACCCCCATGTCCAGGTCATCCACCACAACGGTGAGGTTGTAGGTGGGGGTGCCGTCGGAGCGGGCGATGATCAGATCGTCCAGCTCGCTGTTGGCGAACACGATGCGGCCGCGCACCATGTCGTCCACCACCACCGCCCCCTCCAGCGGGTTGCGGAACCGGATAACCGGCTCCACCCCCTCCCGCGGCCCGGCGCCGGAGCGGCAGCGCCCGTCGTAGCGCGGCTTCTCCTTGCGCGCCTTCTGCCTGGCGCGCATCTGCTCCAGCTCCTCTTTGGTGCAGTAGCAGCGATAGGCGTTGCCGCTGTCCAGCAGCTGCTGGAGCACCTCGTGGTAGCGGTTGAAGCGCTCGGTCTGGTAGATGGGCCCTTCGTCATACTCCAGCCCCAGCCAGGTCATTCCCTCCAGGATGGCATTCACCGAGTCAATGGAGGAGCGCTCGATATCGGTATCCTCGATGCGCAGGATGAACCTCCCGCCATGCTTGCGGGCGTAAAGCCAGGAGAACAGCGCGGTGCGGGCACCACCCACATGGAGGTAGCCGGTGGGGCTGGGGGCAAAACGGGTGCGAATGCTCATGGGGCTCCGGTGGCTCGAAAAAAGCGCTATTCTAACCACATCCCGTTCCGCTGTGAATTGACGGCTTCCACTCGCCGGCTTAGAATTCGTGGCTCCA
>WFXP01000154.1 GCA_015490535.1 Gammaproteobacteria bacterium
ACCTTTAACATCAAGAGGTGATTTTTTTGGTACAGCAGGCTTTATATAAAATGCCTCACCATCCCTTTTTTTAATGCAAACAGCGCCCTCTCTTTTTGCCTCATCTAAAATAGATGCGAAGTGTTGCCGAGCCTCTGTAAAACTATATTCTTTCATTGATTTAGCTCCAATACGTGAATTCCCATCTCCTTTGCTGCTGTTATTAACCCATTATCAAGTGTGAGCAACGGTGTGCTTGTTTGCTGTGCACATTGAACGAGATATGCATCATAAGCATACATATTCAGTGCATTAGATATTTCCAGTGTTCGTTCAAGTGGAACATCAATATATTTTATGGGTATCTCTCTATAAGCAGCTAGAGCCAGCTTTGCTTTTTCAAGAGTTGATTTTTTTCTTTTGAACATTGCTGAAAAAGCATTACCAATTTCCCAGTGAACAGAAATAGGCGCGCAAAGCGAATAACCTTTTGTTATTTCGATGATTTTGTCTCTTGATGCTTCATTTCCAACAACAGCTATCAAAGCAGATGTGTCTATAGTAATGTTCATTTAATGGCCTGCGTGTTGTACATATGTACAATAATAGCCGGGAAGGTGTGTTTTGTACAGCTAACAGGACGATCGATGGCAAAACGCCCGCCCAGCGGTGGTCCGGACGGAATCCACCGTGATGCGCGGTGGCCCTACCCTTTACCCGCTCCCTGCGGGGACAGTCCCGGCTTGCTGCAACCAGCAGTTCAAATATCAGCTTGTCATGACACACCATCCCGGGCTAGAATCAGGGTGCGCCTCCTGCTGTGCTCGCCAGGGTCCGGGTACACCCTTGAGCCTTAAATCGACTACCCGGGGTACTAACATCGCGGTGTTGTGAGCAGGTCCGCCCGAGCAGCGGAAAGCCTAATGCATCGTTGCAGTTCCCCCCTTGAACCGACCGGTTCGAGGACGATGGATCCAGCGGTACGAGCGGGAGGTGCCCCCTGCTGTTCGAACGGATGAACCCCACAAGAGACACCCTCCGCCAGCTCATTCGCCGCCAGCGACGCGCGCTTTCCGCCCCCCGGCGGCGTGAGGCCGCGGCCGGCCTCGCCCGGAACCTGGCCGCCTCCCCCCTGTTCCTGCGCGCCCGGAGTGTCGCCTGCTATCTCGCCAGCGACGGCGAGATGGATCTGCAACCGGTAATGGAGCGGCTCTGGCGGATGGGCAAGAGATGCTACCTGCCGGTGATCCATCCGCTGGCCGGCGGACAGCTCCGGTTCGCCCCCTTCCACAGGGGCGATCCGCTGACGAGGAACCGCTTCGGGATACCGGAGCCACAATACCCCCTCCACCACACGGTGCCGGCCTGGGCCCTGGATCTGCTTCTGCTGCCCATGGTCGCCTTTGACGGAAGCGGAAATAGGCTGGGCATGGGGGGTGGATATTACGACCGCACGCTGGCCTACCTGCAGCAGCGCGGCTTCTGGCGCACCCCCTCCCTGGTGGGAGCGGCATTCGACTTCCAGGAGGTCGGGGCGCTGCACCCCCGGCCATGGGACATCCCCCTCGGCCAGGTGGTCACCGAGTCGAGACTGCTCCGCTTCCACCGTTGACCGGCAATGCCGCTCCCGGCAGGATAATCAGCTGCCGGACGAGGCAGCCGGCTCAACGCGCACCGCCAGTACGTCACAGGGCGCCGCGTGCAGTACCGCGTTTGCCGTGGACCCCAGCAGCCGCTGCAGCCCGTGACGGCCGTGGCTGCCCATCACGATTAGATCCGTGCCCCACTCCCTCGCGCTCTCAATGATGGTCCACTTCACGGAGCCCACCTCCACCGACCTGCTGCACCCCTCCAGGCCCACCCTCTCCAGCAGCTCCGCGAGCGATTTCCGGGCGGAATCCAGCATCTGCTGCTCCAGATCCACCGGCAGAGACGGCAGCCCCTCATAGGGCGGGGCCGTCACCACCGGCTCGACCACATGAATGGCCCGCAGGCGGGAAGCGGCCCCTCCGGCCTGCTCCTTCGCCCGCCGGCACACCGCTTCGATACCGGGGGTAAAGTCAACCGCCAGCAGAATATTCTGATATCCAGCCATGATGTTTTGCCTCGATGTAACTATTCAGTATAGCCTTGAAACAGGCCGGTAACTGTTCAGATCGCCCCTGAAATTCGTCAGTTCAAGGCGAAAAATGGAAGTTCACGAGAGTAAATGACCAGTTTTCAACGCAGCAACGGCGGATTTCGGGGGTGAGCTGAACAGTTACGCCTCGATTTCAGACCAGCGACAGCAACAGCAGGACGAACAGCACCACGAACCCGATGGGAACCAGCAGCCCCATCCAGTCGGAACTGGTAGCCTTGCGGGAGTTCCGGAACGAGCTCTTCAGCCCCGGAAACAACCAGACCAGAACCACCGCCAGCAGCAGCCCCAGCAACAGCTGCTCCCAGCCAGACATGCTCTCCATACCCCTGTCCTGCTTGAACCACCCGGGCGAGTCGCCGCGACCCCTCCGCAACCGGCCACCGGTGTCCGTGACACGACGAAAAAGCGCCGGCATGGCCGGCGCTCTCCACAACTACTCGGCTCTACCCATTGCAGCCGCAGTGAACTGCCGCAGGGTTCCGGCGGCTCAGAGCGGACTCACATCCTCCGCCTGAAGCCCCTTCTGACCCTGGGTCACCGAAAACTCCACCTGCTGCCCCTCTTCCAGGGTACGGTAGCCCTCACCCTGGATGGCGCGGAAGTGAACGAACACATCGTCCCCCTTTTCCCGCTGGATAAATCCATAACCCTTGGAGTTATTGAACCACTTTACCGTACCCGTTTCACGTTCTGACATAATCAAATCTCTCTGTAAACATTCAATCAAGCGCCCCGGCGGCACCACTCCTTCATGATTACGACCGGGACGCTGCTATTGTAGCCCACTTTCGCAGCCCGGGTAATCGTTTTGCTACCCAAGAAGGGGTAAACATGCAAAATATCATGTACAAGCGGCCCTGAACCCGGCCCGGCACGGGGGGAGAACAGGCACGCGCCCGCCCCGCTCCCCGGCGGGGCGGAGGGAGAGGGGCGCGGCAGGTGGAAGAGCAGCGGAGCGGAGGCAGGGCCGCAGCCCCACCGCCCGCGGCTACTTGTTGTGGCAAGTGAGACAGAGAGCGCTGCCGGTGTTGTTCACCCGCAGGAAAGTCGGATTGACGCTTTCATGGGGATCGTGACAGGAGGCGCACTGCACATAACCGTTGAACAGCCTGACTCCGCCGGTCAAAGTAGCAGGATCGTTCAGGGAGGGATCCGCTGCATACAGGGCAGCATCATAACGGAAATTGACCGGATGGTCGTCGGTCAGATCGTTCCCCAGATTGGATGTGCCCGCCGGCATCTCCCCATTGGGACCGGTGCCGCTCATGGTGGGGTTGCTCCCCAGGGCATTGGATGGATTGTTGAGGGAGTTTATGGCAACAGTCCCGTCATGACAGGAGAGACACAGATTGCTTACCGCCGCAGTAGTGGCGTCGGTCCCGCCCAGGTCCTGTATGGTGGAACTGCCATCGAAAGTCGGGCTGGTATAGACGCCGTAACTGACTTCGGTGGAGAGATTGTGGTTCCAGATGGGAATATTGTCGTTCTTTATGGACTGATGCGGAGTATGGCAAAAGATGCAGATCTCCGACTCGTTGGTAGATACAACAGTACCTGTCCCACTAGTCGAGAGATTGTGTTTGGTGTTCACGATACTGGCGCTTGCCGGGACGGCCAGAAATCCGGCCAACATCACCAATGCCGCGCACAACGGATTCAGATGATTTTTCATCGCTCTGTCCTCAACTATTCAAACCCCGTAAAACAGCGTGTTAGGCAGACACAAGGGCTGTCTTCCCGCCCTTTCACCCACTAAATCGACGGTTGGCGCGGATTTCTTGAACCGGTTCCAGGTTATTTGCACTGTTTTTGCCTTTTGCCCGGGGCCGGAGAGAGCAAAATCGTTAAATACATTATAATTTCCTAAATAACATGCCTTTTATTAAAGATTTTTCGCCCCGGTACGATTATTAGGCGCAAAGGCGCCGAGTAACGGCAGAACGGTAACGAGGAGATCCCCGGTGAAAAAGAACTATCCGGTAACGGGGACGGAGGTGGAGTATCCGTCCGGCAGCAACATTCTCTCCACGACCGATCCGAAGGGGATCATCACCTACGTAAACGGTGATTTCATCGCGATCAGCGGCTTCGAGAAGGCCGAACTGATGGGAAAGAGCCACAACGTGGTGCGCCATCCCGACATGCCTCCGGAGGCGTTCCGCGATCTCTGGAGCACCGTCAAGCAGGGACGCTCATGGATGGGCTTGGTGAAAAACCGCTGCAACAACGGCGATCACTACTGGGTGGACGCCTACGTCACCCCGATCCTGGAGAACGGCCAGATCGCGGAGTACCAGTCGGTGCGCAGAAAACCGGACCGCAAGCTGGTGGAGCGCGCCGAGCGCACCTACGCCTCCATCCGGGAGGGGCGCATCCCCCGCAAGGCAAGGCGCCGCGCCCCCGGCATCAAGCACAAACTGCTTGCCGGGTTTGCGGTGGCCCTGCTGCCCGCGCTCGCACTGCCGCTGATCATACCTTCGAATCCCGCGGCGACGACCACGGGGGCGCTGCTCTCACTCGGCCTCGGCGCCATCGCCATCCAGATGGCGCTGCACCCCCTGCACCGCGCCCTGCAGGAGGCGAGAGGGGTAATCGACAACCTGCTGATGCAGTACCTATACACCGGCCGCAACGACGAGGCGGGACAGGTGCTGCTGGCCATGAAGATGCTGAAATCCGAGGCGGGCGGCCTGGTGGGGCGCATCGCCGACTCGGCCCGGACCATGCTGGAGGCGGCCCAGGGGCTGCGGCAGAAATCGGCCCAGTCGAAAGAGCGGGTGGCGGACCAGCTCAAGGAAACCGGACAGGTGGCGGCGGCGATGGAGCAGATGACCTCCGCCATTCAGGAGGTGGCTGCCAACACCAGCAAGGCGGCAGCCGCCGCCCGGCAGACCAGGGAGAAGGCCGGCCGTGGCAAACAGGTGGTGGATAGCACCATAACCAACATCGACAACATAGCGACCACGGTGGAGAGCGCCGCCCGGGTACTGGAAGGGCTGCAACGGGAGACCGGCAGCATAGGAAAAATCCTGGACGTAATCCGGGACATCGCGGAGCAGACCAATCTGCTGGCCCTGAACGCCGCCATCGAGGCGGCCCGCGCCGGGGAGCAGGGGCGCGGCTTTGCCGTGGTGGCCGACGAGGTGCGCTCCCTGGCCAACCGCACCCAGCAGTCCACCCAGGAGATCCAGTCCATGATCGAGCGTCTCCAGGAGGGGGCCCTGAACGCCGTGCAGGAGATGGAGAAGGGGCGCGATCAAGCCCACGAAGGGGTGGAACAGGTGAACAGGGCCGGAGAGCTGCTGGATGAGATAAACAGCATGGTGACATCCATCAGCGACATGAACACCACCATCGCGAGCGCGGTGGAGGAGCAGAGCGCGGTGGCGTCCGAGATCAACAACAACGTCACCAGGATAAGCGAAGAGGCGGAGGTGGTATTTGAAAACATCTCCCAGAACGCCGAACAGGCCCGCCAAATCCGCGATCAGGCGGATCGTCTGTCGCAGCTTGCCAACCAGTTCTACAACAGATAGAACCGAACGCGTAACTATTCAGCGTGATATTGAAGCAGGCCGGTAACTGTTCAGATCGCCCCAGAAATTGGTCAGTTCAAGGCGAAAAATGGGAGTTTGCGAGGGTAAATGACCATTTTTCAACGCCGAAATGGCGGATTTCAGGGGTGAGCTGAATAGTTACCCTAACGCAACCTCGATAAGCAGGGTGGGCCACCTTCCACCCCGCTGCGTCCACGCGAGCAACACCATTCCCGACAATCCGGAAAAATTGCCGCTGCCCCCCACCGGGGGCGAAGCAGCCGCTACATTGGCAGGGCACGAGGTGCCGTCAGAGAGTCACGGCCCGCCAGCAGATCCGCATTCGCCGCCCTTCCCTGTCGTCCACCAAATCGCCGTTCACCCAGGCTATTTCCCCGATCACGAGCCCATGTCCAAGAAACGATGAGGCGCGACTGCAATGCTCCCCGACGCTGCGTCCGGTTCAATCGAGGACGGACCTGTTTCAGGTGACAATAAACGTCACCGGAAACTGACAAACCATGTCACCTTGCCATGGTACTGAATCGGGCATGTCCGATGATTTTATGAAAACCACAGGAGGCCATCATCGATTTTCCATCCTCCTTTTGTGGCACCCGGTCATAGAAAACGTGGCAGTTCCCGCATCTGCTACAGGCACTAAAAAATTTGGTTTTCAACCACCTGCGGACAAACAGGAATTGAGATATTCTGCCCGGAATGCCTCTGCACAGAGTTGCCGCGCCGCCTTCCGTGGCATATCACCATGGCTGAAAAAAAAACTGGCATGCACCGTGCAGAACTAAAGGCGGAACAGCTTCTGCCGATAAAAAAAAGTGCGGGAGCGATTTGAAAACAGTTTGTATTTCACAGAGAGGAAAGATAGACATGAAACGTACACAGCAGGGTTTTACACTGATTGAATTGATGATTGTGGTTGCCATTATTGGTATTTTGGCGGCGATTGCGATTCCTTCATACAACAACTATATCAACACGTCCAACATGACCAAAGTAACCGGCAATGCGAGTGAGGCCGTTCGTATTATCAAAAATGAACTATCCAAGACCAAATCACAGCAAGCAATGGGCATTACTACTATAGCAGGCGGTTTAACCAGCATAAACGGTGAAATAGCTACTGCAGCAGATGAAGCAGATTGGATTGCCTACTTGAACAGCACTACCAACGCTAAAGCCCCAAGCGGAGACCCCGCATTCGCTGCCGCTGCGGATAATACGGATGGTGTTGTCGGCATCGACTTGACGGGTAATACTTTCACGATAACCACACCGGCATACGGGGATTTTGCTGCCCAAAAGACCACAACTTTTACCAAATAGAAAAGTCCAGCTCGGATAAAGCACTAGCAAAATCCGGGAGCATCCTCCAAACCCGCATCACCACGGTGCGGGTTTTTTTAGCCCATCTTTGTCAGCCCCAAATCAAAGGGGTCACCCATTAGCCTGCCCCCGGTCAACAGCCAAAACCTGACCCTGCTGAAAAACAGCATCATGTCGATATCATCCACTGCCGTTACGCCTGTCGCACCCGTTATGTCATAGTCTTTGGCATCGGAGGCAGATACACTCCGCACCAGTCACCCATCTGGATCAAGGCAGGAACCCATCCCGGCATTCCAGCCCCTGGTACCTCGTACCCCACACAATCTTCGGTGCCAAACCGTGTCCAATAGAAGTCTCATCACAGAATCGATGGTTCAGCCCAGGCTGTCCAGACCCGATACAGCTTAATCAAAAGGGTCAGATCAACCTGATTTCACCAGCCGGCAGGGTAGGCACCACCTACCAAAACAGTTGCGCTCTCCTATATGCCGACATATAATGGTATACAAGTCAACCACTCAGGGGCAGCGTAATGAGCAAGCAAACCGCCGTCAGATTACCCGACGAGCTCAACGAGCGTCTGGTGCTGTTGGCAAAGCGAACCGGTCGCACGGTATCTTACTATATAAGAGAGGCCATCGAAGAACATCTCGATGACCTCGAGGACATCTACTTGGCCGGACAAACGCTGGAGCGGCTGCGAAGAGGCGAGGAGCGCACCTACACGCTGGACGAGGTGGAGCAGGAACTTGGCCTGGCGGATTGAGCTTACCGGTGAGGCTCGAAGACAGCTCAAGAAAGTCGGTCACGCCGAGGCGAAGCGCATCCGTAACTATCTGCGCCAGCGCGTCGAGCCACTGGATGATCCACGCCTGATTGGAAAGCCCCTCAAAGGGCAGTTCTCGGATTTATGGCGGTATCGAGTCGGTGATCATCGCATAATCTGTGAGCTTCAAGACGAGGTTCTGGTGGTACTCGTTATCCGCATCGGACACCGCGGGAAAGTGTATCGTTGAGCAAGCCCGGAATGGCGGGCACCACCCACCAATATACAGCTCTATGCCCCCAATCCGTCCGATATTAGATACGTGTCATAATCAAAGATAATCAAAGGGGTCACCCATTAGCCTGCCCCCGGTCAACAGCCAAAACCTGGCCCTGCTGCAAAACAGCATCATGTCGAAATCATCCACCGCCGTTACGCCTGTCGCACCCGTTACGTCGTAGTCTTTGGCATCGGAGGCAGATACACCCCACCCCGCACCAGTCACCCATCTGGATCAAGGCAGGAACCCGTCCCGGCATTCCAGCCCCTGGTACCTCGTACCCCACACAATCTCAGGCTAATGGGTGACCCCATCGATCCGGCAACAACATATATTGCACCCCTCACCGCTCCTCTGCTTTCAGCAAACAGTTTGAACCCATCTGTTCCTCCCTGCGACTCAGCACACGAAGGAGCTGGAATGGCCGGCTCCGCTAGTGAGATTTTGGAGAAGATGATGAGCAATAAAATAGTGCTGGAAACCAAGATGCTGAAGGCAGCCGGGACAGCGGCGTTACTGTTGCTAATGGCCGCCTGCAACGACGACGGTATGGTGTTGGAAAACAACACAAAGTTCGATCCCGCCAAAATGGAGGCGGAGATCCGTAACATTTATGAAGGAAAGGCTGTGGGATTCTCATACGCCATCAATCACAAGGGCAAGCTCGCCCGTAGCGGGGCATGGGGCCAGGCCCGCCGGCCAGTGGATGGCGCCCTTCCCATGACCCCCGACACGCGCGTCCATCTGGCCAGTGTAAGCAAAACGGTAAACACCATTCTGTTCCTGCGCACATTGCGGATAGCACGCGAATGGTTCCCTTCGAGCACGCTGGATCTGGACCAGGCGGTCTCTCCATGGCTGCCCGATGAGTGGGTGCAAGGAGGCGGCTTCGCGGGCAACAGCGGGGTCACTTTCCGGCAGCTGCTTGCCCACAAAAGCGGATTGAAACAGATGTGGAACGCCATGAGCGAAGCGGACCGGGACTACTGGGGCAATGATTGGGACGGACTGCAGTTCGTGGTGGCAAATGGTACCGTAATACCCGATCCGGAGGAGAGTGGTCAATACAAGAACGCCAATCACGCGCTTTTCCGTATATTGATCCCCAAGATTCACAAGCACCTTGGTCTCGCCCCATTCGTGTCAATCGACGAAACCAGCGCAGGCAACATCTACGTCGACTCTCTCAATAAATTCGTGATGCAGCCAATCGGGATCAACGAGAGGGTGGACTGCCGTTTCCAAGATGGCGGGAACTATGCCATGTTCTACGACCTGGACGGCCCCAGGGTCGAGGGTTTCAAATCGGATCGGAGTGACGCCGATTGCGGCGGGCATGCAGGACTCTACATGTCGGCCCTGGAGTTGGCGCGACTGCTTGCCTATACCCGCCATAGCGACGAGCTGCTTACGGACGTCGAGCGGGAGCCAATGTTCGAGGATGCTCTCGGCTGGTTCTGGAGCGAACCTGGCGACGAGGCCAGCGCCCGGCTGCGCGGCCGGGGAGACTGGTACAGAAACTATAACTTTTCCAGGGAAGGCTACTGGATTACGACCAAACCAGAAAAGAGGCAGGCGGCCCTCCATACCTGCGTGATCAAGTACCCCAGTCAGGTGGAGGCAGTACTTCTGATCAACTCATCACTGGCCGAAGATACGCCCACCCCCTGCAACGGACTAAGTCAGGCATACCAGGCCGCCCTGGTAACACCCTGACTGGCAGGGACAAAACGGCAAACCGTAGCATCTTGCCAAGTTAGAGGACACGGAAACATCCGAACCCGTTTCGGATGTTTCCGTACTTTTGGATTAAACGGATGCCATCAGGGCTCCCCCACTTGAATTAGCTCTTACCAAACAACGCATTCAGATGTCTCTATTGGAGCTATGCTCGAATCTGGTGTACGGAGAGGTTGAAGAGGGCGGCGTACCCTGCTGAAATCGGTTTTGCTGAACTGAAACAGCAGAGGAGGTACGCCACCATGAGCAAAGATAACGTAGTTTCCCTTCAGTCGCCAGCGGGTGTCGAGGACCCTTTGACGGAGCTGCTGCGCGCTGGGGCCAAGCGATTGATTCAGCAGGCAATTGAGGCGGAGGTGTCGGAGCTGCTGGGGCAATATAGAGGGCAGGTGGACGACCAGGGCCGGCGGGTGGTGGTCCGCAACGGTTACCTGCCGGAGCGTGAGGTCCTGACCGGAGTGGGTCTGGTGTCGGTGAGGGTGCCGAAGGTACGCAGCCGGGGTGAGGAACCGGTAGTGTTTCGCTCCTCGCTGGTACCGCCGTACGTGAGGAAGGCGCGGCGGATGGAAGCGGCCCTGCCGTGGTTGTACCTGAAGGGTGTTGCCACGGGACAGATGCGGGAGGCCCTGGAGGTGCTGGTCGTTCCCGATGCGAAAGGGTTGTCGGCCTCGGTGATTGGTCGCCTGAAGCGGGAGTGGGAGGCGGAATATACCGACTGGTGTCAAGCGACACCCAGATTTACGCACTAAGGCGACACCCACTTTTACGCACTGGTGGTGATGGCTGTAAGACATGGTTCAGGTCCTCAAGGAAACGGCCTGTTCCAGGTCACGCAGCCGGTAACTACGACCCTTGATGTTGATCACATGACTATGATACAGCAGCCGGTCCAGGATGGCGGTGGGAGACGGCGCTCTGGGCTTGCGAAGCCCATCCCTGGGCTTCGCCCTTCGGGCCAGCCTTCGGCTGTTCAAATTCGTTCCCGACGAATTGGTCTGGGCTGCGCTGGAGGAGGTGTATCCCCA
>WFXP01000155.1 GCA_015490535.1 Gammaproteobacteria bacterium
CCCGCCTGAAGCCAAGGGTTGGTTCGGAGCTGTCGGCGCATGCTGTCCAGTCCGTCACGATCAGTGCGGGAGGCGAGCAGCGCATAGAAGAGTGTGTCCGGCGGCAGGGTCTCCTCGTACCAGAGGTTCTTGCTCTCCTTGGTTTCTTCATCCAGCACGTTCCTGGCCTGAACGGCCAGTGCGTAGCGGGCATACCAGGCAAAATCCTTGTCGTTGAGGATGACCAGCTGCTCCGCCAGGCGCTGGCGCACCGGCTGGTGCCGAATCAGCCGGCACAGATCTTCGACCAGATTGTCCGGGAGGGCTCCCTCATAGGAGCAGACCCGCTCTTCCAGGTAGAGCATTCCGTCACCTTCTCCCAGCACCTTGCCTTCGGCCGGAGCCCGGGGCGTTGTGAAGCAAATCGCCTGCCCCACCCGCTCGCAGTCGCGGCGCAACCGCTCCAGCGCCAGTGTCGAAGTCACCCATTTGTAGCTCCCCGACAGGCTGCGCACAGGCAGCAGCAGGAGCCGCGCATCGGAGACGAGCAGATCGCCCGCGCAAGCCTGTTCGCCGAAACAGGTCTCGATGTCCTGCATCCCATGGTCGCGGGCGTGGTCGCGCAGTGCACCCTTCAGGCTGGAACCGGGGATATAGGGGTAGTCGGTCGCAGCCTCTCTCGCCACGGGCAGATCGATGGCGCCCTCGTTTCGGCCGATGCCGGGATGAATGAACGTTTCCGCCAGCAGCCCCAGTACGATGTTTTTCATTTTCTCTCCATCCTCATTTCCAGATACCAATGGCAATCAGACCAAATCCCCAGCTGGCGCGGCGGCCAATGGTGGTGTTGTGCAGCCGTTTGATCGCCTCCCGATCCCTCTCGTCCGCCTCCATGAACAGCACGCTGCCAGGCGCGAGATGGGGGCGCATCCCCTGTGGTTGCCAGCGGATCGAGTCCCAACCGCCCCAGCGTTGCGGCCGCGGCATGCAGGTGGTGGTGAGCCTGCCCGGCAGGCCGGGGAACGGCTCGCCCGCGCGTGGCGGACCACCCGGGTCCAGTGGAGTCAGCACTATTGCGGTATAGCGGATCTTTCCTTCGGCGGCCTCCCCCAGGGGCACGGCGGGAACATCCAGTTTCGCATTGCGCACCGTGTCCATCCAGGCACTCCGGGACTCCCCTCCGAGAACGACCGGCCAGCCGTGGTTGCCTTCAAGCGGGGGGTTGTCCACCTCCATCACCAGAGAGACCCCTTCCGCCAGGCGGATGTGGCTGGTGGCATAGAGAGCGGCTTCCCGTGTGGTGCCGGTTTCCGGGTCGAGCGTGATACCAATCCGCGGCTCTGCTCTCCACAGTGACTCCTCGGCAACGAAGTGCTCTCTCTTCGGTGTTTCTCCCGCGAGGATCTGCTGAAAACCCGCCCTTGTCAGCCACCATCCCTGCACCAGCTTGCGGCCCTCGACTCCATCCTCCCTCTCCGGAACGGGCAGGGAGATGTTGTCTCCCATGTCGCAATGGAATCGGGGAGCGGAGGGGCGCAGCCGGAGGAGCTGACGGGGGGGAGTGTGACGGCTGCCGGGCGGTTCTCCGAGAAGCATGGCCGGAACCGGGAACAGGGGCTCGCTCCCCCTTTGCAGCAGCGGACCCTTGAAGCCGATACCCTCCAGCGTCTCCCCGTCTCCACCCAGGCGGTCGCGGATCTCCTGCCCCCAGCCACCGTGACCCGGCCATCCAAGCTGCTTTGCCCAGGCGGCGCGCACGGCACCCACCACCGTCTGGGGAGATGGCGGGAACAGGCTGGGCGCGAAAGGGCTCTCGCCCTGGTTGAAAGGACGGCCGTCGCGGAAAAAGAGCGTGTCCCGGGGTTGCAGTTTCAGTAACACCATCAATCCTCCTCCTGGGTCATGAAGCGGGCGATGAAACCACCTCCCAGGCGCAATCCAGGCCGCGGGACCGGCCTGCCATTCTCCCGGACGAAGGGACGGCATGCGCCCAGGAGCCGGTCGATGCAGTGTTCCGCTTCCTCCAGCGTCGTATCCCGCTCCCGGCTCTGCAGGTATTCGGCAACCAGCAGCCGTTTTCGATCGATATCATCTGGCCCATCCTGGACGCTGTCGAGAAATCCGTATCGATCGCGCATCTTGTGAAAGAAGCCTCTTGAAAACCGGCCTTCAGCCATCTCCCGCACCAGTTGCTCGAGCCCTGTGTCCGGGTGACCAGTCTCCCACGGATTCACCCATTGGGCGGTTACTCCGGAAGGTTTGAGCACCGCGACGGCCAGCGAGTCGCGCCCGTTGGCATCCTTGGCGATGTCATCGAGTTGATGGTGCGCCTCACGGATTACTCCCTGCAGGGGATACTGGTGGTGAGCAAGGATGATGGCACATGAGGCCGTGGCCTCTTCGATCCCGCGGCCGGCAAAACACTCCCCGTAGAGTGTCCGGAGGGCCGCGGCGCAGCCAAGCGCCTTGTCCATGGGCAGCAACGCGAGCACGTCATCCCCACCGGCATAGATGGTGACGCCATCCCATTGCGCGACGGTTCCAGAAACGCCTCCGGTGAATTCCAGCAACGCCCTGGAGATCTCGTCCGGCGCATGCTCGCGCAGCAACCTGCCGAGCCGATCGCCATCCATCAGCAGCAGGGCGTAGTAGGAGCGGGCTGTCCGGTTCACATCACCATTCAGGCGCCGCAGCGCTCCGGCAAGCCGTTCCCTCGCCTCCCTGTCCGGATCGTCGTCGAAACCGGCGGAGCGTCGATCGCTCAGATAGAGGGTACGATGATTCTTCAGCGCATGAGGATGCAACAGATCGCCATCCAGATCATCCAGTTTGGCCCCCGTCCCTATGGGGATCCCGTGCAGCGCCTCCAGGCACCGTATTTTGGCCGCCCGCTCACTGGCGAGTTTGCGGAAGATGGATTTTTTCACCGTATCACTGACCGTCTCCGCATAGCTGCGCAACTTCTTGGTGTGGTCCGGGCTCCGGGCGATGTGCTCGAGCCACGGAACCACCGCCATGTAGGTGGTGGAGGGCCAGTTGGCCACCGACCGGTAGCTGCCTCCAGGCACCCAGCCGATGATACTCTGCAACCTTTCCTCGCCAATTCTCGGGAACAGCCGCTTGATCAGGGCGATGGCGCACAGCCGTTCGTTGTCCCGCAGATCGAGCCGATCGTCCGGCGCCCTGTCTTGCATCTCCCGCCAGAACTGTTGCTGTCTCTCGCGGCTCTCCTTGGTATTTCTCAGGTGACCGGATATCTCCTGGTAGTCACCCATCAGCATACAGTGCTCTCCCGCCTCTTCGGGTGGCCAGTGGCTGCGCCAGTTCTTGCGCATGTCGAGCCACCGGCCATCGGAGATGTGACCGCACTCCGTGGCTTCCCTCTTTCCCAGCACCCAGTCAATCTCCCAGAAATGGTTTATCTGCCGCTCCCAGATCTCCCGCGTGCCGTCGCCGTACATCCCCGCGACCTCTGCCACGAACAGCTCAAACACGGCATCGGCGAGCTCACGCCACTTGCGGGTGATGCTGTTTTCCACCACCGCGGGATCGAATCCTTCCCCCACTTGCGCCTTGAAGCGGTTGGGCAGGGAGCCGATACGCGGGCACAATGTCCGATCGCCAAACATCGCCCTGAGCATGGGATCTTCCAGACCACCCGGTTTCCCCACCGCGGGAAAGATGATCTCTCCACCCTGTTCCAGCACCGACTTCATCGCCTGCCCGGAGAGCCAAGAGAGAAGGAAAGAGCCGGCCCAGAGGTCCCGGGTGCGCCGCGCCTGGGCGACGAATCCCTGAACGGGGCCGAGGGAAAAATGGAAGGTTTTCATGAGGCACCTCCCCCTGTGGCCTTTTTCGTGAACTCCTGGACAAACGAATCGACCAGAGAGTAGTTGGAGGAACTGTACTTTGGATGGAAAACGGCTGGCACCCTGACGAGCACGGGCACATACTGCTTTCCTACGGGATGGATATGGAAAAAGAGCGGACTGGCTCTCCTGTTGTTCTCATCATATCCACTGAGAGGAAGGCCGAAGTATTTTTTGCGCCTGTCGTGCTTGTATCTGGTTCTGAAATTGCGATACAGGTTCCCTATATGACGATGCGCCTCCTCCGGCGTATTTTTGGGTGGGCCGATGATGAATTCCGTTCTTTTACTGATGGCGGTGAAGGGTGGCAACCTCCGGGAAAGGGAGGAGATATTGAGGAGGGAGTCGATTGCGTTCCGATATTCCTCCTGGTCGTCATAGTGGAAGTTGCGCTCCCCCAGGGAGACAAGGGCGACGGATCCAAAACCGTTCCTCGACCGGGATCCCAACCCTCCGAGCAGCCCCAACGCCTCCAGGCACTGCTCCAGCTGCGCGGCATTCGCCCCCTTCTTCAGGAGCATCTCGATAGAAAAGTCGCCCCTGGCTATGGCGGTCCGCTCCCGGTGCTGTCCCATCTGGAACAGTCCGTAACCAAGGTATTTTCTGGCGACATCATTTCCCAGCAGCGCATTCCCGCCCAGATTTCCGGCAACGTTCTTTTTCAGCCGTATGAGGACCTTGCTCTGCCCGGAATCACCGGCGTCCCCAAACAGGATGGATTCCCCCTCTCTCAGCCGTTTCAGCGCCTCCTGCTGACTGTCATCGCTCTCCCGACAGATTCTGCTCCAGTTCAACGCCCGCCACCAAAACCGCAACGCCCCCTTGACAGAGGGCGCGCGCAGCTCCGCCCGCGACTGGTCGGCCCCGCTGATGAACATCGGCGTCACGATCCGGAAGGTTGCCTCAATCTTGTTCATGTTCCATATTCCTTTCCTGCAATGGATTATCCGGTAGAAATCTCATACTTCCCCAGCCCGAAACTGCTCTTCCCCCCGACATGTACCCACTCTCCCAGCTCCAGCCAGGGGAGAAAGGGGGTCATGTCGCCCGCGTAGGTGACGCTGCCCAGCAGGCCGCCGAACTTCATCCACTCCTTCTGCCTGCCGGAGTAGCGGCTCCACTCCTCCCAGCGGGCACCGTCCTGCTTGATGGTGACC
>WFXP01000156.1 GCA_015490535.1 Gammaproteobacteria bacterium
CTTAACCAGCCAGCCTCTGGCCCGGGCCTGTGCTTGTGCACCCGGATCCAGGGGTCGACTCTCACAAGCTCGCTCTGAAGCCCGTCCGGGGTGGATGAGTTAAAACCTTTACCGGACTCGCCGTTTGCCTTCCCTGCCGGTCGGGTAGCAAACGGTCAAATCCAAAGACCAGGCTAAGCATGTAGAGCCAACGGCGGAGTGCCTGCGGACGCGGGTTCGATTCCCGCCGCCTCCACCAACAAACAAGGCCACCCAGTGGGTGGCTTTTTTGTTGGTTGAACAGATGGGGTGAGAACCCGCATTCCGGGTTCGATGAGCCACTTCGGGCAGCCCTGCTGTTGTCAAAAACAGTTCCCGACAGCTTTGCCGTCGGCCCAGCACTTTGTCTCCGACCACCTTTGGATCCCACCTCACAATGGGTACCCCTGCCGTCCGGCTAACCGTTCCTCTTGCCAGGCCGGCAGGGAACTTCCACCCCCAATTCACCCCCTCGCCACCACGGCCCAGGGAATAGCGCCAGTCACGGCGCAGCGCCCCATGCCGGACGTGCAATGAAAAAGATTATTAGAGTATTCTAAAGTTTTAGGGGCTTTGGACGCTACTGTCCAGTACCCCGTCACGGCACAAGTGAACGGTGAGCCTTGAGCAGCAACACCCAAAAGAAAAAGGAATACCCTGATGAATATACTGTTATTGCCAGCTATCAACCTGATGAATCATCTGCGTTTCCGGACCAAGTTCCTCCTGCTGTTCCTGCTCAGCACTGCTCCCCTGCTGATCTTCGGGTACGAACTCCTGGTCATGGAGACAAGCAATACCAGCTCCTTTCTCAACGGGGGCATACTGGTCTCCGGTCTGGCGGTCCTCTCCTATCTGTATCTGGCCCTGTTCGCGGCCATTCGCGACAAGGTGCAGAAGCTGCAAGAGATCGCCAGCAAAATGGCCGATGGAGACATGAGCCGCCATCTGGAGCTGGGCAGCAACGATGAACTGGGGGAAATAGCCTCCTCTATCAACAACATATCAAACGGCGTCGGACACGCCATCGATTCGGTGCTGGGGACGGTGGGGGTACTGGTGGATACCTCGGACCGGCTGGCCGAGCTGAATCAGCGTTCGGGGGAGAATGTCTCCATCCAGGCCGAGAGCATCGAGCAGGCGGCCGCCGCCATGACGCAGATGACCGCCACCGTACAGGAGATAGCCCGCAACTCGGCGCAGGCAGCCACCGCCGCCAAACAGGCGGACGGAGCCATTGCCAGCGGTCAGAAGGTGGTAACGGAGGCGGTGGGTTCCATAAACTCCCTGGCGGAAGATGTGCAGCAAGCGGTGGAGGCCATAGGCCGTCTCGAGAACCACAGCAACAACATCAGCGGCATCCTGGACATCATCCGCGACATCGCCGAGCAGACCAATCTGCTGGCCCTGAACGCCGCCATCGAGGCGGCCCGCGCCGGCGAACAGGGGCGTGGCTTCGCTGTGGTGGCCGACGAAGTGCGTTCGCTGGCGAAACGCACTCAGGAGTCCACCCTGGAGATCCAGAGCATGATCGAGAAGCTGCAGCACGATACCCGTGAAACGGCCCAGGTGATGCTCTCCAGCGGAGAGCGGGCCAAGGAGAGCGTGGAGGCCTCCAACGGAACCTGTTCGGTACTGGACGAGATCGCGGTTTCGATAAACTCCATCAGCGAGATGAACGAGCTGATAGCAACCGCGGTAGAGCAGCAGAGCGTGGTGGCGGAGGATATCAACGGCAACATCAACCGGATCTCCCAGGCGGTGGAGGGAATCAACGAGGACGCGCGGCACGCCGGAGCCGAGAGTGTCCGGGTCGCCGCCATGGCGGCGGAGGTGCGCATGATGCTGGACCGTTTCAAGATCAACGAAAAGGCGCTGCAGGAGAAGCGCCGCAAGCAAGACAGCAACATGCTGTTCCGCTGGGATGACACCTTCGTGATCGGGGTCGCCGAGATCGACCGCCAGCACAAGCTGCTGGTGGACCTGGTCAATGAGCTCTACTACGAGGTGAGCCAGGGAGCGGGCCACGAGATGCTAGGCCGGTTCCTGGACGGCCTGGTGGATTACACCAAGACCCATTTCACCTACGAGGAGGGACTGCTGGCGATGCACGGCTACGAGGAGTTGGAGGCGCATCAGGCGAAACACAAGAAGCTGGTGTCCCGCATCATGGAGTTCCATGGCCGGGTCTCGGCGCGTGACGAAACCGTGATCGAGGAGCTGCTGCAGTTCCTGAAGGATTGGCTGGCCAAGCACATCAAGGAGACCGACAAGCGGTATGCATCCTTCCTGAACGGGAAAGGGGTGCGGTAACGGAGGTTCGGTCAGCACTCGGAGATCCCGATCACGGTGCCGATCTGCAGATCCAGCACCGTGCCGGCCGCGCCGCAGTTGACCGCTATCTCCACCAGCCCGCTGGAGTTGCCGTACCAGAACGCCTCTCCCCGCGGAACTGCGGAGAAGGTGGGAGCGTGCGCAATACTCCTGCCCCCCGCCAGCAGCAAGCTGGAGGCGGGAAGCCGGGAGGCGCGAATACCGGTCATGGCGTTGCCGAAGTGGTCCAGGTACACCACCTCCGCGAGATCCTCCGGCCAGTCCGGGCAGATCCGCTCTGCGGGCTCCACCTGCCTGCCGGGTGGCTGCTTACCCAGCGCGAGCTTTGCCGCAACGGGGGCAAACAGATCCCGGCCGTGGAAGCTACTGGAGAGACGGGCGGGTCGCCAGATCAAATCCCACCACTCAAGATCGCGCGCCCGCTGCGCCACCACGTTGAACAGACCGTTGTCCGGTCCCACATACCAGCGGCCATCGGCGCGCACCACGCTGGGCCGCCGCTCGCTCCCCACCCCGGGATCCACCACGCAGAGAAACACCGTATCGGGAGGAAACTCCCAGGTGAAGGCGGCCAGCAGATAGGCGGACGGCCGCGGATTGCAGCGCGGAGCATCGGCGAACAGATCCACCACCGGAACCGCGGGAGCCAGGCGGGCCAGCACCGCCTTCATCTGGCCCACATAGGGGCCCGTGAGACCAAAATCGGTGAACAGCACCACCATTTTCCAATCAGCGGACACAGAATCAGCGACCTCCGCTTTTTCCCCGGCTAGCGGTTGTTGTACAGCTCTATCACCACGTCGTCATCGGTATTGCAAGGCTGCCTGGCGTCGTCACTGCGCTGATGCTCCAGCTGCTCCAGATAGGAGGGAGTGACATCTCCCGTAACATAGTTGCCGTCAAAACATGAGGTATCGAATCTCCCGATCTCCGGATTGCCCTTGGCCACCGCCTGGACCAGATCCTCCAGATCCTGATAGACCAGCCAGTCGGCGCCGATCTCCTCGGCAATCTGCCGCTCGTCTCGGTTGTGGCCGATCAACTCGTGAACCGACGGCATGTCGATTCCGTACACGTTGGGGTAGCGCACCGGCGGTGCCGCGGAAGCGAAGTAGACCTTGCGCGCTCCGGCGTCACGCGCCATCTGGATGATCTGCTTGGAGGTGGTACCGCGCACGATGGAGTCGTCCACCAGCAACACGTTCTTGCCGCGGAACTCCAGATCGATGGCATTCAGCTTCTGGCGCACCGACTTCTTGCGCTGCTTCTGGCCCGGCATGATGAAGGTGCGGCCGATGTAACGGTTCTTAATGAAACCCTCCCGGTACTTCAGGCCCAGCTCGTGGGAGAGCTGCAGCGCCGCGGTGCGGCTGGTGTCCGGGATGGGGATCACCACGTCGATATCGTGGTCGGGAAAGACCCGCTTAATCTTGCGCGCCAGCATGTCACCCATACGCAGCCGCGACTTGTAGACCGAGATCCCGTCGATGAAGGAGTCGGGTCGGGCGAAATAGACATGCTCGAAGATACAGGGGGCGTATGAGGGGTACGCGGCGCACTGCCGGGAGTGGTGATTACCCCGCAGATCGACGAACACCGCCTCTCCGGGCGCAATGTCGCGCTCCCGCCGGAAACCCAGGGTATCGATCGCCACGCTTTCAGAGGCCATGATCCACTCGGTTCCCCTTGGACCTTCCCGCCTGCCGAACATTATGGGGCGAATCCCGTAGGGGTCGCGGAACCCGACTATGCCGTAACCGGTAATCATCGCCACCACCGCGTATGCCCCCCGGCAGCGGCGGTGCACCCCCGCCACCGCGGCGAAGATATCCTCATGATCGATGGTCAGCTTGCCGCGCGCCTGCAGCTCGTGGGCAAACACATTGAGCAGCACTTCCGAATCGGAGTCGGTGTTGATGTGGCGCAGATCGTCGCGGAACAGCTCCCGCTTGAGCTGTTCGGCATTGGTCAGATTGCCGTTGTGTGCCAGGGTGATCCCGAACGGCGAGTTCACGTAGAAGGGCTGTGCCTCGGCGGAGGAGGAGCAGCCGGCAGTGGGGTAGCGCACATGCCCGATCCCCATGTTGCCGCGCAGGCGGATCATGTGCCGGGTGTGAAAGACATCCCGCACCAGCCCATTATCCTTGCGCAGGAACAGCCGCCCGTTGTCACAGGTGACGATGCCCGCGGCGTCCTGCCCACGGTGCTGCAACACCGTCAGGCCGTCGAACAGGGCCTGGTTGACATCCCGGTGAGCAACTATGCCGATGATCCCGCACATGGTTCAGCCGGGGGGTTGCGAATAGGAGAAATACTGCGCCGCATCGGCCGGAAGGAAGCCCTGCATCCAGACGGCCAGCTTCTGGAAGTGCGGCATGAACAGCGAGCGTCCCCACCACTCATCCTGGGGCAACGGCGTCAGGCCCGCCAGGAACACCAGAGTGGCAACGATGAACACCCCCCGCAACACCCCAAACAGCATGCCTATGGCGCGATCGGTACCGGTCAGCCCGCTGCTTTTCACCAGCTTGACCAGCAGATGGTTGATCACCGCCACCACCAGCAGGGAGGCGACAAACAGCAGCAGAAACGCGGCCACCAGGCGGACGGATGGGGATGGGGTGGAGATGAAGGGCTCCAGCATCACCGCGAGGCTCTTCGCGAAGCTGACCGATACCCAGATGGCGATCCCCCAGGCCGCCAGCGCCAGCGCCTCGCGGACGAAACCGCGGGTCAGGCTGATGAGCGCCGAGATGGCGACGATCACCAACACTCCGTAGTCAAACCATGTCACCGTATGCTATCCCTTAAGGTCCTTGTGGGGAAACACCATTCCGTTCAGGTTGAACGCCTTGCGCAATCGCTCCTGCAGCGCCTCCGCCCTGGCGCGGGTGCGTTCCGGCCCCACCCGTACCCGGTAGATGGTGCCCTGGGAGGTGGCAACCGCTTCCACGAAGGCGGAGTACTTCCGGGAGCGTACCCTGTCCCGCAGCGCCATGGCGTTGGCCCGCTCGGAGAAACTCCCCAGCTGCACCACCCACGCCTCGATAT
>WFXP01000157.1 GCA_015490535.1 Gammaproteobacteria bacterium
GCCACGGGGCCGCCTCTCGAGCCAAACTCACTGCCACGCTCCTGCACCCACAGCAGGGCATCCTCCACGTCGGCCACCATCTGCTCCCCGTCCGCCCCGTTGCAGGCTGGATCCCCCTCGGTTTCACCCACCAGCCGGTAGGTGGGAACAAATACCACGAACCCCTGATCCGTGTAGTGCGAGACCTGCGACTCCATCCCCACCAGACCACTCCGGCGGCGCTCCCAGCTCCCTCCATGTAACATCAGCAACGGCTTCAGCCCGGTGGCGTCGAGAGAGCGCTTGTATATCTCCATCTCCAGGTCACACCGGCCGCGCGGCCCAACAGCGCTCTTGTAGATTGTACGGCTGCCGTACGGCAGATGGTTGCCGGCGATGGAGTCCACCCCGATATCAAGGCGCGCGCCGGGGGAGCGGTACCAGAGCGGAGGTTCGCCCGTACCAGTCGCGGGCCGGCCGGAGCGGGCCATATCGCTGAGCACGCCACAATACTCCTGCAGATCCAGCGGGCGGTACAGCACGCTCTGCCGGCAGGAGGCATCGGCGTAGTAGCTGCCGGCCGCAACATCCCCCTCCACCGCCCGGCACTCCCCCTCTGACATCCGGTAGAGGGGCTCGGACGGCATCTCCACCATCAGGTACTCGCCCAGTTCACACGCCGCGCGGTCGTTGAGAAGCCGGTCCCAGGCCTCCTCATCCGCGCTGAGCAGAAAATAGTAGAGCTCTCCCAGGTTGTCCTCGAGCTGGAACTCACCCTCCCGCTGCTCCCGCTCGACGCGGGCCGCCAGCTCCTCCAGGCGCTGCCGATCCAGCTCCGGCAGCCGGATATCCAGATATTCAGCGCCCCAGGAGTCAATCAGGGCGTCCCGGAACTGCTGCTCCAGACGCCGCGCCAGCTCCCCGGCAACCCCCTGGTCGAGGAACGGCCGGATGGCGTCGTCGATCTTCTCCTCCACCAGGGAGCCAAACAGATCATCGTCCACGTCGATGGCGTAGGAGATCCGCTCGAAGCCAACGCGCAGCGCCAGGGTCGGGCTGTATCTGAGCCCCTGCTCGGTGAACTCCACGCGGGAGATCACGGCGCCATCCAGGCGCAGCACCAGAACGCCGTCCGCCGCGAAATCGAAACCATACTGCGCGTAGCTGTTGCAGCGGCCGAAGGCGCGGATGCCGCGCTCCTGCTCGATTCGCCCGCGGGCCTCCAGATCGGCCTGCAGCACCATGTTCAGGGAGAGCGGCTCGGTCAGGGAGGTCACCCTGATCCGTACGGAGCTCCCCTCCTCCTGCAGACTGATCGCCCCATCCATCCGCTCCACCACGGAGGTCAGGGAGCACCCCTTCTCCACCACCATATCCTGCAAGCTGAAATTATGGACCGGATCCACTTGCGCCCAGACACCCTCCAGCTCATCGTAGGCCTGCTGCAACCGCTCTTCCAGCAGCTGCTGCAGGCGGACGCCGCTGGCGGCATAGCCATCCAGCAGCTGCTTCACATCCTGCTCCGGGATCTGGATCACCCGCGCCTGAAGCGGCGCACAGTGGAGGAAAATCGGCAGAATCAGCAGGGAGAAGAGGCGGTATCGGGACATGACGACCATCCTATGGAATAAGAGACGAGAGTAATTAGCATATTCCATCATTCCCAGCGCGACAAGAAATCAATACAATGGACCAAACCCACCCCCATGGAGACGGATGCTCGAATTCATTACACGGCTGAAGGAGCGTTACCAAAGCGTGGCCCGCGCGCAACAGCACGGTGAGGGGCATCCGCCATTCGACGATACCCTGGCATCCCTCACCCTGGCCGAAGCGGCGCTGCAGATGCTGGAGATCGGGCGGGATTGGCCGGACCGCAAGCCGCAAATCGTGGTCATCGGACCCACCCAGGCGGGCAAGAGCACCGTGGTCAACCTGCTGCTGGACAGGCCGCAGGCCGGGGTAAGCGCGCTGGCCGGATTCACGGTCCATCCGCAGGGTTTCGTTACCGGAGGGGGCGACGGCGGGAACGACTGGCTGCCCCGCTTCTTTGCCGGCTACCAGCAACGCTCCATCGACGACCTGGCGGGAGCTCCGTACCGCGCCTACGCCCTGGCCAGGGCGGGCGACGGACCGCTCTCCCCCGCCGTGATCTGGGATACCCCCGATTTCGATTCGGTGGATGCGGGCGGCTACCGGGACGCGGTGCTGCGCACCATCGCCCTGGCGGACCTGCTGCTGCTGGTGGTGAGCAAGGACAAGTACGCCGACCAGCGGGTGTGGCAGACGCTGGAGCTCCTGCTCCCCCTCCACATACCGCTGGCGATCTGCATCAACAAGCTGGGCGGGGAGTCCCGCAAGGTGGTGGTTGAATCGCTGCGTGGCCAGCTGCGCGCCGCGGGGTTCGCCGAGGAGCGCGTTCCCGTCTGCACCCTCCCCTACCGCAGGGATCTGGACCGCTCCGGCCGGGGGCTCGATCCAGCGCAGGTGGATCTGCTGCGCCAGACGCTGCGCCGGCAGCTGTCCGCGGTCGATCGCGACTCCCGGCGGCGCCACCTCCACCACTTCATCCGGCAGCACTGGCCGGAATGGATCGCTCCCGTGCAGGCGGAACAGGCCGCCGATGCCGCATGGGACGAGATGGTGGAGCAGGCCATGGAGAACGCGCTGGCGGACTACCGGCGCGACTACCTGGATCATCCGCAGAACTACGAGACCTTCCAGCAGGCCATCGCGGAGCTGCTCACCCTGCTGGAGATCCCCATCCTGGCGGACTCGCTGGGCAGGGCGCGCCAGCTCATAACCTGGCCCTTGCGCCAGCTGATCGGCGCCGGGAGATCGCTGTTTGGCAAGCAATCGGAGAACGGACCGCCGGACAGCAACCAGGAGCAGCGGATGCTGAACCAGATCTGCCACCACACCCTGATCCACCTGGCGGAAGAGGCGCTGCACAACGGTGAGACGGATCCCGGGCAGGAGAGTTGGTGGAGAGGGATCGCCACCCTGCTGCGCGAACGGCGCCCGGAGCTGGAACAGCAGTTCGCCCGCTCGGTGGACAGCTACCAGAAGAGGTTCCGGCCCGAGATCGAGCGCAGCGCCCGCAGCCTCTACGAACAGCTCCAGCAACAGCCGGCGACCCTCAACAGCCTGCGTGCGGCGCGGGTAACCGCCGACGCGGCGGCGGTGGTGGTGGCGGTCAAGTCCGGGGGGCTCAACATGCATGACCTGATCGTGGCCCCCGCCATGCTGTCACTCACCAGCATGCTGACCGAGAGCACCCTAGGCCACTACATGGACAGGGTGGCGGCGGAGCTGAAGCAGCGCCAGCTGGAGGCGGTCAGGAAAGAGCTTCTCGCCCCGCTGCGCGGCCGGATCCGGCAGCTCCGGGAACAGCTCGATCCGGCGCGCCGGTTCGGCATCGGCGCGGAGGAGCTGTCGGCCGCGGAGCAGGAACTGCAGGAGTTCGGGGATGGCCGCTGAACAGCTGCAGCGCCTCTGTAACCAGGCGCGGCAGTGGGCCGCCCGCGCACGGCAGGCCGGCTGGCTCGCTCAGGCGGAGCTGGCCAACATCGAATCGGTGGAGGCGCGCACCCCCGGAGAGCTGTTCGAGAGCGGAACCCGGCGACCGCTGGTGGTAGCCTTCTTCGGCGGCACCGGCGTGGGCAAGAGCAGCCTGCTCAACCGCCTGGCGGGAGAACCGGTGGCACGTACCGGGGTGGAGCGCCCCACCTCCCGGGAGGTAACCATCTACCTCCACAAAACGGTGCAGATCCAGAGCCTGCCCCGGGAGTTTCCGGTGGAGAAGGTGAAGATCGCCCTGCACCAGCAGGAGGAGAACCACGACATCCTCTGGATCGACATGCCGGACATCGACAGCGTGGACACCGGCAACCGCCAGCTCGTGCTGGAGTGGCTGCCGCACGTTGACGTGCTGATCTACGTGGTCAGCCCGGAGCGGTACCGGGACGATCGCGGCTGGCGGCTGCTGCTGGAGCATGGCCAGCGTCACGCCTGGCTGTTTGTCATCAACCAGTGGGACCGGGGTACGGAGTCGCAGCGGGAGGATTTCGTGCGGCTGCTGGGGGAGGCGGGTTTCCATGAACCCATAGTACTGTGCACCGACAGCCGGGAGGGGGAGCGCGTTGCCGACGATTTCGAAGAGCTGGCGGCGACCATCCGCTCCCTGGCCAACGCCCACACCGTAGAACAGCTGGAACGGCGCGGCATCTCGCTGCGCATCCGGGAGCTGGGCGAGGCGCTGGGCCGGGCCCTGGCGAGAAGCGGTGAGCCGGAATCGCTCGCCCTCCTGCGGGAGCGCTGGCGGGAGATCTGGGAGAAGACCGCCGTGGAACTCGGACAGGGCCTGGCCTGGAAGACGGAGAGCATGGCGGAGCGTTTCGCAACCCGGGATGGCGGGCTACTGCAGGGGCTTGGAAAGCGCCCCCCTGAGGAGCAGCCGGAGAGCCCCTCCGTCGATACCGGGGAGATCTGGGACGCCTGGGCCCAGACCCGCCTGCAGGATGCCCTGGACAGCCTGGTGGTGGAAGCGGACGCCCTGGCGATACCCGCGCCTCCGCTGCGCGCCGCCCTGCCGGAGATCCGCGGCAGCGCATCCTCGTGGCTGGAGCAGCGCCTGCAAGGCTCCCTGCGCGCCACCCTGCTAAGGCCGGGCACCGCCCTGCAACGCTTCATCTACCGGACCATGGGGGTACTCTCCGCCCTGCTGCCGCTGACCGCCCTTGGCTGGGTGGGCTACCGCCTCCTTACCGGCTACTACCAGAGCGCCCAGGCACCACAGCACTACCTGGGAATGGATTTCGCCATCCACAGCCTGCTGCTGGTGGTGACCGCCTGGCTGCTGCCCTGGCTCGCGCACCGCAAGCTGAAACCCTCCATGCAGAAGGCTGCCCGGCGCGGGCTGCAGGCCGGGATAGCCAGCGGCCTGGCGGAGATCGACCAGCAGGTGCGGCAGAGGCTGGAGAAGCTGCAGCGTGAGCTGCAGGAGATCCGGCAGGACGCCCTGCGGATCATGGAGGAGGTGGGCGACGCGGCACCCGAAGCCGCTCCGCGGGGCGACGGAACGCTGGCCCGCATGCTGGTATCGGACGGCGGACAGGGAGCGGAGAACCCCGCCGGCTGATCCCCTGCCGGCGGGCGCGGGCTACTGCGCCACCAGCGACAACCTGCGGTCCGCCCTCTGCTCCTGCACCACCCCGTGCAGCGGTTTCACCGAGCCCCAGCTCTTGCAGCTGGGGCACTGCCAGTGCAGCACCCTCCCCTGGAATCCGCAGTTGTGGCACAGATAGTCCGGCTCCTCCTGCACCAGCCGGCTCAGGATCTCACGCACATCCTCCAGGAGCCTCCCGTCGGGGGGCTCGTTGCATCGGGCGGCCAGCTCCACGAACCGCTCCGCCCCGCGCAGCGAGGGGTGCCGGCGCACATGGCCGAGCAGAACCGCGGCGGCCCCCTTGCCGTCCCCCCGGGCACAGATTGCCTCCGCCTGGGCCAGGATGTTGCCCAGCCCACCGTGACGCTCCACCACGCCCTGCAGATACTCCAGCATCTGCTCCGGTCTGCCGAGCCTCCGGAAACACTCCTGCAGCATGGGAACCACCTCGGGAAGATAGTCGGCGTCCTGCTGCTCGATGCGCCTGAACGAGTCGAGCGCCGCCTGGAAACTCCCCGCCTCCATCTCCATGGTCCCCTCGATGATGCTGGCGCGCACGCACTGTGGCCAGGTGGCGCGGGCCCGGTCGAGCATCTGCTGCGCCTGCCCGGCATCTCCCCTCCCGAGCGCCTCCTCGGCCAGTTCGCAGTAGTGCTGGGCTATCATGGGACGCACGCTCCGGTCCCCGGCCCGTTCCAGCCGGAAACCGGCATCGATCGCCTTCTGCCAATCCTTCTCCCGCTGGTAGATATCGATCAGGTGGGTCAGGGAGTCGGTCATATAGACCCCCTTCTCCACCAGTTCCAGAAACAGGTTCTCCGCGCCGTCCAGTAGCCCGGCACGCATGTAGTCCTTGCCCAGCTCGAACATGGCCTCCGCCCGCTGCCCGTCGCTCAGCGTGGTGCGGTCCACCAGGTTCTGGTGGATACGGATGGCGCGCTCCACCTCGCCGCGGTTGCGGAACAGGTTGCCCACCGCCATGTGTAGCTCCACCGTCTCGCTGTCCTCCTCCAGCATGCGGATGAAGATGTCGATCGCCTTGTCGTGCTGTTCGTCGAGCAGGTAGCTCAGGCCGCGAAAATAGTCCGGGGGAAGCGTGTAGCTCCCGGATCGCTCCTGATCACCCTGCCGGCGCCGCGCCAGAAACCAGCCGGAGGCGGCCGCCACCGGAAGCAGCAGAAACAGGATGGCGGTGGCGCTCATCTCAGCCGCCGGATGAGACCTGCGACGCCGAGCGCAGCGCCTCCAGCTCCTTCTGGACGCCGTTCAGGCTCCTGCGCAGCCGCACCGCCTCGCCCCTGGCCCCCACTATCTTGCCCAGTGTGGCCAGTACGCCCAGCACACCCCCCACCGCGATGGAGAGCACGATGAGCAGGGCCAGCGGCATCTCCACGCTGCCCAGATAGTAGTTGACCCTCACCGGCTCGATATTGATCACGGCGAAACTCAGGCCCACCGCCAGCACCACCAGGAAAAACAAGAGTAGAACAATGCGTTTCATATCCGCTCCCTCTCTCACTCCAGCGTTGCTTCCTATCCTATCCCGCCCCGGTTCCTTATGCCAGCAAAACAGACCCGCTCCTTGCCATTTGGCAGGAACCGGGGGGATCGGTTGCAGTCCGCCAGAGAATCAGCCCTCTTTCCCCAGCTCCAGCAGCAGGGCGTTGAGCCGCGCCACGAAGGTGGCGGGGTCGTCCAGTTGCCCCCCTTCCGCCAGCAGCGCCTGGTCGAACAGCACCTCCACCCAGTCGTCGAAGCGTTTCCCCGGCTTCTCCTCGCGCAGCTTGAGCACCAGCGGATGCTCGGGGTTCAGCTCGAGGATGGGCTTGCTGGAGGGTACCTCCTGACCCGCCTCCTTGAGGATGCGTTCCAGATGGGTACCCATGTCGTAGAGGTCGCTCACCAGGCAGGCGGGGGAGTCGGTCAGACGATGGGTCAAGCGGACCTCCTTGACCCGGTCCCCCAGCGCCTTCTCCACCCGCTTCACCAGATCCTTGAACTCCTTGGCGATCTTCTTCTGCTCCTTCTTCTCCCCCTCGTCCTCCAGATCGCCGAGATCCAGCTCCCCCTTGGCGATGGATTTCAGCGGCTTGCCATCGAACTCGGTGAGCGAAGAGACCAGCCATTCATCCACCCGGTCGAACAGCAGCAGCACCTCGATCCCCTTCTTGCGGAAGATCTCCAGGTGCGGACTGTGCCGGGCGGCTTTGTAGCTGTCGGCGGTGATGTAATAGATGTATTTCTGCCCCTCCTTCATCCGCTCCACGTAGTCGGCCAGGGAGACATTCTGGGTATCGTCCCCGTTGTGGGTGGAGGAGAAACGGAGCAGCCTGGCAATCCGCTCCCGGTTGGCGTGATCCTCCGCCGGCCCCTCCTTCATCACCCTGCCGAACTCGGACCAGAAGGTGGCGTATTTCTCCGGCTCGTTCGCTGCCAGGCCCTCCAGAAGATCCAGCACCTTGCGCACCGAGCCGGAGCGCATGGAGTCGATCACCCTGCTCTGTTGCAGGATCTCGCGGGAGACGTTGAGCGGCAGGTCGTTGGAGTCGATCACCCCGCGCACGAAGCGCAGGTAGCTGGGCATCAGCTGCTCGGCGTCATCCATGATGAACACCTTGCGCACGTAGAGCTTGATGCCGTGGCGGCGCTCCCGGTCCCAGAGGTCGAACGGGGCTCGCTTGGGGATATAGAGCAGTGAGGTGTACTCCAGTTTGCCCTCGATCCGGTTGTGGCTCCAGGCCAGCGGATCCTCGAAATCGTGGGCCACATGCTTGTAAAACTCGCGGTACTCCTCGTCGCTGATCTCGTTGCGCGGCCGTGTCCAGAGGGCGGAGGCCTTGTTTACCTGCTCCCGTCCACCGCTCTTCTTTCCACCCTCCTCCTTGGGCATCAGGATGGGGATGTCGATATGATCCGAATACTTGTGGATTATGCTGCGCAGCCGGAAGCCGTCGAAAAACTCGTCCTCCCCCTCCCGCAGATGGAGCACGATCTCGGTTCCGCGATCCGGCTTCTCCACCGTCTCCACGGTGAACTCCCCTTCGCCGCTGGACTCCCAGCGCACTCCATGCTCCGGACCCATCCCGGCCCGGCGGGTGGTCAGGGTCACCTTGTCGGCGACGATGAAGGCGGAGTAGAAGCCGACACCGAACTGGCCGATCAACTTGGCATCCTTGGCCTGGTCTCCGGTCAGGCTCTCCAGGAACTGCTGGGTCCCGGACTTAGCGATGGTGCCGATGTTCTCGATCACCTCCTCCCGGGACATTCCGATCCCGTTGTCCTGCACGGTGATGGTG
>WFXP01000158.1 GCA_015490535.1 Gammaproteobacteria bacterium
ACCGAGGCAAGCCTCCCAGGTGAGGTCGTTCATCACCACGTCGGGAAAGCCGATACTCTGATTGACGGGAGGGGGCGGCACGTTGGCCATGGAGACACCGGCGAACGACAGGGCCAGCGCGGCCAACAGGAAATGGAACCGTTTGTTCATAAAAAAACCCCGCGAGATGCGGCAATACGATGGCGGACAGCCTTCCCAAATATCTTTGAGGAGACCTCTCTCCGACCCGCTGGGTCAATTGCCAATAACTACAATATAGTCCCTATCGGCACACAAGGGCGGAAGGCTGAAGGATTGTCAAAGATTTTTTTCAAACCCTGTTTCCCCCGGACACCATTCAGCCCGCTGGGGCAGGGGGGCGACCCACTCCATCGCCGTAGCGGCCATAGAACCATTTCATGACGAAAGGGGGAAGCAACGTGGTCAAGGCGATCACCAGCACCATTCCGGCGTAGATCTCGTTGCTGAAGATGCCACTCACGCGTCCGAGTTCGGCAAAGATCAACCCCACCTCCCCGCGCGGGACCATCGCCACGCCGATCATCAGCCGGGTTTGCCAGCTCTCGCGAAGAAACAGGGCGCCACCGATCTTGCCCACCACCGCCGCCAGGATCAGCAGAACCGAGAACAGCCAGATGAATGGGGAGCTCCAATCGATCTCTCGCAGGTTCAGAGAGAGGCCTACATAGACGAAAAACACCGGTGTGAGCAGCTGGATGATGGGTCGCATCTGGCTTTCGATCCGATCGGCGAACTGCTCGTCATTGCGCAGTGCCACCCCGAGTGGCATGAAGAAGCGGCGCGACAGCGCAAGTCCAGCGGCAAACCCGCCCAGCAGCTCCGGCGCCCCGATGGCATGGGCCATCCAGGCGAAGAACAGGATGAGGGAGACCATGGTGGTGGGAATCAGGCCCGGGATCCCGCTCATCTGGTCGAAGCGGCGAATGAGCACCGAGAGCATCTTCGCCACCACCGGCGCCAGTACGAAAAAAGCGGAGATAAAGATCAATGCCTTGCCGGCATTGACGTAGCTGACGCCGCCTCCGGTGGCAAACTCGTAGAGCAGCGCCAGCAGCAAGACCCCCATCACGTCGTCCAGTACCGCAGCACCCAAGACGATCTGTCCCTCGGTACTCTGTTGCCGCTTGAGATCGGCCAGCACGCGGACGGTGATACCGATACTGGTGGCGGTCAGGGTGCCACCGATGAACAACGACACGATCAGTGAAAGGTCGAACAGATAGTAGGCGAGGAGAAACCCCAGCAACAGGGGAAAGAAGAAACCGATCAGTGCCACCGCGAGCGATTTGGCACCGGTACGCACCAACCGCTTGAGATCGGTTTCCAGCCCCACCTCGAACAGCAGCAGGATGACCCCGATCTCCGCCAGCAGGCGGATGGTCTCGTGGGGCTCCAGCCAGCCGAACAGGCTCGGCCCCAACACCACCCCCGCCATCAGCTCGCCGATCACCGGCGGAGCCTTCATGCGTACCGCCAGCTCGGCGAACAGGCGGGCGGCTATCAGAATAACCAGCAAATAGAGAAAAAAGGTGTGGGTCTCCATTTGCGGCTATTCTACCCTCCCTGGCTCATCCCGTCCGCGATCTTCCCGCCAGGAACAGCCAG
Organism: Gammaproteobacteria bacterium; assembly: GCA_015490535.1. GTDB lineage: Bacteria > Pseudomonadota > Gammaproteobacteria > Thiohalospirales > Thiohalospiraceae > DRMK01. Next base: position 1,627 of record WFXP01000158.1, read on the forward strand.
AGATAACCACTCATGCCCGCCACCAGAGACGCCGCCAGGATTCCTGTCTTGGCCATCAGAAGGTTCTCTGGCTGATCGGCGAAACCCAGCTCGGCGATGAAGATGGACATGGTGAAGCCGATTCCCGCCAGCAGCGAGACGCCGGCAATCTGGCTGAAGGAGGTACCGGCCGGCAGCCGGGCCAACCCCAGCTTCAGCACCAGCCAGCTCGCCCCGGTGATGCCGATGAACTTGCCCAACACCAGTCCAAGCATCACTCCCAGCGCCACCGGATGCGACAAGGTTTCACCAAATGCGCTGAAGTCGATGGGGATCCCCGCATTGATGAAGGCAAAGATGGGAATCACCAAAAAGGCAACCGGCATGTGCATGCTGTGTTCCAGCCGCTGTAGCGGCGTTTCCACCAGCCGGGTTCCGTTTTCCAGGGTCTGCACGATGGCGCGCTGTTCCTGGTTTTTCATGATGCTCTCACCCGGGCGGTAACTCTTGTCGAATCGGGCGATCAACTCCCGCACGTGCTGGCTGAACAGGGCAGGGTCGTATTTTGGCCGTGCCGGGATGGTGAAGGCGGTGATGACACCGGCAAGTGTGGCGTGGACTCCAGATTTGAGCATCGCGAACCAGAGCAGGATGCCCACCAGGAAATAGGGCAGCGGTTTGCGGATCCCCACGAGATTGAACAGCACGAGGATCCCCAGCAGTAACGCTGCGGCACCCAGGGCATTCATGACAATCTCCTCGGTATAGAACACGGCGATCACGATCACCGCACCCAGATCGTCCACGATCGCCAAGGCTACCAGGAAGGTGATCAGCGCCTTGGGAACCCTGGCGGCCAGCAAGGCCAGCGCGCCCACCGCGAAGGCGATATCGGTCGCCATGGGAATTCCCCATCCCTTCACCGCCTCGGTGCCCCCGTTGATGGCAAAATAGACCAGCGCAGGAACCACCATGCCGCCGATGGCCGCCATGATGGGCAGGATGGCCTGGCTGGGGGAAGCCAGTTCACCCACCAGGATCTCCCGCTTCAGCTCCAGACCCACGACGAAGAAAAACAGGGCCATCAGGCCATCGTTGACCCAATGCTGCAGCGATTTCTCCAGCGTCCATCCGCCGATGTTGATCCCGACGGGGGTGTGGACGAGGTGACCATAGAACTCCGCCAGGGCACTGTTTGCCACCAGCAGCGCAAGTACCGCACAGACCATCAGCAACAGACCACCGGTGGTCTGTCGGTGGATGAACTCCTCGAAAGGGGTGACGATCCGGTCGAACGCCCTCTCCCAGGGAGCATAGAATATCTTTTTCTCCGGTAAGTCCTTTTGTCGTAAATCTCGTTCTGATGCCATATCAATAACCTTCAAGTTGCTCGGATGCCGCACGGAGCCTCTCGGAGCAACCACGATATGAATACCGCCACTCCTGATGCCATTCCGCCGCCTCTCTCCAGAGGCGGCAGGGCCAATGATACCGCCTCTTCACCGTCAAGTGAGAAAATTCTGCCGAATTCTCTCACTGTCACGAAGGCTCATCCACCTGAAGAGCGAACGGGATCGGAAAGTCACCCGTGGATTCCAGGCGAACCGAACATACGAGGCCTCGAGAACGTCCTCGCGCGACGTCACAGTGCTCGCAGGGGAATACACAGGCACCGTTTCTGTGCGTTCTTCGACGCCCTGAATACGGGATGAAGTGTTACCGGGTCGATGTGACC
>WFXP01000159.1 GCA_015490535.1 Gammaproteobacteria bacterium
AGTTGCAATTTGCACGGGTGGTGGATATCCGCCACTCCCCAGCCCAGACAGCCCCAATCCCCTTCTGGTTACCGAGTATGTGGCGTGCATTCCGCCTGTCAAGGACGGAGCCGCTACGCGGTGATTTACCACCTTACCCACGCGATTTGAGGAAGACCCAAGCGGGATTCAGCCTCCCTCCAACTGAATCCCGATTCATAACCTTGAAAGAGTGTAACTATTCAGCATGGTATTGAAACAGGCTGGTAACTGTTCAGATCGCCCCTGAAATTCGTCAGTTCAAGGCGAAAAATGGGAGTTTACGGAGTGTAAATGACCATTTTTCAACGCAGCAATGGCGGATTTCAGGGGCGAGCTGAATAGTTCGAAAGAGTACCAATTTTATCCAAGGTAACCCCCCGCAGATGACAGGAGGGGGTTGTTTGCGGTATGCTTCGCCGCATTCCGTAACAACTCAACCAGGACCTGTCCAGCATGAGATTCGACATCCCGGAGCAAGAGCGCGTCGCGGCGCGGCATCCTCACGAAATCTTCCTGATCAACCTTATAGTCAACCATATTCTGATATTCGTCAGCCTTATGGGAATGGCCACCTCCTACCCCTACCTGATGCTGATCATCCCGGTCACCTCCGTTATCATTCTGGGGTACCTGCTGATCCGCGCCAAGCGCTCGCTCACCATCGACCCCTGGTTCGTGAAGTGCCACTGGCAGATCTGCGCCCAGCGCAGCATGTTCTTCATCATCATGCTGGCCATTATGGCCGCCGCCATAGTGATCATACTGCTGATCTCCGGCGGTGATCCGAGACCCCAGCACTACGCCTTCGGAGGAGTGGCGATACTGCCCACGATGCTCACGGTGCTGGTGCTGATCATCATGGAGTCGGATGCCATGAACCAGGCGCGCCACGGCATGGTGCCCAACTCCATGCTGGAGCGCTATCCCAAACCGGACGGCGTCGCCCTCCTGGCCGAGGAGTGACAGCCGCAGGTGAGGACCATTCTCGGCATCACCGCCGCTGCCGTCATCGCCATTGCCGCCGGCCTCCTGCTGGCCCCCAGGACCGACCTGGAGAAACGCGCCGACCTGCCATGGCAGATAGTGGTCAACGCGGACGGTACCAGCGGGGTTTTCGGGCTTACCCTGGGACGCAGCTCGGTGGGAGACGCCATCCGCAAGATTGGAGAATATCCGGAGATCACCATGTTCGTATCACCGCAGGGGAAGAAGGCGGTGGAGGCCTACTTCGAGCAGGTGGACCTCGGGGGCGTCAGGGGTAAGATGGTGGTGACCGCCGATCTCGAGCAGGAGCAGCTGGAGCGGATCTACCTGCGCGGCCTGCGCATAAGCAGATCCAGCAGCGGCAACCGCAAGGTGACCCTGCACCCGGACGACATTCTGGTGATCGAGGGAACCCCCATCGGCTCCATCACCTATCTGCCCCGGGCCGATCTGGATGCCGAAACCATCACCCGCCTGTTTGGCGCTCCGGACAGGCGGATCCGTGAACCGGGTAGTGATGTGGAGCACTGGCTCTACCCGGAGAAAGGACTCGATATAGCCCTCTCCCTGAAAGGGCAGGAGGTACTGCAGTATGTCGCTCCAAAGCGGTTCGAACTGCTTGAGAACCCCGTTACGGGAAGCGTCGCGGAGTGACTACAGATCCCAGCTGCTCCTTCTCCTCGACCGCAGCCGGGGCAGAAGCGCGCCCGCCAGGATCCCGGCAAACAGCACCCCCGCCCCCAGCAGGAACCAGTCCCGATCGGAGCGATCCTTGGCCACCTGCAGCTCCTGGCGCACCAGCTGCAGCTCCTTGTCGATGGCCAGATTGCGTTTGCGCAGCTGTTCATTCTCGGCGGCCAGCGCCAGCGGTTCGGCGTTGATCTCCCTGAACCGCTCCACCTCGGCGGTAAGCCGGACATTCTCCGCCCGCAGCCGCCGGACCGCCTCCAGATCCCCGCTCAGCTCCCGCAGCTCCTCCAGCTCCCTCCGCAGCTGCTCGTTCTCCTCCTTGAAACCCCTCCACTCCTTCTCCATCTCGGCCAGACGCATGGCTGCAATAGGCTTGTCCACCAGATAGCGGGTAGCTACCCACCCCTCCACGCCGTTACTCAGCTTCACCCTGGCGTAGGCGCCGTCGCTGGAGCGCTCCAGCAGCTGCATCCCGGCACCACTGGAGATGGTGCGTATCACCTGGGAGTCGGTCCCCGGGGCGCTGCGCACCGAGATCACAATCCTGTCCCGGACCCAGTGCGTGATCTCGGCCCACACCGGCGCGGCGACTGCCAGCAGCAGGAGGAGCGGGACGGTTCGCCGGATCATGATGCGCTCGGCAAAAGTGCTCTTCAGGCCGCAACTACTCACCGGGAGGAACGAAACCCTCCGGCATGGGGGCGGCCCCGCCCCCGAAAAGGAAACTCTCCATCTCCCGCTCCAGAAACCGGCGGTGTTCGGGATCGATGGGGGTAAGACGGTGCTCGTTGATCAGCATGGTCTGGTAGCGGATCCACTCCTGCCACGCCTCCCGGGATACGCTCTCATAGATCCGCCTGCCCAGTTCGCCGGGATAGGGTGGCCTCTCCAGCCCCTCGGCCTCCCGCCCCAGTTTGACGCAGTTTACGGTACGGCTCATCTGTAATGGCTCCTGGTTGTCTGCCGCGGCGCCTGCCACGCGGTTCGAGTGTTATACCAGAGTCACCGCCCCGCTTCCATACCCCGGGGAGTCGCGACCCGCGTGGTCCGCGGAAAATCCGCCATCAGGCAACGGCGACCACCCGGTTACGGCCACCCTCCTTGGCGCGGTAGAGAGCCCGATCGGCCCGCTCCACCAGCTCCCTGCCCAGGCTCCTGAACTCCCCGCGATGTTCCTGCGGGTGCAGCACGCTCACCCCGACGGAGGCGGTGATCCGCAGCCGCTCCCCGCTCTCCAGCGGCAGCGCCCGCCGCTCCAGGGCCGCGCGGATCCGCTCGGCGATGATCTCGGCACGCTCCAGGGGGGCGGAGCTGAGCAGGGCGACAAACTCCTCGCCACCGTAGCGGGCCAGCACATCCTGTCCCCGCAGATGCTGCCGCAACACCGCGGCCACCTGGCGCAGTACGCTGTCACCCGCCTGATGTCCATAGCTGTCGTTGATACGCTTGAAGTGATCCACGTCGATCAACAGACAGGCGAGGGGCGCCTTGCCACGCATGGCGCGCATCACCTCTTCGTCCAGGCGCTGGTCGAAGAAGCGGCGGTTGTTCACCTCGGTGAGCGGATCGGTCAGGCCGAGACCGGCCAGCCGCTCATGGTTGATGGCGTTCTCCACGCACACCGCGACGGTGGTGGCCAGCCGCTCCAGGAAGTAGGTATCCTTGCTGGCGGCGAACCGCTCCGCGTCCGCCGCCCCCATGCTGAGACAACCGATGAGCCGGCCACGGCGCAGCAACGGCAGCATGGCCACGCTGGCGGGCTGCGGCCGGTGCCCCAGGAAAGGGCGATGCACGGCCTCCTGGTAACTGCCCAGGCGGGGGGTGGGGAGATCCGCAAAGACCTGCTCCAGCGGCGCGCCATCGGGCAGCAGGATCACCCCGTGGAACTGCCTCATCCCGCCCGGCAGCTGGTCGAGAAGCTTCTGGATCTGGTTGTCTCCATCCACGAGCACCAGCGTAACCTGGGCCAGCTCAAAGGAGCGCGGATAGTCCACCGTCAGGGTGGTGATTACCTCGGCCAGCGAATCGAGTCCCAGCAGCTCCATCTCCTGGACCTGCAGACGGCGCAGCTTCTTCTCGTTCACGCGCGCCTGCCGCAGCAGTTCGTCCATCTGGAGACGCAACCTCCGATTCTCCTTGCGCAGCTGCGCCACGGTGGAACTATCCATACTCTGCTGAACCGTCTCTGCCGGACAAGGTCGTTTTTGTGAAGAGAACGCCGTCACTGGTACTGTTTGTTGGTATGGTTATCGACCCCGGCCTTTGCACGGGCCCGGGCATGGCACAAGCTACCACTTAAAGGCAACAAAAGCCAGTACTCTTTCAAGGTGATAAATTAGGATGGTCTTCCTCAAATCGTATGGGTGAAAGGGTAAATCACCGCGTAGCGGCTCCGTCCTTGACAGGCGGAATGCACGCCACATAATCGTCAACCAGAAGGGGATTGGGGCTGTCTGGCCGGGGAGCGGTGGATGTCCACCAGCTGCGCAAATTGCAACCCAAACTCTCCCCAATCCCCTTCTGCCGACCATCTTCCGGCGTGCATTCTGCCTGTCAAGGATGATTTACCCTTTCACCCATACGATTTGAGGAAGACCATCCTAATTTATTACCTTGACGGAGTGCTAGCATTAGCCTGGGGGAACACGTATCAGAAATGTCACTGGCCCGTCATTGACGAGCCGTACCTGCATGTCCGCCCCGAAGCGGCCGGCGGCCACCTCCCCGTGACGCCGCCGCGCGCTCTGCACCAGGCCGGAGAAGAGCCGCTCTCCCAGCTCCGGAGGAGCCGCTGGAGTGAAGCTGGGCCGCATCCCCTTGCGGGTATCCGCAGCCAGGGTAAACTGCGGCACCAGCAGCAGGCCGCCACCCACCTCGCTCAGGCTGCGGTTCATCCTGCCCCGGGAGTCGGGAAACACCCGGTAGCCCAGCAGGCGCTCCAGAAGCCTCTCCGCCTGTGACTGCGTATCGCCCCGCTCCACCGCGACCAGCACCAGCAGACCGGGGCCTATCACCCCCAGCTCCTCGCCATCCGCGCTGACACCGGCCTCGCTGACCCGCTGCAGCAGACCGATCATGCCGCCTCCCCGGCGCGCCCTCCAAAGGCGCCGGAGCGACGCGGCCGCCGCGCCCTGCGGCTCACCCTCCACACCTCCGCTGCACGAAACCTTGTCATCTCGTAACTATTCAGCCTGCCTGTCAGTGATGATTCGCCATTTGTAACTATTCAGCATCACTAGTGTCCGGAAAAACTCGAAATCGGACTATATTGCGTGATAAGCCATTGATTTATATATCGCCAAAATACATCTTGGTGTTCAAGTCGGTGACACCCCTGAAATTCATTTCGCCCTAGTATTTATGCGGTGAAACGAGTTCTTGGGATGATTATTCCGGACACTAGTGATTCAGCATGGCATTGAAACAGGCTGGTAACTGTTCAGCTCACCCCTGAAATTGGTCAGTTCAAGGCGAAAAATGGGAGTTTACGAGGGTAAATGACCATTTTTCAACGCAGAAATGGCGGATTTCAGGGGTGAGCTGAATAGTTACCGCCATTTTACCCCCACGAACTGGTGAAGATCCCGTAATTCCACCCCACCGGCAAGAGGAAAACGGTTCGGATGTGGCCGTGGAACTGAGGCTTGTGTCACAATCTGCTTATGGAGAGATCGGGTACCATTGCTCCCCATGTCGCCCGGCGACCGGATCTGCCGGCCCCGGGAGGAGATACGGGGTTGATCGGCAGCCCTGCGGTATGCATCATGAAACATACGCCAAGGGCCCGAACGGAAACCTGAACATGCCCAGACGAACCATCAGCGCCATCCTGATTCTCGGTCTGCTGCTCCTGCTCTGCTCCACCGCGGTCACCGCGGCCGAGAAGGCGCGCCGTTTCCGGCTGCCCGGCACCACCGGGGTGGTGGATCTGGCCGCCTTCCGGGGCAAGGTGGTGTACCTCGACTTCTGGGCCTCGTGGTGCGTTCCGTGCCGCAAATCCTTTCCCTGGATGAACATGCTGCAGGCGCGATACAGGGAAAAGGGGTTCGAGGTGATAGCCATATCGCTGGACGAATCTCCCGGAGACGCCACCGTTTTCCTGAGAAAATACCCCGCCGCCTTTACCGTCGCCTTCGACCGCCGCGGCAAGGTGGCCGAGGCTTACGGCCTGAAGGTGATGCCCACCTCCTACATCATCGACCGGCGGGGATTCATCGTAAAGAGCTACGAAGGCTTCAGTTCGGCCAACAAGCGCGACGCGGAAGCCACCATCGAGCGGCTGGTGAACGGCAGATGAACAGGTCCGGCACGCTGCTGCTGTGCGCCCTCTGCATATCCCTGCAGGCCTGCGCCGCGTTCAGGCTGGAGCCTGTCAAGCCCTGGCAGCGGGGGATCCTGGCCCAGGAGGCGATGCAGCTGGAGGCGGATCCCGCCGAGAGGTTTGCCGACGAGCATATATACTTCAGCAAGGAGGGCTCCACCGGAGGAAGGGCGGTCGGCGGAGGCGGATGCGGCTGTAACTGAACAGGACGACGGACAGTGTCAACCATGAAATCCATTCGCAGCAAACTGGCCATCGCCACCTGCACCCTGCTCTCCCAGGGGGCCCAGCAGGCGGGAGCCGTGGAGAGCTCCTGGACCGCCGACACATCCTACCTGCTCTACAGCGAAACCGACCGGGTAACGGTCAACAAGCTCTTCACCAGCGCCAACGTCACCCTGGGGGACAACCACCTGCTCCAGCTGGAGGCGGTCTATGACACCATCACCGGGGCCACCCCCACCGGCGCGGTGAAGTCGGGAGGCCCGGTAACGGTGACCACCCCCTCCTCCGGCGGCAAAGGCTACCGGGCGGTCTCCGGCAATCCCGCCCTGGCGAAGTTCGATGACACCCGGCTGGGGCTCAATCTCGGCCTGGTCCAGAGTCTCCGGCGCACCCTGAGGATAAACTACGGCGCCAGCGTCTCGGTGGAGCGGGACTACGAGGCCTACGGGGGCAGCCTGGCGCTGGAGAGGGACAACGAGGATCGCAGCGTCACCTTCACGGCGGGCGTGGCAGGCTCCTATGACACCATCTTCCAGAGCTCCGGCGGAACACCCAAGCCGATGGGAAGCGTGGAGGAGAACGGCGGCAACCCCGAGTTCTTCGGCCCCGGCAAGAAACGCGGCTTCGAGGGGATGCTGGGGGTGTCCCGCATCATCAACCGCCGCACCGTGGCCCGGCTGAACTACTCCCTCAAGAGGCTGGAGGGGTATCTTACCGACCCCTACAAGGTGATCAGCATGGTCAGGGAGGGCATCGAGTTGCGACGCTTCTACGAAAGCCGCCCGGACAGCCGCCAGCGCCAGGCCCTGTATGGAGAGCTGGTACATCGGCTGGAGAACCGCGACACCATCCGGCTCGCCTACCGCTACTACTGGGACGACTGGGGGATATTCTCCCATACCATCGACTACCGGCACCGCAGGAACCTGCTCGGGGGGCGGTATCTGGAGCCGCGGCTGCGGCTCTATACCCAGAGCAGCGCCGATTTCTTCTACCCCAGCCTGCCGTTCGGTGTGGAGCCCGAGTACGCCAGCGCCGACTACCGGCTGGACCAGATGAACAGCGCCACCCTCGGCCTGAAGTATGGACAACCCGCGCTGGGCGGAACGCTGCGCCTGCGGCTGGAGTATCTCTATCAAACCTTCGCCGAGGCGGAGTACGACACCAACCAGGCGCTGATTTTCCAGGCAAGTTTCAAGAAGGAGTTTGACTGACGCCCCTCTCCTCACCCGCGAGTCCGGCTACTGGCGCGGCAGCTTTCGCGCCATGGCCAGCCCCTGCGAGCTCCTGCTTGCCACCGGGGATCGCCCCCTTGCGGAGAGGCTGCTGCTGTTGGCCTGTACCGAGGCCCGGCGCATCGAGCGCAAATTCAGTCGCTATCTGCGGGACAATCCCGTTCACCTAATCAACAGCGGCGACGGCAGGCCGATCACCGTCGATGACGAGACCGCCAACCTGCTGGATTTCGCCCACCGGTGCTGGGAGATCAGCGAGGGGAAGTTTGACATAACCTCGGGGGTGCTGCGCGAGGTGTGGTGCTTCGACGGCAGCGACAACGTTCCGCGACCGGAGGCGGTGGCGGCGATCCTGCCCCGGGTGGGGTGGCACAAGGTAAGCTGGCGACGCCCCGTCATCACCCTTCGCCCCGGCATGGAGATCGATCTGGGAGGAATCGGCAAGGAGTACGCCGTGGATCAGACCGCCCGCCTTATCCGCCGCGAGTATTCCGGCGGGGCGTTGCTGAACTTCGGCGGTGATCTCTATGCCCTGGGACCGCGCGCCGGAGGTGAGCCCTGGGCCGTGGGGGTGGACGATCCCGACGCCACCGGCAGTTGTCAAACCGGCATCGTCAACCTGTCACGGGGCGGACTGGCCACCAGCGGCGACGCCCGGCGCTATCTGCTCAAGGACGGGGTACGCTACAGCCACATTCTGGACCCCACCACCGGCTGGCCGGTACCGGACGCCCCGCGGGCGGTGACCGTGATAGCCGACACCTGCCTGGAGGCCGGGATGCTCTCCACCATGGCGATGCTGCACGGAAGCCGGGCCCGGGAGTTTCTGGAGGCGCAGAAGGTGAGTTTCTGGTGCCAGTAAACCCCGATGTGCAACTATTCAGCATGGTATTGAAACAGGCCGGCAACCGTTCAGATAGCCCCTGAAATTGGTCAGATCAAGGAAAAAATGGGAGTACGAGGGGATAAATCAACGCAGCAATGGCGGATTTCAGGGGTGAGCTGAACGGCTACCCCGATATCTCAACTGCCGGCGCGACCAGCGCAGCCGGGGCGCACGCCGGCGGCGGAGGGGTGGCACCCCGTCCGGCATCTCATCCCAACAGGGGCGGCTCGCCGGCCACCGTCTCGTCTATGGGATCCTCCCCGGCGGGGGAGTAGCGCTCATCCCTGGTCAGCACCTGGGGGTTGCGCACCCCGAACCACGAGTAGAGCGTGGCGGCGATCGCCGTCGGCTCGAACTGGTAGCTGTCGCCGGTGGGGCGCGTGAACTGACGGTTCTGCTTCGCCCTGCCAAACAGCTCGGTCTTGCCCACCACCTTGCCAAGCGCCCCCGCCGGCCGGATGGCCGCCCCGCCGAAGGTGTACAGATTCTGGTTGTTGCCGTGATCCCAACCGAGGGAGTTGTTCAGGTTGACGTTGCGACCGAAGTCACCGAACACATTGATGATGATGTTGCCGGTTCCCTCCGGCCGGGTGGCATACCTGATGTGCTTGGTCGCGGCGCGCAGGGTCAGCATCAGATCCTGCATCCTTCCGGTGTACTCCTCTATGGCCGCATTGTGATCGTCCCATCCGCCGATGCCGCCGCCCACCGTGATGAACAGGGTGTCGGGATTGGCGATGGCGAGGGTGACCGCCGCCCTGATGCGGGCGGTGTAGCGGGTATCGGGGTAGCGCAGGCGCCCGTCCTCACCGGCGTCCACATCCCCCTCCGGGAGCACCGGCAGGCTGCCGCCGGTGCTCAATTCAGCAGCGAACCTGCCGATCAGCCCCTCCAGCCTGGAGCGGTTCTCGAAGGCCGTGAAGGCGGCCGGATAGCTCCTCTCGCTGCCCGCACTCCTCCGCCGGACCAGCTCCTCCAGCGCGGCCTCGTACTCCCTGGTATCTTTCCTGGAGTAGGGGTTGTCGAACTGCTGATCCAGGCTGACGGCGCGCAGCTGCAGCGGCAGCGGGTTGCGGGGATCGTCCAGATAGGCGGTGGATTCCCCCTCGAACGATACAAACGGCAGCACCATCTGGTCGAGCGGCTTGCCCAGCGCACCGCTGTTGCGGTAGAGAACCGCCGCCAGCGTGGTGCCCATGCCGGGACTGTTGTCGATATCCAGGTTGCCCGTCAGGCAGGAGAAGATGCTGGGACGATGCGCCCGGGTGTTGTTCTTGCGCCGGTTGACAGTGCGGTAGACGGTCATGTCGCCGCTGGCCAGCATCTCCTCCATGGCGTCACCACCGGCGTCGCTCCAGAAGCCGTTGCGGGTGATCCTGCCCCCGTTGTCGCCGACAGGGCGCAGCAGGGAGTCGGGATAGGGGTTCTGGGAGTTCCTGGCGATCTCCCCGATATTGGTGAGATTCCCCGCCAGCTCGGAGGCCCCGCCATAGAGGAACACATTGATCACCTGCGGCATCACGGGGGGCGCGGCAAACTCCACCCGGTCCAGCTGCGGCGCCGCCGCGGCCCTGCGGACCAGCTCCCCGCCGGGAAACAGGGTGGACAGACCCACGGTGGAGCCGAGCAGCCCCAGCGATCCCATAAAGTCTCTTCTTCTCACGACCCAAGACTCCTCAGTGGACAGGTTTGAAGTAGTACTGCTCGGGCAGGCGCGAGAGGTAGTCAAATACCATCCTGGCCAGATCGTCGTGACGCCCCTCCCGGATCTCCTGCTCCCCGTTGCGGATGCGCAGGAAGCCTGCGTTGCGCGCCATCTCCAGCAACGCCTCCCGCTCCGCCGGCTCCGCGCGGCGCAACGCCACGCTGAGAAACAGGTAGTCCAGATAGTCTGCGGACGCCATGTCCTTCACCAGCGCGAAGCGCTCCCGGTTCCTGCGGTTCCGATCCCGCTCCTCCGGGCCGGCATCGCCCGCCGGCTCCTTGGCAGGCTCCACCCCGAGACCGTTGCGCCAGCGGCGCTGATCGATCAGCAGCCTCTCCCGGTATCCCTTGTGGTAGTTGGCGAAGCTCAGCGAATCCATCGGAATCCCGGACAGGCGGCCCAGCTTGAGCGACATCACCGGCCAGTTCATCCCGGCCATGTTGATGCGGCTGCTGCTGGAGACCATGTTCCTGAAGAGATCCGCCGGGGGATCCCAGTCGAGCCGCTGCGCGGTGCCGAGAAAGCTCTCCTCGAACGACCTGGGCCGGCCGGTGCGCAGCAGATATTCGCGGGAGAACAGAATCCCGAGAAAGATATCCTGAAAGGTGACCGGATCGCTGGCGGTGATGGACTGCGCGATCCTCAGCCGGTCCGCGCTGCTGCGCCCGGCGAAGAAGTACTCCACCAGCACTGTCGTGATCCGGCCGATAAGCAGCGGATGCCCGGCTATCAGGTCGTAGAAGTCGTCGCAGCTGGTCACGAAGCTGCCGAGAACCTTCTGGGGTTCGGTGTTGGGAGAGAGGGAGATGACCAGCCGGTACCCCTCGCTCTCATCCGTGAGGGAGTGGTCCTGGCAGGCGATGGAGGCGCGCGGCACATCCTCGTCCCGATCGAACAGCCCCAGATAGATCTCCATCATCTCGCGCGTATTGTCCTCCGGAGAGCGGAAGCGGCGCCAGTTGGACTCACTGCGCTGATGGCGCGCCACGATCTGGCGGATGGTGCGGCCTTCACGCAGATCCTTCACCAGATTGTTGTACACATTCTCCACATCGGTAATATCGGTGCTCTCCATCTCCTCGGCCGGGGAGAACAGGATGCTGTTGGCGAGATGCCAGGCAATCCAGTGTTCGAACTGGTCCCTGCTCAGCGGGTACTGGAAGATACGCGCCAGCGGCAGCTCCTTGCGCGGCTCGCGGAACCTGAAGCGCCCCTCGATCCCCGCCGCCTCGCTCCCCTCGATGAGGGTGTCGTAGAGGTCGCGGGTGGCAGCCGTCATCCTGCTCTCCAGGGCGGCGCGCACCGACGAAAGAAACCCCCTGCCCTCCGCGGGAACCAGGCGCTCCATGCCCCGGGACAGATCGAAGAAATCCGCCAGCGCCACCCCCCGGTACATGCTGCCCAGCAGCTTGTCGGCGACCTCGTACTGCCGCTCCGGAGCCAGGGCGGCGAACTCCTCGTCCGACAACGGCGCGGCGAAGCCGGACACCCGGAAACCGTCCCGCGCCCCCTCGCTGGGCAGCTCCACGTCGCAGCCGGCAAGGACCGCCACCATCAGCAGAAACAGTAACCTGAACATGACAGACAGAGCACTCCACATCACATTCCCGGCACGGGCCGCGGGGGGAAGCACCGCCCGCGGCAGGCCGCCATGAACCCATTACACTCCACCA
>WFXP01000160.1 GCA_015490535.1 Gammaproteobacteria bacterium
ATCGTGTGGGTAAAATGGTAAATCACCGCGTAGCGGCTCCGTCCTTGACAGGCGGAATGCACGCCACATATTCGGTAACCAGAAGGGGATTGGGGCTGTCTGGCCGGGGACTGGCGGATATCCACCACCTGCGCCAATTGCAACTGGTCCGGCTATCTCAAACTCTCCCCAATCCCCTTCTGCCGACCATCTTCCGGCGTGCATTCCGCCTGTCAAGGACGGAGCCGCTACGCGGTGATTTACCATTTTACCCACACGATTCGAGGAAGACCCAATCAGGATTCAGCCTCCCTCCAACTGAACACTGATTATTACCCTGAAAGAGTACTGGCGCTTCGGCCGCTACTCGGGGGTATTGATGTCCCACAGCTTCTCCAGGTTGTAGAAATCACGCACCTGGGGCAGCATTATGTGCACCACGACATCCACCAGGTCCACCACGATCCACTCTCCCGCCTGCTGCCCCTCCACCCCCAGAGGGGTCACGTCGCGCCGCTTCGCCTTTTCGATGACGCTGTCCGCGAGCGCCCTGACCTGGCGATCCGAGGTGCCGCTGGCCACCACCATCATGTCGGTGATGCTGCTCTTGCCGCGCACATCCATCACCTTGATCTCCCTGGCCTTGAGCTCCTCCAGGGCTGCAACCACCAGATCGCAGAGCTGCCGCGTGGTCAGGGAGTGCTCCCCGCTCATTGGTAGAGTCCCTGCTCCCGGATATGGTTCCACACGCCGTCGGGCAGCAGATAGCGGGGGTTGCGCCCGTTCCGGATGAGGGCGCGGATGCGGGTGGAGGAGATGTCCAGCTGGGTCACCGGACGCATGAAGATGTAACCGCCCGGCGCATCGGCCAGCCGCCGCGGCTCCTCCACCATGGAGCCGTCCGCCAGCTCGGCCAGGGGGCCACCATGATCGTCCAGGTGCTCCGGCAGCCAGCCGGGGCGGTGCGATACCACCAGGTGGGCCAGACGGGGAATCTCCTCCCAGCGGTGCCAGCTGGTCAGGCCAAGAAAGGCATCCATTCCCAGCAGCAGGCACAGGGGGCGCTGCCCCCCCAGCTCGGAACGCAGTTCGGCCAGGGTGTCCACCATGTAGGAGGGGCCGCTGCGCTCGATCTCGCGCTCGTCCAGCACGAATCCCGGCTGCCCGGCGATGGCCAGGCGCAGCATCTGCAGGCGCTGGGCGGAGTTGGCCCGCGGCGGACGGCGGTGGGGAGGAGTGCCCGCGGGAACCAGCCGCAACTCCTCCAGTCCGAGGATCTCGAACAGCTCCAGCGCCGGACGGAGGTGGCCAAAATGTACCGGGTCGAAGGTACCGCCGAAGATCCCGATCACGTGCGGATATGCCCGTCACCAAGGACGATGTATTTCCGGGAGGTGAGTCCCTCGAGCCCCACCGGGCCGCGCACATGGAGCTTGTCGGTGCTGATCCCGATCTCGGCCCCCAGCCCGTATTCGAAGCCGTCCGCAAAGCGGGTGGAGGCGTTGACCATCACGGAACTGGCATCCACCTCGCGCAAGAAACGGCGCGCACGGCCCAGATCCTCGGTCATGATGGATTCGGTATGGCCGGAGCCGTGGCGCTGAATGTGATCCAGCGCCTCGTCCAGATCGTCGACCACCCGGATGGAGAGAATCGGGGCCAGGTATTCGGTATCCCAGTCCTCGCCGGTGGCAGCCGCGATCTCCGGAAGCAGGCGGCGGGTGGCGTCACAGCCGCACAGCTCCACCCCCTTCTCCCGGTACATCCGCCCCAGCTCGGGCAGCACCTCGGCGGCGATGCCCCGGGCCACCAGCAGGGTCTCCATGGTATTGCAGGTGCCATAGCGCTGGGTCTTGGCATTGAACGCCACGCGGATCGCCTTGTCCCGATCCGCCCGGTCGTCTATGTAGACGTGGCACACCCCATGCAAATGCTTGATTACCGGAACCCGCGCCTCCCGGCTGACCCGCTCGATCAACCCCTTGCCGCCGCGCGGCACGATCACGTCCACATACTCCGGCATGGTGATCAGCTCCCCCACCGCTGCGCGGTCGGTGCTGTCCACCACCTGCACCGCCTCCAGCGGCAGGCCGGCCTGCTCCAGACCGGCGTGGATACAGGCGGCGATGGCCCGGTTGGAGTGGATCGCCTCGGAACCACCGCGCAGTATGGCGGCGTTTCCCGACTTCAGGCAGAGCGCCGCCGCATCGGCGGTGACGTTGGGGCGGGACTCGTAGATGATGCCGATCACCCCCAGGGGAACCCGCATCATCCCCACCTGGATCCCGGAGGGGCGGTAGTTGAGATCGCTGATCTCCCCCACCGGATCGGGCAGGGCGGCGATCTGGCGCAGGCCGTCGGCCATGGCCGCCACCCGCTCCTCGTTCAGCTCCAGGCGGTCCAGCAGCGCCGGGCCCAGCCCCTTCTCCGCCCCGGCCTCCAGATCCCTGCGGTTCTCCTCCAGCAAGCGGGCCATGCGCTCCTCGATGGCCCGGGCGGCGGCCAGCAGCGCCTCGTCCTTGGCCCTGGTGGCTGCCTTGGCGACGTTTCTGCCGGCGGCGCGGGCATTGCGCCCCAGCTCTCTCATGTACTTTTGTATTTCACTCATCCGGAACCCCGTTCAGCCGGCACGGCCCTGCAATCACAGTTTGGCAAAACTGACTCCACTCTCCCCTCAGCAGCCCGCGAACCCGTCATACTCCATGCGCGCCTCGAAGCTGCCCAGCACATTCTCCAGGCCGGTTACCAGCTGTTCCCTGGCGCTCTCCCAGTCATCCGGTCGGATCCGCACCAGCCAACCCTTGCCATATGGCTCCTGGCCGATGAACTCCGGATTGATGGCCAGTTGATGGTTGACCTCGACGATCTCCCCGTCCAGGGGCGCCTTCACCGGCCCCACCCAGCTGCGGGTCTCCACGGTGGCACAGGACTTGTCGCGCGCCACCCGGCGCCCCGGGGTGCGCATGGTGCACGATACCACCTCCCCCAGCAGCTCCAGGGCATAGGAGGTCAGACCCAGGGTCACCGTGCCGTCGCTCTCCTCCCGAACCCAGACGTTGTTGTCTACATCGTAATACAGGTGCTCCGGTATCTCGCAGCCGCGAACCTCTCCCATCGACTCCCTCCCGCTTGTTGGCAGCAGCCGTCGTTACGGCTCATCTCTTTCTCATCAGATAGTAGAATTTATCACCCTTCTCGCTCGCCTCCAACAGCTCGTGCCCGGTCTGCCTGGCAAACGCCGGAAAGTCCCGCGCCGAACCGGGATCGGTGGCGATGATATGCAACACCTGGCCGGACTCCATGGCGGCCAGCGCCTTCTTGGCGCGCAGGATTGGCAGCGGGCAGTTGAGACCCGAGGTATCGAGCTCCTGATCTATCTCGATGTCGTGTTCCATACAACCTCCATGATAGCGAATCACCCTGCCGGCAGCGGCATTATAGCAACATGATGAGCGGTAACGGCTCTCCCCCTAATCCGCACCGGACCATCACGCGCTCGGGAGAGTGGTCATATTAACCCGGCGAATCGTGTAGAATAGCCGGGTTTTGCACAGGACTGAAGATACGTTGAAAACCGCAACCGCCCCATCCTACAGCTTCCAGAGACGCGTCGTGGTGGGCATGTCCGGAGGTGTGGACTCCTCTGTGGCGGCCACCCTGCTGCTGGAGCAGGGCTACCGGGTGGACGGGGTGTTCATGAAGAACTGGGAAGAGAGCGACGACTCCGGCCACTGCCCCGCCGAGCGGGATTTTCGTGACGCGCGCAGCGTGTGCGACACCCTGGGCATCTCGCTGCGGATGGTAAGCTTCTCCCGCCACTACCGGGAACGGGTGTTTGAACACTTCCTGCGGGAGCTGCGCGCCGGACACACCCCCAACCCGGACATCCTCTGCAACCGGGAGATCAAGTTCCGCTCGTTCCTGGAGTACGCCCTGGAGCAGGGGGCGGAGTGTATCGCCACCGGGCACTATGCGCGCATAGAGAGGCGTGGCGGGCGCCTGCGCCTGCTCCGGGCCAGGGACGGCAGCAAGGATCAGACCTACTTCCTCTATTCCCTGGACCAGGAGCAGCTGGCCAGAAGCATGTTCCCCCTTGGGGAGCTGGAGAAGAGCCAGGTGCGCGCCATTGCGGCCCGGCAGGGGCTGGTGACCCATGACAAGCGGGACAGCACCGGGATCTGCTTCATCGGCAAGCGCAACTTCCGCAACTTCCTGGCGCGCCATCTGGCCGGCCGGCCGGGGGAGATGCGCACTCCGGAAGGGGAGCTGCTTGGAGAGCACGACGGCCTGATGTTCTACACCCTCGGCCAGCGGCAGGGGCTGGGAATCGGAGGGCGCGCGGGCCGCTCCAGCGGTGAGCCCTGGTATGTGGTGGGGAAGGATCCCGCAAGGAACATCCTGTATGTCTCACAGGGGATCCACCCGATGCTGTTCAGCACCACCCTTGAGGCCGGTTCCCTGCACTGGATCTCCGGCGAGCCGGTCCCCGTTCCACTGCGTTGCAGCGCGCGGGTGCGCCACCGCCAGCCGCTGCAGGAGTGTGTAATCACCCATGCGGGGGATGGGCGCTGCCATGTCCGGTTCGACAGGGCGCAGCAGGCGGTAACGCCGGGACAGTCCATCGTGTTTTATGCTGGCGAGGAGTGCCTGGGAGGGGCGGTGATAGAGCGCACCGACGCCCCGGCGGCGGAACGGTTCCGGAGGGGCGGCGCATGAGCGAGTTGCGCGACAGGGCCCTGGCGCTGGGGGGCATCCTGCAGGCCTGCTCCCTGGTGCAGGAGGTGGCGCAGCGCGGCTCGGCGGAGAGTGAATCCCTGCGGCAAACCCTGCGCACCCTGTTCGAAACCGATCCGCCCGACGCGGCTGCGGTGTACGGTGGAACCGGCGGCGTGCGGGAGGGGCTACGGCTGCTCATCCGGCAACTGGACGGAAAGCCGGACGCGGAGCTGACCCGCTACCTGCTCAACGTGCTCCACCTGGAGCGCAAACTGCGCCGCAGGCCGGAGCTGCTCAGCTCCATCTCCAGGGGGATCGAGCGAGCGCGGGAGCAGATGGAGCACTACCCGCTGCCGCACAGCAACCTGGTCGCGGCCCTGGCAGGCATCTACAGCGACACGGTAAGCACCCTCACACCGCGCATCATCGTCAGGGGCGCGGAGGGCCACCTGGCCAACCCCGGCAATGCCGACCTGGTGCGCGCCCTGCTGCTCGCCGCCATCCGCTCCGCGGTGCTTTGGAGACAATGCAGCGGCAGCAGGTGGCAGATCCTGCTGCTGCGCGGCCGCCTGGTACAGGCGGCCCGCAGCATCATCGACCAGAACGACAATTAGGAGATCAAACCGGAGCCCGCATGAGAAACAGTTTCAACGCCCGATCCACGCTTGCCGCGGCCGGTGCCGACTACCAGATCTTCCGGCTCGACGCGGTTCCCGGCAGCGCACGTCTGCCCTATTCGCTCAAGATCCTGCTGGAGAACCTGCTGCGCCACGAGGATGGCGTCTCGGTGACCGCGGAGCACATCCGCTACCTGGCGCAGTGGGATCCGGCCGGCACCCCGGAGTGCGAGATCTCTTTCCGCCCCGCGCGGGTCCTGATGCAGGATTTCACCGGAGTCCCCGCAGTGGTGGATCTGGCCGCCATGCGCGACGCCATGCGCCAGCTGGGGGGCGATCCGCAGAAGATAAACCCGCTGCAGCCGGCGGAGCTGGTCATCGACCACTCGGTGCAGGTGGATCTGGCCGGCAGCAGGGACGCCTTCGCCCACAACGAGGCGCTCGAGTACCAGCGTAACCGGGAGCGCTACAGCTTCCTGAAGTGGGGCCAGCAGGCCTTCTCCAACTTCCGCGTGGTACCGCCCGAGACCGGGATCGTGCACCAGGTGAACCTGGAGTATCTGGCACGCGTGGTGTTCACCCGGCGGCAGCCGGACGGAACGCTGCTGGCCTGCCCCGATACGGTGGTGGGCACCGATTCCCACACCACCATGATCAACGGCCTCGGCGTGCTGGGCTGGGGAGTGGGTGGGATCGAGGCGGAGGCGGCCATGCTGGGCCAGCCGGTCTCCATGCTGATTCCCCAGGTGATCGGGGTGCGTCTGGACGGCAGGCTGCCCGAGGGCACCACCGCTACCGACCTGGTGCTGACGGTGGTGGAGAGGTTACGCAGCTACGGCGTGGTGGGCAAATTCGTGGAGTTTTTCGGCAGCGGACTGGATCACCTGCCCCTGGCGGACCGCGCCACCATCGCCAACATGGCCCCCGAGTACGGCGCCACCTGCGGTATCTTTCCCATCGACGGCGAGGCGCTGGAGTACCTGCGTCTCACCGGGCGCAGTGAACAACAGCTGGCGCTGATCGAGAGCTACGCCCGGGAACAGGGGCTGTTCCGCGATCCGGCGGCGCCCCCGGCTGACTACAGTGACGTCATCCCCATCGATCTCGGCGCCATCGAGCCCTGTCTGGCAGGGCCGCATCGCCCCCAGGACAGGATACCGCTGCGCGGCGCCAAACCCGCCATCCGCGCCACCATAGACGCCCTGCTGGAGAAGAACGGCCTGCTCCCCAGGGAGAGCGCGGAGATCGACCGCTTCAGCGACGAAGGGGGGCATACTGCGGTAGGCGTGGAGCAGCAGGGAGCCCACCGTGGGCAGGTGGAGGTAAACCACAACGGCCAGCGCTTCTATCTGAATGATGGCATGGTGGTGATCGCCGCCATCACCTCCTGCACCAACACCTCCAACCCCTCCGTAATGCTGGGCGCGGCGCTGCTGGCGCGCAACGCGCGCCGCAAGGGGCTGACGGTGAAACCCTGGGTGAAGAGCTCCCTGGGACCGGGCTCGCGGGTGGTAACCCACTACCTAGAGCGCAGCGGCCTGCTGGAGGAGCTGGAGGGGCTCGGCTTTCACGTGGTGGGCTATGGCTGCACCACCTGCATCGGCAACTCCGGGCCGCTGGCGGAGCCCATCAGCGCGGCCATCCGTGCCGACGATCTGGCGGTATGCGCGGTGCTGTCGGGCAACCGCAACTTCGAGGGGCGCATCCACTCCGAGGTACAGATGAACTATCTCGCCTCCCCTCCGCTGGTGGTGGCCTACGCCATCGCGGGACGTATGGACATCGATCTCTACAACGAGCCGCTTGGCCATGACCAACAGGGAAAACCGGTCTACCTGCGGGAGATCTGGCCAGACAACGCGGAAGTTCATCGGGCCGTCGCCGCGAGCCTGAGCCCCGAGGGGTTCAGCTCCATCTACGCCGATGTAAACCGGGGGGACCGGCGCTGGCTGGAGCTGGAGGCCCCCTCCGGCGAACTGTTCGACTGGTCCCCCGACTCCACCTATATCCAGAACCCGCCCTACTTCCACGACATGGCGCGCCGGCCCGCGCCGGTGGCTGATATTCAGGGGGCGCGGGTCCTGGCGCTGCTGGGTGACTCGGTCACTACCGACCACATCTCCCCGGCAGGGGCCATCAAGCCGGATAGCCCGGCGGGCAGGTATCTGCGTGAGCGGGGGGTCGCGCCGGCCGATTTCAACTCCTACGGCTCGCGGCGCGGCAACCACGAGGTTATGATGCGCGGCACCTTTGCCAACATCCGCCTGCGCAACCTGCTGGCGCCCGGCACTGAAGGCGGGATCACCCGCTACCAGCCGGATGGCGAGCTGATGCCCATCTATGATGCGGCGATGCGCTACCGGGAGGCGGGCGTTCCCCTGATCGTAATAGCGGGGAGGGAGTATGGCTCCGGATCATCCCGTGACTGGGCGGCCAAGGGGCCACGCCTGCTCGGCGTGCGGGCGGTGATCGCTGAGAGCTACGAACGCATCCACCGCTCCAACCTGGTGGGCATGGGGATCCTGCCGCTGCAGTTCGTGAAGGGTGAAAATGCCGGTTCCCTGGGTCTGGACGGCAGCGAATCCTACACCATCACCGGCCTCGGAGACGGCACCGCCAAAAGGGTCACCGTTACCGCCCGCAGGGACGACTGGAGGTGCAGTTTCCAGGCCCAGGTGCGCATCGACACCCCCCAGGAGGTGGAGTACTATCGGCACGGCGGCATCCTGCACTACGTGTTGCGCCAGCTCGCCTGACTCTGTCCAGTATTGCAACCGGCGGCTATACCATGTTTCCCGGAGGACTGCTGAAACAACACTCATCCACGCTCACCGCCATCACGCGTCTGGCCGACGTGGTCGCGGTGGTGCTGGGCGGCTATCTGGCGTTCGGCTTGCGCTTCGGGGAGTGGCAGCTGCTGCCCCACTACCAGATAGCCATTCTGCTGGCGGCCCTGCTGACGACGGTGGTATTCCCCCGTTTCGGCATGTACCACTCCTGGCGCGGCAAGAGCCGCCTCAACCAGCTGCACAGGATAACCATCTCCTGGCTGACCATCCTGTTGCTGCTGATCGTCATCGCCTTTCTCACCAAGACCAGCGCCACATTCTCCCGCCAGTGGGCGATAATCTGGGCCGCCACCGGCTGGGGGCTGCTGCTGACGTTCCGCATGGCGCTCGCCCAGACCCTGCGCATCATGCGCAAGCAGGGCTGGAACCAGCGCCACATCGTGATCGTCGGCGCCGGCAACCTGGGGCGGGACGTGGCGCGGCGCATCCGTGAGGCCGCCTGGACCGGACTCGACGTGGTGGGTTTCGTCGACGACGATCAGCGGCTGCGCGGGACCACCATAGACGGTATCAAGGTGAAGTGCGGCAGCAGGGAGCTTACTGCCCTGCTGGAGAAGGAGGACATCGACGAAGTCTGGCTGGCGCTGCCGTTCCCTGCCGAACAGCGCATCCGGGAGATCCTGCACGAGCTGCGCCACAGCACCCTGACCATCCGCTTCGTTCCGGACATCTTCGGCTTCCGCCTCATCAACCACTCGGTGGCGGAGATCGCGGGGCTGCCCATCCTCAACCTCACCGAATCCCCGATGCAGGGGATGAACCGCATTATCAAGGAGGTGGAGGACAAGGTGCTTGCCCTGCTCATATTGATCCTGGCCAGTCCCGTCATGATCTGGTGCGCCATCGGCGTGAAGCTCAGCTCCCCTGGACCCATCTTCTACCGCCAGGAGCGGGTGAGCTGGAACGGAACCCCGTTCCAGATGCTCAAGTTCCGCTCCATGCCGGTGGAGGCGGAGAGGGAGACCGGCGCGGTGTGGGCCAAGGCGGGCGAGAGCCGCGCCACCAGGTTCGGGGCCATGCTGCGCCGTACCAGCCTGGACGAGCTGCCCCAGTTCATCAACGTGCTCAAAGGGGAGATGTCGGTGGTGGGGCCGCGCCCGGAACGGCCGGTGTTCGTGGAGAAGTTCAAGGACGAGATCCCGCTCTACATGCAGAAACACCTGGTGAAGGCAGGCATCACCGGCTGGGCACAGGTCAACGGCTGGCGGGGAGACACCGACCTGAAGAAGCGTATCGAGTACGATCTCTACTACATCGAGAACTGGTCGCTCTGGTTCGATCTGAAGATCATAATCCTGACCCTGGCGCGCGGCTTCATGCACGAAAACGCCTACTGATCCCAGCGCCCCTCCCGGCCGGGCCGGTCGCACAGCCGCGCCAGCAGAGAGATAAAGCGGGAGCGGGGGATGGCCACCGCGCCCAGGGAGGTCAGGTGGGCGGTCACCACCTGGCAGTCGATCAGGCCGTACCCCCAGCCACGCAGCCGCTCCACCAGGTGCACCAGGGCCACCTTGGAGGCATCCCGCTGCCTGGTGAACATGGACTCCCCGAAGAACACCTGCCCGATGGCGAGTCCATACAGTCCCCCCACCAGATCTCCGCCACTCCAGCACTCCACCGAATGGGCTATCCCCATATCGTGCAGCTGCAGGTAGGAGCGCTGCATCTCCGGGGTAATCCAGGTGCCGCTCTCCCCCCCGCGCGGCGCGGCGCACTGCTCCATGACGCGCTGGAACTCCCGGTCGGCGGTGACCATGAAGCTCCCCTTGCGCAGCGTCCTGGCGAGGCTGCGCGAGATCCTGATCTGCCCGGGAAACAGCACCGCGCGCGGATCCGGCGACCACCACAGAATCGGCTGCCCGGCGCTGTACCAGGGGAAGATCCCCTGCCGGTAGGCGGCCACGATGCGCTCGGGAGAGAGATCGCCACCCACCGCCAGCAAACCGTCCGGCTCACGCAGGGCGAGCGCCACGTCGGGAAAGCGGTCGGCCGGATCTCCGTCCCGGATAAGATAGGGAGCGCCCATCCAGAGAGAACGCAGCGTCAACCCTTGCCGGCGGCCAGGCTCTCCAGATAACGCTCGGCATCCAGCGCCGCCATGCAGCCGGCTCCCGCGGAGGTGACGGCCTGCCGGTAGACCGGATCCGCCACATCACCGGCTGCGAACACTCCCGCCACACTGGTGGCGGTGGCATTCGCCCCGCGCCCCTTGCGGGTACGGATATAACCGTTGTCCATCTCCAGCTGCCCCTCGAAGATTCCGGTGTTGGGGCTGTGACCGATGGCGATGAACACCCCGTGCACCGGGATCTCCCTGGTGCTGCCATCCACGGTGCTCTTGAGGCGCAGGCCGGTAACGCCGGAGTCGTCCCCCAGCACCTCCTCCACGACCTGGTTCCACTCCATGGTGATATTGCCGCTGCGCGCCCTCTCCAGGATCTTGTCGATAAGAATCTTCTCGGCACGCAACGCATCCCGCCGGTGCACCACGGTCACATGGCGCGCGATGTTGGAGAGATAGAGCGCCTCCTCCACGGCGGCGCTGCCCCCGCCCACCACCGCCACATCCTGCCCGCGGTAGAAGAAGCCGTCGCAGGTGGCGCAGGCCGATACGCCACGTCCCTTGTAGGCCTCCTCCGACTCCAGGCCAAGGTAGCGGGCCGAGGCCCCGGTAGCTATGATGAGGGCGTCGCAGCTGTAGCTGGCGCCGCTGTCGCCGGTGAGCAGAAAGGGACGCTGCCCCAGATCCACCGCGGTTATGTGATCGAAAATGATTTCGGTATCGAAACGCTCCGCATGCCGCCGCATCCGCTCCATCAGCTCCGGACCCTGCACCCCGTCGGCATCCCCCGGCCAGTTGTCCACCTCGGTGGTGGTGGTCAGCTGCCCACCCTGCTCCATCCCGGTGATCAATACCGGGTTCAGGTTGGCGCGCGCGGCATAGACCGCGGCGGTATATCCCGCCGGGCCGGAACCGAGGATGAGAAGGCGGCAGTGCTTGGATTCACTCATATCACGGAAACTCCATAAAGCTAGTAGATTACAGACATGGCCGGCCGGAGAGGCGGCAGCGAAAAAACTCCCGACCAAGTATAATACAGCTTTTCCTTACGCTGGACAGGGTGAGAGTGGCGCAGGCGAGCATCAAGAAAAAGGGCAATCCGCTATCCCGGCAGCTGGTGCGCGTGTTGCGCGAGGGCGCCCTGGTGCTGTTCGGGGCCGTGGCGTTCTACCTGCTGGCCTCCCTGGTCAGCTACCACCCGGCCGATCCGGGCTGGTCACGCAGCAGCGCCATGAGCGGCATCCACAACCTCGGGGGAGTCGCTGGAGCATGGTTTGCCGATGTGGCGCTCTATCTGTTCGGATACCTGGCCTATCTGATTCCGGCGCTGATCGCCTACGCCGGCTGGCTGCTGTTTTCGCGGCGCGACAGAGACAGCGTACTCAACCCCCAGGAGGCCGGCCTGCGGCTGCTCGGCTTCCTGCTCACCCTGATTGGCGGCGCCGGACTCGCTACGCTGCACTTCTCCGATCCGCTGCTGGCCCTGCCGGCCAACGCCGGCGGCATCCTGGGAAGCAGCGTCGGCGGCTGGCTGGTGGGGATGTTCAGCCTGCTGGGAGCCACCCTGTTCCTGCTGGCCCTGTTCCTGACCGGGCTCCCCCTGTTTACGGGCCTGTCCTGGTTGTGGCTGATGGACGAGACCGGCGCACGGGTATTGACCATGATCGACTGGTCCCGGGAGCAGTTCCGGCGCCTGCGCGACGCCAGCGAGGGACGCCGGGCGCGCAGGCAGCGCGCCCAGGTGGCAGACAGCGAGAAGCGCAGGATCGCCGCACGCAAGCCACCCAGGATCAAGAAGCCCGCTCCGCAGCCGGTGACCAGCGAACGGCGCGAACGGGAGCGGCAGGTGCCCCTCTTCACCACCCCTGCGGACGAGAAACTGCCCCCCCTGGCGCTGCTGGATCAGGCCCGCAAGAGCGGCAAGGCGCTGTCGCGCGAGGCGCTGGAGGCCATCTCGCGCCAGGTGGAGCTCAAGCTGCGTGATTTCGGGGTCGAGGCAGAGGTGGTGGCGGTTCACCCGGGCCCGGTCATCACCCGCTTCGAGCTGGAGCCGGCGCCGGGAGTAAAGTCCAGCAAAATCAGCAACCTCTCCAAGGATCTGGCGCGTTCCCTGTCGGTAATGAGCGTCCGGGTGGTGGAGGTGATTCCGGGCAAGACCACCATCGGCCTGGAGATCCCCAACGAACAGCGCGAGATCGTCTATCTCTCCGAGGTATTGCAGTCGGAGCAGTACGAGAAGGCAAACTCCCCCCTTGCCGTTGCGCTGGGGTGCGACATCAGCGGCCGCCCGGTGGTGGCGGATCTGGCCCGCATGCCGCACCTGCTGGTGGCCGGCACCACCGGTTCGGGAAAGTCGGTAGCGGTCAACGCCATGATTCTGGGGCTGCTCTACCGGGCCACCCCCCGCGAGGTGCGCCTCATCATGATTGACCCCAAGATGCTGGAGCTGTCGGTGTACGAAGGGATTCCACACCTGCTGGCGCCCGTGGTGACCGACATGAAGGAGGCCACCAACGCGCTGCGCTGGTGCGTGGCGGAGATGGAGCGGCGCTACCGCCTGATGGCCGCCCTCGGCGTGCGCAACATAGGCGGCTACAACCGCAAGGTGAAGGAGGCGCTGGCCGCGGGCCGGCCGATCCCGGATCCCCTGTTCAATCCCGAGCTGGAGCAGGAGCCGCAGCAGCTGGAGGTTCTGTCCTACATAGTGGTCATCATCGACGAGCTGGCGGACATGATGATGGTGGTGGGCAAGAAGGTGGAGGAGCTGATCGCCCGCCTGGCGCAGAAGGCCCGCGCCGCCGGAATCCACCTCATACTGGCCACCCAGCGTCCATCGGTGGATGTGATCACCGGCCTGATCAAGGCCAACATCCCCACGCGCATCGCATTCCAGGTCTCCTCCCGGATAGATTCGCGCACCATTCTGGATCAGATGGGGGCGGAACATCTGCTGGGACATGGTGACATGCTCTACCTGCCGGCGGGACGCGGAGCACCGGAGCGGGTACATGGAGCCTTCGTATCGGATCACGAGGTCCACAAGGTGGTGGAGGCGCTCAAGAAGATCGGCACGCCCCAGTACAACGAGGCCGTTCTGGCCGGCGCTACCGAGGGGGGAGATCAGCTTCCCGGAGAGGCCGGAACCGCGGGCGAGGGCGAGAACGATCCCCTCTACGACCAGGCGGTGGCCATCGTCACCGAGACGCGCCGCGCCTCCATCTCCGGCGTGCAGCGGCGCCTCAAGATAGGTTACAACCGGGCCGCCCGCCTGATCGAGGAGATGGAGGCGGCAGGCATCGTCTCTCCCGCGGCCACCAACGGCAGCCGCGAGGTGATTGCCCCGCCACCGCCGGAGTAGGGCGCTGTTAGGAAGGTCTTCCTCAAACCGTGTGGGTGAAATGGTAAATCATCCTTGACAGGCGGAATGCACGCCGGAAGATGGTCAGCAGAAGGGGATTGGGGAGAGTTTGGGATAGCCGGACCAGTTGCAGTTTGCGCAGGTGGCGGATATCCGCCGCTCCCCGGCCCAGACAGCCCCAATCCCCTTCTGGTTACCGAGTATGTGGCGTGCATTCCGCCTGTCAAGGACGGAGCCGCTACGCGGTGATTTACCATTTCACCCACACGGTTTGAGGAAGACCCAATCAGGGTTCGGCGTCCCTCCAACTGAATCCTGATTTATTACCTTGAAAGAGCACCATGGAGAAGAGCGAACACCAGCTGCGGTTCGGCGGCATCCAGCGACTGTATGGCAGGGACGCCATCCAGCAGCTGAGGCACATGCACATCTGCATCATCGGCCTGGGCGGGGTAGGCAGCTGGGCGGTGGAAGCGCTGGCGCGCAGCGGCGTGGGACAGCTCACCCTGATCGACTTCGACCAGATCTGCATCTCCAACACCAACCGCCAGCTGCATGCCCTGCGGGAGACCATCGGCAGGAAAAAACACCATGCCATGGCGGAACGGGTGGCGGCCATCAACCCGGAGTGCCGCTGCCACGCCATAGACGATTTCGTAACCAGCCGGACCCTGACCCGACACCTCGCGCCGGACCACGGTTACGACTACATAATCGACGCCATCGACAGCATCAAGTTCAAATCCGAGATAATCCACTTCTGCAGACGCAACAAGATGCCGCTGGTCACCACCGGCGGGGCGGGAGGGGTCACCGATCCCACCACCATCAAGGTGGCGGATCTCAGCCGTACCTATAACGATCCCCTGGCCGCCAAGGTGCGCTCCCGGCTGCGCAGCGAATTCGGATTCACCCGCAACCGCAAGCGCCGCTTCGGGGTGGAGTGCGTATTCTCCACCCAGCAGAGGCTCTATCCCAGGAAGGATGGCAGCGTCGGGCACGAAAAGCCGGGAATCCACGGGATCTCCCTGGACTGCAGCATGGGTTACGGCTCGGTCAGCTTCGTCACCGCCACATTCGGCCTGATCGCCGCCTCGCGTGCCATCAACCGGCTATTGCGCGGCAGGACGGCGGCAACGAATGATTGACTAGCGCGCCGCCAGGGGATAGAATCTCGCGGTTTCGGGCGCCGTATCAGCGTCCGTGCGGAAGCGGCTTTTTGGAGAGAGACTAAAATGTACGCGGTAATTCAGACCGGCGGCAAGCAGTACCGGGTCAGCGAGGGATCAACGCTCAAGGTGGAGAAACTGGGGCTGGAGGAAGGTTCCAGCGTGGAGTTCGACAAGGTGTTGATGGTTGCCGACGGTGATGACATAAAGGTGGGCGCGCCCTATCTGGATGGTTGCAAGGTAAGCGCCACGGTGACCGGCACGGGGCGGCACCGGAAGATCAAGATCGTCAAGTTCCGCAGGCGCAAGCACCACCGCAAGCAGATGGGACACCGCCAGCACTATACCGAGGTGAAGATCACCGCCATCAGCGCCGGCTGAGCGGTTTGTGATACAGCATTAGAAGGTAACAGCGATATGGCTCACAAGAAGGCAGCGGGCAGCTCCCGCAACGGTCGCGATTCGGAATCCAAGCGCCTGGGCGTGAAACGCTTTGGCGGACAGCAGGTAGAGGCCGGGAACATCCTGGTGCGGCAGCGCGGCACCCATTTCCACCCTGGCAGCAACGTGGGGATGGGGCGGGACCACACCCTGTTCGCGCTCACCGGAGGCAAGGTTCAGTTCAGCACCCGCGGTCCCAGGAACCGCCGCTTCGTGAACGTGATCGCAGAGTAACCAGCGCCGACACCGGTTCGGAACAGGCCCCGCCCGGTAAGCCGGCGGGGCCTTTTCATTTGCAGCCATGAAATTTGTCGATGAAGCAACCATACGGGTCACCGCCGGAAAGGGGGGCGACGGCTGCGTCAGTTTCCGGCGTGAGAAGTTCATCCCGCGTGGCGGCCCCAATGGCGGCGACGGAGGGGACGGGGGCAGCGTCTACCTGGTAGCGGATGGCGGACTCAATACCCTGATCGATTTTCGCTACACCCGCCACTACCGGGCCGGGAACGGTCAGCCCGGCATGGGCAGCGAACGCACCGGCAAAAAGGGGGCGGATCTCGAGATCAAGGTTCCGTTGGGAACTACGGTATGGGATGCTGACACCGGGGAGCCCATGGGGGATCTGGTTACGGCGGGGGAGCGCCTGCTGGTGGCCCGGGGCGGGTTTCACGGCCTCGGTAACACCCGTTTCAAGAGCAGCACCAATCGCACCCCGCGCCAGTCCACCCCCGGCACCCCCGGCGAAAGCCGCCAGCTGCGCCTGGAGCTGAAGCTGCTGGCCGACGTGGGATTGCTGGGAATGCCCAATGCGGGCAAGTCCACCCTCATCCGGGCCGTCTCCTCCGCCACCCCGAAGGTGGCCGACTACCCCTTTACCACTCTTATCCCGACTCTCGGGGTGGTCAGCATCGAACCCCACCGCAGCTTCGTGGTGGCCGACATTCCCGGTCTCATCGAGGGAGCTGCCGAGGGCGCGGGCCTGGGGATCAGGTTTCTCAAACACCTAGGGCGCACCCGCCTGCTGCTCCACCTGGTGGACATGGCGCCCCTGACGGGGGATTCCGATCCGGCCCGGGAGGTACGGATCATCGAGCGCGAGCTGGAGAGATTCAGTCCCGAGCTGCGCTCCCGGGAGCGCTGGCTGGTACTCAACAAGCTGGATCTGATCCCCGGAGAGGAGCGCGAGGAGCGCTGCGCGGAGCTGATTCGGAAACTGGGGTGGGAAGGCCCCGTATTCCCGGTATCGGCGCTGCGCAGGGAGGGCACAAGGGGGCTGTGTTGCAGTATCATGGAGCACATCGAACGACAGGGCGGCACTCTCCCCACCGAAGCGCAACTCCCGTAAGGAAGCACACCATGAGCAAACCGGATCGACGCCACCTGCTGGGCCGCTCTCGGCGCTGGATAGTGAAGATTGGCAGCGCCCTGGTCACCGGTGACGGCAGTGGCCTGGATTTCGGGATGCTGGACCGCTGGAGCAGGCAGATGGCGCACATCACCTCCCACGGACGGGAGCTGGTGCTGGTCTCCTCCGGCGCGGTGGCCGAGGGGATGCGGCGCCTGGGCTGGGAACGGCGTCCGCACGCCCTGCACCGGCTTCAGGCGGCGGCAGCGGTGGGCCAGATGGGGGTGGTCCAGGCCTGGGAGTCCTGTTTCCAGCGGCACGGGATTCACACCGCCCAGATCCTGCTCACCCATGACGACCTCTCGGATCGCAAGCGCTATCTCAATGCGCGCACCACCTTGCGCACCCTGTTGCAGCTGGGAACGCTACCGGTGGTGAACGAGAACGATACGGTGGTCACCGACGAGATCCGTTTCGGCGACAACGACACCCTGGCGGCGCTGGTGGCAAACCTGGTGGAGGCGGAGCTGCTGGTGATCCTGACCGATCAGGAGGGAATGTACGAGCGGGATCCGCGCCGCGACAGCAGCGCCCGCCTGCTGCGGCAGGTGGCCGCGGACGACCCGCAACTGGATCGGATGGCCGGCGGCAGCGGCGCCCTGGGACGCGGGGGAATGCGCACCAAGCTGCGCGCCGCCCGGCTGGCGGCGCGCTCCGGCACCGCGACCATCATCGCTTCCGGCCACGCCCCCGAGGTACTGTCCCGCATCGCGGCGGGGGAGGATATCGGGACCCTGCTGCTCCCCACCCGCGCCCCGCTGGCGGCGCGCAAACAGTGGCTGGCCGGCCAGTTACAGCCCTCCGGCCAGCTCCGTCTGGATGGCGGAGCGGTGCGGGCGGTGCGTGACCAGGGGCGCAGCCTGCTGGCGGTAGGGGTCACCGGCGTGCAGGGGAAGTTCCGCCGCGGCGAGCTGGTAAGCTGCCTGGATGCGGACGGCCACGAGGTGGCACGGGGGCTGGTGAACTACAGCGCCGCCGAGATCTGCTCCATCAAGGGGCTATCCAGCGATCAGTTCGAATCGGTGCTGGGATATCTGGGGGAGGATGAGCTGATCCATCGCGACAACCTGGTTCTCGTCTGAAAACCTCTCTATGGCAGACTCATAGGTTAGGGGGCGTTCTTTCAAGGTGATAAATCAGGAAGGTCATCCTCGAATCGAGTGGGTAAAATGGTAAATCACCGCGTAGCGGCTCCGTCCTTGACAGACAGAATGCACGCCACATACTCGGTAGCCAGAAGGGGATTGGGGCCGTCTGGGTGGGGATTGGCGGATACCTACCATCTGCGCAAATTGCAACTGGTTCTGCTATCCCAAAGTGCCCCAATCCCCTTCTGCCGACCATCTTCCGGTGTGCATTCTGTCTGTCAAGGATGATTTACCATTTTACCCACTCGATTCGAGGTTGACCTTCCTGATTTGTAACTATTCAGCATAGTATTCAAACAAGCTGGTAACTGTTCAGATCGCCCCTGAAATTGGTCAGTTCAAGGCGAAAAATGGGAGTTTACGAGTGTAAATGACCAT
>WFXP01000161.1 GCA_015490535.1 Gammaproteobacteria bacterium
ACCAAATGCCGGCGAACCCGGATCAGCGCCGATACAGTAACAGCGGCGACCCGCCGCAGCGAGGGCCCTCCCGAGCCCCGCCGCCAGCGTCGATTTCCCCACCCCTGGAGGGCCATATAGCAATAGCCGTCGATCCCGCCCCAGCACCCGCTCGACGATCTCGTCCACCCTCCCATCCAGCAACGGCAGACCGCTGTCGAACAGATTTGTCTTCATCTTCCAGGCGCCCTTTGTCTATCGCTCACGACTCAAGCATAGCGAAAATTCGGGTTGGAGCGGTTTTTTTCAGCGCAACCCATCGTCCATGTCGACGGAAGATCCCATCGGTTCCAAGCGCGGCAACACGGAAGTGGCACAGACCCTGCGCCCCAACTCTTTGAGAATCAATGGCCGAAGAGGCAGACGTTTGGCTGCCGGGGCAACGACATGGCTGACCGCCTGCAACGACACAAAGAAGCACTACAAAAAATACCAAAACAATGATATAAACTACCCGTCAGCGGGATGTCGTCGACCGGCGAATGCAGGCGCATAACGGAGACAACCCATGCCTGCTCCCCCAAAGGGTGTTCTGCAACAGCTCCCCGTTTCCGGCGGTCAGTGCGACATCAGGAAAAAACGGAGTCGCAACCAATGCCCCCGCCAAACTCATACATTCTCGTAGAGGGCGTAAACATCTACGACAATCTGTTCGATACCGATCAGCTCAGTGTCATACGGGGTGGGAGTTTTCTGCTGAAGGATGCCATCGAGAAGATCGGCGGCCAGTTTTCCAATCTTGTGACACTCTCTTCCGGCGCCTCCTCCGGGCTGTTTCGGGTCTGCGACGGGGAGGCGGCACAGCTCACCGACGAAATCACCCGGTTCCTGCGCGAACACGAGGAATTTCGCTTTCTGCCCTTTATCGTCACCAGCTGCGAAGCAGACGATCTCCTCGAGGCGAAAGAGAAGCTTCTCACCCAGTTGCGCTTTTGCCAGCTGCAAAGCCCGACCTACGCGCCCGATACCTTCGAAGCCGCCCACGCCTCCCTGGGGATCCCGTGCCAGCTCGAGGGCCGCCGGGTGGCGGCCCGAAACGCGGAACGCAAGGTGCAGAGCGATTCGCCGCGCCAACTCTCCCTGTCGGTACTGCGGCGCCTGGAGCACGGCCGCGCCATGCGGCAGGATCACTATTTTCGCGCAAACGGCTCGACATCGAAACTGCATGAATACGCCTTCACGGACGACTTCGAGGCCCTGGCAAATTGCGAAGCCCAAGGAGTCCTGAATGCCAAACTGGCTGTCATCTTTGCCGACGGCAACAAATTCAGCCGCATCCAGCGGGAGTTTCTAGAACGAAACGAAAATAGTCGGGAACAGGCCCAACAGGACTTCGACCGCCGCATCCGGATGCTACGCGACCGGTTTCTGGAGTCGCTGCTGTGCGACATGGTGCGGGATACCGGCCGGTTCCCCGATGCCGTCACGAAAAACAGGAAGGGCGAACCCGTCATCCGCTGCGAAACCCTGCTCTGGGGTGGGGACGAGTTCCAGTTCGTGCTGCCGGCCTGGCTCGGCCTCGAGTTCGTGCAATACTTCTTCGAGAAGAGCCGCTGCTGGACGACGCCCGACGACACGCCGCTTACCCACGCCCTGGGAATCGTGTTCTGCCACGCCAAGAGCCCCATCCACGTGATTGGCGAGCTCGCCCGCTCCCTCGCCGAGCAGGTAAAGGAGGGGTTGGGCAACGAACGCTGCCGAAATGCCTGGGACTACATCGTGCTCGAATCCATCGACTACCCGGTGAACACCGAAATCGAGCACTTCATGAAAACCCGCTACGGGAAGCTGGCGGAGACACGCCCTTCCCACCTGCCACCCGCGGACGACTGGAAGGATGCCAAGAATCTGCTGGCAACACTGGCCCGTGACGGCTCTCTCTCCCGCCGCCAGCCATACCGCATCATCGAGGCCCTGGGCCAAGGGGTGCGGCAGGATAAAACCACCTGGGAAATCCTCACCGATCCATCCCAGCCGCTACCGGATGGCGCCAGCCCGCAAAGCAGGCTCGAGCGACGCATGTTTCGGCTGATGCAGGAACACCAGCGCCAGCAGGCAGCCAGTGCCCTGGAGAAACTGGCCGCCAACCTGTTCGATCCACCCGCGCGGCAGGAGGGACCACTACTGGATTCGGCCGCCCGCCGGGCCTGGCTCTGGATCCATCTGGTGGAGCTTTGGGATTACTGGCCCCAACCTGGAGAAGAGGCACAGGCATGAGCAAACGCAAGAAAAGGACAAGAAAGAAAAAGGGGCAGACGCAGGCCACACCTCCGGTCGAAAAAAGAGGTAATCACAGCGACATTGCGGGAGCGCTGCGCTCCAGCTCGTATCGGCTCGATCTCGAGTTCGCCGGGCCGTTGCTCAGCAAGGCGGCCGGCACCCTGGCCTTCCAGGTGGATACCGCCATGCAGCGTTACCATCGGGAACCGGTCATCAACGGCAGCCTGATCCGTGGGAACCTGCGCCACGCCCTGCATGGTTTCGCGGAGCTACTCGATGACGAGGGGCTGGAGGGAAACATCGTCAAATGGTTTGGCGCCGCCTCCGGGGAGAAAGGCTTCGAACCACAACGCGGCAGCATCGATTTCGATTTCTTCTGGAAGCTGACCGAAGGCTCCGCGCCGGAGCCGGCCCGTCGCACCCGCATCGCCATCGAGGAAGATACGGGCAGGGCGAAACCGCAGCACCTGCAGATCATCGAGGATCCCTTCCCGCTTGGAACCAAACCCTGCTTCCGCGGCACCATCACCATCCACTATCGCAAGGGAAACGAACTGCGGGAAGCCCTGCACTGGCTTGGCAGGGCGCTGGACTACATCCCCGCCATGGGCAGCTTCAAAGGCATCGGCTTCGGACGCCTGATCGGCTGGAAGCTGGAGAAGGTCAAAAGCCCTTCACCGACGATGCCCGCGCTGGACGGCGCCGAACGCGTCGGCTTCCGGTTGCGGTTCGACACCCCTTTCTGCCTGGGTCGCCCCCGTACTCCCGACAGCAACCGCATCGTCTCCAGCGAAGTGGTCAGCGGCAACGTACTCAAGGGATTGCTGGCGCGCAGACTCGACGTCAGCAACTGCGAACCGGAAGACGTCGGCCTGGACGAACTCACCATCACCCACGCGCTGCCGGCGCACAGCGAGGCGGCGGCACGTCCCCTGCCCATGCCCCTCAGCCTGGCGACGCTCGAGGGAGGCCGGGTGGCGGACATGGCGTGCGTGACCGACTGTACCACGCTGACCCTGAAGCAGGCGCCCGCCTTCGCCCCCGACTGGAAAAGGGATAACGAACAGAGAGCGAAAACCGCCTGGTACGAGGGCATGCCAACCCCACACAAACCCGGCCGCCTGCTCTCCGTCCGCACCGGAATCGATCCCGAGCATGGCGTCGCCGAGGAGGGAAACCTCTTCAGCCAGGAGTGCATCGATCCGCAACACACCGTATGGTGCGGCGATCTGGAGCTGACGCGGGTGCCGGCGGAGAAGCGCGAGCGGCTGCTGAAGCTGCTGGCCGGCCCGTTGTCCGGCATAGGCAAGACCCGGGCGCGAGCCTGGCTGTCGATCCAGCCGGAACCCTTCGTCCAGCCTCGGCTGCCCCAACCTTTCGACCGCGACCACTACCTCATCCTGCTGGTCAGCCCCGCCCGCCTGCTGCCACCCGGATTGGCCATTCCCGCCATCAACGGCCACCGCGAGCTGCGCGACGCCTACCGCAGCTACTGGCAGACAAAGGTCCACGAGGATATCGAGCTGCTGACCCACTTCAGCCGCGAGCAGCCGGCATCGGACTGGCCCCACCGGCAGCGCCACGGCTCACCGGGGAAACACCATACCACCTGGCTCACCTGCCCCGGCACCGTATTCCTGTTACGGGCGAAAGAGCAGGCCCGCCAGGCGCTGGCCGACGCCTTGCGTTTCGGGCTGCCGGCCTCGCTCGAGCCCGACGGCGACGAACCGGACTGGTCCCGCACGCCCTGGCTGCCCGAACACGGTTTTGGCGAAATCGTCATCAACCACCCGCGCCAGCTCGAACTGCGTTACCGACCCGAGGAGGAGAGACCATGAGCCGCTGGCAGGCCGATTATATCCGCGTCGTGGTGCAGGGCCGTCTAATCGCCCTCGCACCGTTGCATGTGGGCAGCGGCGACGAAGAGGAGTACAGCCTTGGACAACAACCGGAGGGAGACCTGGAGCCCGGCCTGGTCAACACACTGCTCCGGGACGCAACAGGCCGGCCATACATACCGGGCTCCACCCTGCGGGGATTGCTGCGGGGATTGCTGCGGGGATTGCTGCGGGCCCGCTGTGACCACCCGCATCTGCCCGAGATCCTGTTTGGAGAAGCCCGCCAGAAAGTTGACGAGAAGCGCCAGGTCAACTGGCCCGGTCACGCCGGGCAGCTGCGTGTCTACGACGCCACTTTCGACGGCGGAGGCCCCATCGACAGGGTGAGCCGCACCGGAATCGATCCTCTCACCGGAGCAGCGCGCCAGCACCATCTGGCCACCCACGAAGTGGTGCCACCCGGCACCGGTTTCCACCTGCGGCTGGAGCTGGACCATGTCGGTGACCGGGAGCTGCAGGCATTGCTCGGCTGTCTGGAGCTCCTGGGCAACGACCCGGACAGCCAGCTGGGCAAGGGGAAATCCATCGGGCAGGGGTGGGTGGAGTGGAGACAGGGGAAGGTGTCGGTGCTGCGCCGCACCAGGCTGCAGGATTTCCTGCGGCAACCCCTCCCCAATCCAGCAGACCGGGCCGGCAGCCCCCGCAACAGGGGCGCCGGCCTGCCGCAAGCGGGTCGGCTGAAGCGCTACTGGGAAACCATCACCCCCGTGCCCGAAGGCGGGGGGCAAAACCGCTGGCGTGTCTTCGACTTCGAACTGCTGCCCAAGGCACCGGTGCTCGTCAACGACCCGCATCGGGTGGACAAAACCGGCCGGGAGGATTCGCCCGACATGGTCTATCATCGTCGCCCCGACGGCCGCGCCGAAATCCCCGGCTCCACGCTCAAGGGCTGGGCAAGGGGGTGGTGCCGCCGCATCCTGCTGACGCTGCAGACGCAACCGGACGAGGCACGGGTGGAAGCGCTGCTGGCGGAGCTGTTCGGCAGCACCGGTGGCGGCATGGGCCTGCTGCGTTTCGAATCGGCGCTGGCGGAGACCACCGTCACCCACCGGCAGACCTTCAACGCCATCGATCGTTTCAGCGGCGGGGTCAAGGCCGGCGCGCTGTACAGCGTCGAGGCCGCCTGGCCGGACCGCTTTGCCGGCCGTCTCCATGTGAGGCTGGACAAGACTCCCGACTGGGCGCGCCTGCTGCTGCTCTACCTGCTGCGTGACGCCGAGGAGGGGGATCTGGTAATCGGCTGGGGCAAGGCCAGAGGTTACGGAAAGCTGAAACTGAAACAGAACAGGATTCACTGGCAGAGATGGGCAAGAAAAGGAGAGCCATTGAAAAGGTGGCACCGGGAGCTGCAGGCGGCCCTGAAGCCGGCGGCAGAGGAGACAACGTCATGAACCGCTTCTACACCCCCTACCGCTTCATCCCGGTGGACACCCGCAGGGCCCACAAGAGAGAGTGGCGCCAACGCCGGGATCTGGAGGATGAATCCAACGCCTTCGTGCGCCACGACCGCTGGTCTGCCGGGGGACTCTCCGGCCGCATCACCTGCGTACTCCACTGCCGCACACCGCTGGTGGCGGGAGCGGAGCAGAGCGAGGGGAGCCGGGATCGACCGGGCGCGGTTCGACCCTACCGCCACCCCGATGGCACCCTCTCCATTCCCGGCAACAGCCTGCGAGGCATGATCGCCAGCGTGGCCGAGGCGATCAGCCAATCCGCTCTCCGGGTGCTGAGCGGGGAGGAAGAGAGCCACTGGTCGGTGCGCAAGCGCCCCGCGCACGCGCTCAGGGAACTGGGAATCCTGCTGCGTACCGCCGACGGCTGGCAACTGCTGGTGCTGCCCGAGAACGAAAGGCTCTCCATCCGGCTCGGCGGGCTCGGCAACCAGCAGACCTACCAGCACAGCGACAACCGCGAGCTGTTGCACGTGGAGCTGGACAGCAACGGCCGCTTCAGGCGGTTCGCCGACACGGCCGGCTCCGACACCCGCACCGGCATTCTGTTACGCCGCGGCTGGCACGACAAGATGCCCAACAAGAAAAAGGAGCTGTTCATCCTGTGGAATGGCGAGACCGGCGACCTGGAGCGCCTGCGGGTGGACAACGCGGTGGTGGAGACCTTCGAACAGATCCTGCGCGCCAGGCACGAGGAGCTGGGCGAGGAGGATGACTTTCCCATCCTGCCGGTGGGTTACGAAGACCGTGACTGGGAGCAGCCGGTGGTGCGCAGCGGTGATCTGGTCTGGTTCCGGCGCGACGGCGATCGCGTCGTGGAGCTCAGCTACTCCGCCATCTGGCGCAAGCGGGTGCCCGGCACCCTGCACGAAGCGTTCCAGCGCTCCGGCGGCGACGACGCCCTGCCGTGGAACCCCGCACGGAACCACCTGACACCGGCGGAGGCGCTGTTCGGCGCAGTGGAAGAGCAGCCGAAAGAACACCGTAACACGCGCAGCCTGAACGCGCGCAACCTGGCTTCGCGGCTGCGTTTTCTCGATGCCTCTCCGGAAAACGGGGCGATCCCGGACAAGCCGGTTACCCTGAAGATCCTTGCCAGCCCCAAGCCACCCTCCCCCGCCATGTACTTCGCTGCCGCCAGCGGCCACTACATCTCCAAGGAGGATCTGGACCTGCACAAGCACGCCCCCAACGGCCGCAAGTTCTACCCGCCCACGGCGGGAGGGGAGGCAACCCACTGGGAGAGCCGCATCGAAGATCCGAATCACAACTGGAAACCCCACCTGCGCGTCTCACCCATCCCGGAGAAGAGCCGCTTCCGTTTCCGGATCGAATTCGAAAACCTGAGCGAAGGGGAGCTCGCACTGCTCTGTACCGCACTGCAGCCGGGGAAGGGCTTCGTTCACCGCCTCGGCCTGGGCAAACCGCTGGGGCTCGGCCAGGTGGAGATAACCATCCGCAAGCTGGAGCTGATCGACCGCACCACCCGCTACTCCCCCGAGGGGCTGGACGCCCCCCGCTACCGGAAGGGGGAAATCCCCTCCGATCCGGGTCCGCTGGTGGAGAAAGGCGCCCTGGAGCTGCTGCGCCAACTGGGCACGCCGGCCAGTTACGAGCCGGAGCTGCCGGTCTGCTACCCTTACACCACCGAGCAGGGTCCATACAGCGAATCGGAGGGCTACAAGTGGTTCGTGGAAAACGACAAGAAAAACGGCCCGCAGCAATATCTGGAAAAGGCGGAAGCGGGACAGCCGCCACCCTCTCTGAAGCCAAACCGGGAAACCTGATGAACCTCTATTTCGACGCCGAGTTCACCGGCCTGCACCAGCACACGACGCTCATCAGCCTGGCCTTCGTGGCCGACGACGGGCACGCCTTCTACGCCGAATTCGACGACTACGACCGCAGCCAGATCGACCCCTGGCTGCGCGAGAACGTGCTCGCCCACTGCCGCTGGCTCAACCGGTCCGGCGCCCGGCCCGGGCACTGGGAGGAGGAGGGGCTCACCCTCTGCTTCGGCAACCGGGCGCAGGTACGCGCCCGGCTGGAAGAGTGGCTGTCCCGCTGGGAGGCGGTGGAGATCTGGGCCGACTGTCCCGCCTGGGACTGGGTACTGTTCTGCGAACTGTTCGGCGGCGCCCTGGGCATCCCGCGCCACATCTACTATCTGCCCTTCGACCTCACCACCCTGTTCAAGGCGCGCGGCCTGTCACCCGACATCGACAGGGGGAGCTACACCGGCCTGCAGGCCGCCGGGGAGCTGGCGCAGCCCCACAACGCCCTGTTCGACGCACACCAGGTACAGGCGGCCTGGCATCGCCTGATGGGGGAAAAGGCGGAGCCATGACCCCCGACACCGGCGATCGGCTGCTCGACCACTACCACTGCACCTTCCTCCTGCCGCTGTTCGATCTCGAAGAGAGCCGCTTCGAGCCGCGCGGGGAACTGCGCCACCGCTACCGCACCGAAGCGCAGGCGGATCTGCCGGCCGCCGAAATCCAGGGCTGGCACTACTTCACCCCGGCGCTGCGCGACATACTCTACGACCGGGGCGGGGAGACCTCCGGAGACGGCCCCTTGCAGCCGGTGCAGGAGTGGCGGCTGCCTGCCGGGACGATCGAGGGCTGGACCCTCGAGCTCGGCAAGAAAAAAGAGAGCGGCCAGATCGCCCGCATCGAAGCGGTGACCCTCTACCGCTACTTCAACGGCATCTACCTGCTGGCCTGGCGCGTCTCGCCCGCGGCACTGCATGCGCTGCGGGAGGAACAGGCACGGCTGCGCGACCGCTACCTGGAAGAGGCGCTCACGGAACAGAGGGTGGAGCGCGAGCTTTTCGAAACCCCGCCCGCAGAGCTGACCCCCACCCGGCGCAGCCTGCGGGAGACCATCGAGGAGGAGGTGGAGCGGCGGCTGGAGCGGGAAGGGGTCGCGCTGTTCCGCTCTCGGGCACCGGTCACCCCGCAGGAGGCGCTGGCAGCGGTCCCGGAATCGCACCAGGAACATTACCGGGCGCTGCGCATCGAGAACTGGCTGCACTTCACACGCCTCGCCCGCATCCTGTTCCCCAGTTTTCCCGAACAGAATCACGAGAACAAGATCAGCCCCCTGCGGCTCAAGGACCGCCGCGGCGGGCAGCTCGAATCCGCCTTCGAACACTGGCAGCCCGTGCACCCCCCGGCCACCCCCGGCGAATCCCTGTCGCCCGTGGTCAAGTACCTGCTGGCCCTCTTCGCCACCGACCCGAGCCGGCTGGAACACTACTGGCGGAACACCCGCGCCATCTACGACGACCGGCTGTTCGTCAGCGTCGCCTATGGCCTGGCGGGGGAAGAGCTGGACCAGACCGCGCTCCGCCGGCTGTACAGCCTGGCCTTTCACGTGGATCGCCACGCAGACACCTTCTCCCGGCTCGACGGCCATGCCTACACCCCCGCGGAGCTCTATCCCCGCCTCGACGAGCAGACCCTCTGGCTGTGGAAAGGGCTGGGCGGTCACTACGGTTACACCGACGCCGCCAACATATACCTGGGCAGCGGCGGTTTCTTCCGCAACATCATCGCGCCCGGCCACATCCCCTTCATCTACGATCGCATGCTCATCCAGGCCCTGTTCTACCAGGCCACCCTGCGCCGCTACGACGCCCGGCTCGCGGAAGACACTCCGCGACTGCTCGAATCGAAATCGGTTGAGGAGATCCGCAAACGGCGCGCGGAATTCATCCGCTTCACCAACTGCTACTGGTTCCACCAGCTCACCGAACAGATGCAGGGCAAGGAGATCTTTCGCCTGCAGCAGCAGGCCCTCGGCCTCGCGACACAGTACCGGATCATCCGCGACAAGCTTGGGCGAACCGACGAGTTCCTGCACATGCTGGACACCGACCGCAAGGCGAGGGAATCACACCGGCTCACCCTCTGGGGCGGGATATTCGCGGTCGTCGCCTGGTGGTACGCCCTGTTCGGCCTGGCGCGGGAGTGGTGGAACGACAGCGGCCGTGACGACACCCTGTGGGAGATATTCCACTGCTGGCCGCCCGGACCCCTCCCGGAGAACGGCTGGGGGCTGATCGCCGGCGGACTGCTGATCCCCGCCGCTCTGGGGATCCTGTGGTTCTGCTGGGTGAGCCGGCGCAACATCCACGCCGCCCTCCGGAGGATGTGGAAAAAGATCCGCCGTCTTCCATAGGGCGGAGTGAAGGCAGGCCCGCCCTGGCACCGCGCTACCACCCCACC
>WFXP01000162.1 GCA_015490535.1 Gammaproteobacteria bacterium
GCACTCGTCGATGAAGGTGACCACCTTGTCGGTATGGTCCATGTCGGAGGAGATCACCGCGGCCATGAAGGCCGCCGGGTAGTGGGCCTTGAGCCACGCGGTCTGGTAGGAGACCAGCGCATAGGCGGCGGAGTGGGATTTGTTGAAGCCGTAGCCGGCAAACTTCTCCATCAGGTCGAAAATATGGGTGGCGGTCTTCTCGTCCACCCCCCGTTTCAGCGCCCCCTCGGTGAACACGGCGCGCTGCCGGGCCATCTCCTCCGGCTTCTTCTTGCCCATGGCGCGCCGCAGCAGATCGGCGGCGCCAAGGGAGTA
The DNA here is from genome assembly GCA_015490535.1 of Gammaproteobacteria bacterium. Lineage (GTDB taxonomy): Bacteria > Pseudomonadota > Gammaproteobacteria > Thiohalospirales > Thiohalospiraceae > DRMK01. The sequence continues at coordinate 316 of WFXP01000162.1, forward strand.
ACCGGCCAGCACCTGGGCGATCTGCATCACCTGCTCCTGGTAGAGGATGACGCCGTAGGTCGGCTTGAGGATGGACTCCAGATCCGGATGGGGATACTCCACCCTGGCCCGGCCATGCTTGCGGTTGATGAAGTCGTCCACCATGCCGGACTGCAGGGGACCGGGGCGGAACAGGGCCACCAGGGCGATGATATCCTCGAAGCTGTCCGGCTGCAGGCGCTTGATGAGATCCTTCATGCCGCGCGACTCCAGCTGGAATATGGCGGTGGTGGCGCAGCTCTTGAGCAGCTCGAAGCTGGCGGCGTCGTCCAGGGGGATGGCGCCGATGTCGATGGGGGGTTCCCCCTGCGCCTCCCGCTGCCGGTTGATGGTCCGCAGGGCGCGGTCGATGATGGTTAGGGTGCGCAGGCCGAGAAAGTCGAACTTGACCAGCCCCACCGCCTCCACGTCATCCTTGTCGAACTGGGTGACCGGGCTGCGGGTGCCGGGCTCGCAGTAGAGGGGGGTGAAGTCGGTGAGCCGGCTGGGGGCGATCACCACCCCCCCCGCATGCTTGCCGGCGTTGCGCGTGATCCCCTCCAGCTTGCGCCCCAGATCGATGATGGCCGCCACCTCCTCGTCCTGCCGGTACAGCTCGCGCAGCGCCTCCTCCTGCTCCAGCGCCTTGTCCAGGGTCATGCCGATCTCGAACGGGATCAGCTTGGCGATGCGGTCCACGAAACCGTACGGGTGGCCGAACACGCGCCCCACGTCGCGCACCACCGCCTTGGCCGCCATGGTGCCGTAGGTGATGATCTGGGAGACCTTGTCCCGCCCGTAGGTCTGCGCCACATACTCGATCACCCGGTCACGCCCCTCCATGCAGAAATCCACGTCGAAGTCCGGCATGGAGACCCGTTCGGGATTGAGAAACCGCTCGAACAGAAGATCGTAACGCAGTGGATCGATGTCGGTTATGGTCAGGGCGTAGGCCACCAGGGAGCCCGCCCCGGAGCCACGGCCGGGACCCACCGGGATCCCGTTCTGCTTGGCCCAGCGGATGAAGTCGGCCACGATCAGAAAGTAGCCGGGGAAGCCCATCTGGTTGATGACCTCCAGCTCGGAGGCCAGCCGCTCATCATAGGGCTTGCGCTGCCCGGCAAACTCGGGGGAGTCCGCATCAAACAGCACCCTCAGGCGCCGCTCCAGCCCGGCACGCGACTGCTCCGCAAGATGCTCCTCGGCGCTCTTGCCGGCGGGCACGGGGGAGCTCGGCAGGAAGTTCCGGCCCAGGGTGATCTCCACGTTGCAGCGCCTGGCGATCTCCACACTGTTCTCCAGCGCCTCGGGAAGATCGGCGAACAGCTCCGCCATCTCCGCCGCGCTGCGCAGGTACTGCTGCCCCGAGTAGTGGCGCGGCCGGCGCGGATCGTTCAGGGTGCGCCCCTCGTGGATGCAGACACGCGCCTCGTGGGCCTCGAAATCGTCCCGGTCCAGGAACACCACCTCATTGGTAGCCACCACCGGCACCTCATGGGCGGCGGCCAGATCCACCGCGGCGTGGAGATACTCCTCCTCCCCTTCCCTGCCGGTGCGCAGCAGCTCCAGATAGTAGCTGTCGGGAAACAGCTCCAGCCAGAACTCCAGCTGCCGGGCCGCCAGCTCCCGGTTGCCCGCCAGCAACGCGCGTCCCACGTCGCCCGCGGTGGCCCCGGAGAGCGCTATAAGCCCGCCGCTGGCCCCCTCCAGCCACTCCCGCTGCAGCACCGGATAGCCCCGCTGCTGCCCCTCCAGGTAGCTGCGCGATACCAGCCTGGTCAGATTGCGGTAACCGTCATCATCCCGGCACAGCAGCACCAGCCGGGACGGAAGGTTAGGTTCGGCCTCGTTGTGCACCCGCAGATCCACGCCGATGACGGGCTTCACGCCGGCGGCCATGGCGGCCCGGTAGAACTTGACCATGCCAAACAGGTTGGAGTGATCGGTGACCGCCACCGCCGGCATCCCCTCCTGCGCCACCCGCTGCACCAGCGGCTTGATGCGCACCAGCCCGTCCACCAGCGAATATTCGGTGTGCAGATGGAGATGGACGAAGGGCGCGCCCATCGGTCAGCCGGGGAGCTGCTCCGGGGAGTCGATGGCGAGTCCGATATCGTGCAGCAACCCCTCCTTCAGGCTGTACACCCAGCCGTGCACGCAGAGCTGCTGCCCCCTGCGCCAGGCGTTGCGCACAATGGTGGTGCGGCACACGTTGGCCACCTGGGCCGCGGTGTTGAGCTCGCACATGTAGTCCAGCCGCTGGCCACCCTGCCTGGCATCCACCTCCTCGCGGTGGGTGCGGTACACCTCCTGAATCTTGCGCAGCCAGTTGTCGATCAGGCCGTGATCCTCATCGCCCAGGGCCGCCTGCACCGCGCCACATCCATAGTGGCCGCACACGATGATGTGCCGCACCTGCAGCACCTCCACGGCATACTGGATCACCGACAGACAGTTCAGATCGGTATGCTCCACCAGATTTCCCACGTTGCGGTGCACGAACAGCTCGCCCGGATCCAGGCCGAGAATCTCGTTGGGCGGCACCCGGCTGTCGGCGCAGCCGATCCAGAGGTACTGCGGCTTCTGCTGCCCGGCGAGGCGGCGGAAGAAATCGGCGTCCCGCGCCCTCCTGCTCTCGGACCAGCGGCGGTTGTTGTCCAGAAGGTGTTGCAGTGTGTCGTTGCTCATGATTCCAGGATCTCCCTTACCGGTTTGAAAGAGCGGCGATGGATGGCGCTTGCCCCCAGCCGCCGCAAGGCGCGCAGATGCTCCCGGGTGGGATAGCCCTTGTGGCTGGCCAACCCGTATCCGGGATACTCTGCATCCAGTGATATCATCTCCCGATCCCGCGCCACCTTGGCCAGGATGGAGGCGGCACTGATGGCCGGAACCGTGCCATCGCCCCCGGCGATCGCCTCCACGCTGCAACACAGATCGGGACAGTGGCTGCCGTCCACCTGGACGTGCCGGGGAGCGGGCCGCAGCGCCGCCACCGCCCGCCGCATGGCGAGCAGGCTGGCCTGCAGAATGTTGAAACGGTCGATCTCCTCCACCTCGGCGCGCCCCAGCGCCCAGCCCAGCGCCTGCTCCTTGATGGCGCCACAGAGGGATTCGCGGCGCCGCGGGGAGAGCCGCTTGGAGTCCGCCAGGCCGGCGAGGCGCGGCCCCGGCGGAAGGATCACCGCAGCCGCGATCACCGGGCCCGCCAGCGGCCCGCGGCCCGCCTCGTCCACACCCGCCACCAGCGCGACGGGCCTCTCTTCCATGTCGTGGTGATCCATGGGGTGCAGGATATACGAAAAGCGCGCCTCAATAAAACCGCCCCGCCCCCACCAACCGCCTTCTCCAGAACGTATTCTCCAGAGTGGCGATGGAGACCCGCCTGCCGGTACGCGGCGCGTGTACGAAGCGCCGCCGGCCCAGGTAGATCCCCACATGGGAGACCCTGCCGCCGAGGCGGAAGAACAGCAGATCACCGGCCTGCAGCCGGTCCAGGGATACCGGGAAGGAGTGGCGTCGCTGATCGGCCACCGTACGGGGCACCCGGATCCCCGCCTGGCGGTAGGAGTAGTGTACCAAACCGCTGCAATCCATGCCGCGCGGTGACGCGCCCCCGTAACGGTAGGGCACCCCCACCAGCGTGCGGGCGATAGCGGCCGCGACCGAGGGACCGGCGGTGGCCGGAGCGCCCTCCCGTTGCGCCGGCCCCGTGGCGCACGCCGGCAGAAGAAGCAGAAGCGTTGCCGCCAGAATCCACGGCCGGAGCTCACGGATTGCCAAGGTGCGGATTATCGCGCCCGCGGAGACGGGCAGACGGCAGCGCTCTTCCATCCCGTTCCAACTCCGTTGCGGCGCCCGGCCGACCACCTCACGCGGGTGGCGGATACAGCCGTGACCGCGCCGTACTGGTGAGCGGCCTCCACCCTCCCGGCATGGCGCGCCTTGACAGGGAAGAGGCCCGAGGCCCAGAACACGGCATATCATGTTGCCGGGTTATACGATATCTCTGTTGTCTGCTCAAGCGGAAGGTCAACTATTTTACGGTAATCTCCCGGCAGACGCCGGACCTGACACCCCGCCACGCCCATGCGATCCGGATCTGGGATGAACCTTCCCGGCCAAGTTCTTTTTCGCTTACCCTTATGCCTCTTGGGAAAGGGGGCTAAATGAGGACACCAATTGCCTAGTGCGATAGTACCTCTCCACGAAGCAGGATTTCTCTACCATCGCCGAAGCAGAGGTGCGCATGGCCATGGACAAGCTCAACAACTATCCCAGAAAATGCCATGGCATGAAATCACCCAACCAGATTTTTGAATCACCCCACCTGTTGCACTAGCGAGTTGAATCCGCGATATTATAATAAGGTCGACGCAAGGAGATTGGGGCGTTCCGGAGCTTTCGGCAACCGGGGCTCGGAGGGCTGCGGAATGCCCTCGTCAGACAATCCCGTTCCCCTCGCCGGGCCATTGCCCCCCCGCCATTCGGCAGCCGGGTGCGGTTCATGGATACACCGCCGCTTTCAAAGACGACAAGTCCTTGAAAAAACAGGGAAGCCGGAAGCCTCCTGTGCGGCTTCCGGCGTTGAAGGAAGCCCGGACGGTCTTGTTCAACATCCTGTTAGGGGGCCATGGCAAGCATTCCGCCTGGCATGGGTACAGCCGCACGGCGATGATTTGCCATCCACCCACGCAAACTGGGGAAGAGACTCAGAGTTTCAACTCCATTCTCCTCACTCCAGCCGCGGCTTAAGTGAGGAAAGGTCAGACTATCCACTCGAAATGTCAGAAATGCCAGAAATACCCAAAATCAACATGTACAGAGCGAAGCCACCATTTACCGTTTTTGCCGCCGTTGTCAGTATCTCTGCAGCGCTTGCGCTGCCCGGCTGCCAGAGCCGGGACAGCGACAGTGAAACCGGGCTCAGCATCCCGGTGCCGGAATCCATCCCGGTCGAAAAGATTCAGAAACAGGGCAGCGTCACCGCTCGCATCGAAATTCCCTCGCTTGGCATCAGCACCCCCCTGCAGATAGAGGAGGACCGGGCAAGCGTAGTCTGGCCACAACTTCCGCCGGGCCAATACACCGTCAATATCCTTTTTGAAACCGATCATCCCGATTTTGGTAACATCACTCTCGCCAAGGCAAGTAAAGAGGCGGATGTTGCTCCCGGGGGAAACACCCTGTCATTCTACAAATCGGACTACAGCTATCCGGATGACGACAAAGATCGATATAGCAACCTGGCGGAGGTTATTGCCGGCACGGATCCACGCAACGGCAACAGCATGCCGCAGCCTGCCCGGGTATTCGTGACATCGGTGAGCGGCACGGCGAAACTTTCCAGCTGGCCGGACGCCGGGGGAAAAAGCGGTCTGGCCGCGGGGGATGCCATCTGCCAGGCGCGGGCGGAAGCGGCCGGCCTGGGAGGGCGTTTCGTTGCCTGGCTGTCGGATCGCAATCATGACGCCTACTGCCGGGTACATGGGTTGAGTGGAAAAATCAGCGAGGATTGCGGCCAGGATACCTTGCCGAAGGACGCCGGCCCCTGGGTGCGGATGGATGGCTACCCCGTCGCGGACGGGATCTCCGGTCTCACCCGGAACGGCAGTATCTACACACCCCTTGTTTTCGTTGAAACGGGTGAACAGATCTTCAGGAACGGCGCCTTTAATCTGGCGACTTATATCTGGACCGGCACCGATGCAGCCGGCGCATGGGCGGAGAATCTCTGGGCAGAAACGCCTGACGGCGGCATTGCCTGGAGAACTGGCGGGGATTGCAATGGCTGGGAATCGGATAATCCTGATTCGCCGGATACGGCAAGGGGTATGGTATTTCATACCGACCGCGGATGGACTTCTCAAATATCCCCCGGAGACTGCAGCGGTATCGCTGCTCTGGCCTGCTTCGAGATCGAAAACCACATGCCACTCCCCGATTTTGCAGAGCCAGGCAAGCGGGTTTTTGTTACCTCGGTTGACGGCCCGGGAGACCTGTCGAGCTGGGCGGATGCCAACGGGAAACGGGGCATATCGGCCGGGGATGCGATCTGTCGCGCACGCGCCGGTATCGCCGGGCTGGCCAACGCAGACAAATTCAAGGCGTTTCTGGCCGATGACACCACGACCGCCATCGATCGTCTGATCAGTGACGGTCCCTGGGTGCGGATGGATGGCGTCCCCGTTGCGAAGAGGAAGCAGGATCTGATCGTGTCATGGTCCAGCAACGGAGCTGAGGGAGGGACCTTATCCTCTATTTTACTGGACGAAGAGGGAGAATATATCGATGCTTCCCGCACCATGGTCTGGGTGGGGACGGAGCAAAAGGGGCGGAGTACTCCTTACAACTGTTCAAACTGGACCAGTGCCGATGAAGGAGTGGAAGGAACCATAGCGCTGGCCTCCTTGTCGGATCTCATGTGGCTGGTCCCTAATTCGGACATTGGCCGTCAGCCATGTAGTCTGTCGCTACGCCTGTACTGTTTCGAAGATGAATAAGGCAGGCAGATATTGCCGCCCTGCCAGACCGAAGCAGAAACCGGGCATAACGGTGCTGGTGGCACCGTTACTCCTTTTTGCCGCCTGTGTTCAACAGGAACCCCAGCCAGGCGCCGAAGAACCCGCAACGCTGCCCCTGCCACGCGCCGTAGCAGTGCTGGCAGCGAATACGGGCTACACCCTCGAAGGCCGCGTGGAGATCCCCCAGCTTCAACGAAAGGTGCCCCTGCAAATCGAGAACGGCATGGCCTCCGTCCGCCTTTCCGGACTGACACCCGGAAGCTATACGGTACGGCTGGTGTTTGAGATTATCGATGCCGACTTCGGCCGCTTTGTGGTTGCTGAAACCGAGCGGGAAATCGATATCTCGGCAGGCTCCAACACTCTCGGCTTCCGCGAGAGCGATTACCGTTATCCGGACCGGGATGGTGACAACTACACCAACCTGGTGGAAATGAAATATGCCACCGATCCGGACACGCCACGGGACAGACCGGTCACCGCCAGGATGTTCATCACCTCCGCATCCGGTAGCGGGGATCTGTCGAGCTGGCCGGATGCCGGCGGCAGAAGCGGGATCGCTGCCGGTGATGCCATCTGCCAGGCTCACGCAGATGCCGCCGCCCTTGGGGGCAGGTTCGTGGCCTGGCTCTCCGACGGGAACCACGACGCCTACTGCCGCGTCCACCGGCTCAAGGGGAAAAAGAGTGACAGCTGCGGCCGGGACTCCCTGCCCGCCCATGCGGGGCCGTGGGTGCGCACGGACGGTTTCCCGTTCTCTCCCACCATAGACAAGCTGACCGGAGAGGGCATTGTCTATGGCCCCGTCACCCTGAACGAGTTTGCGGAAAATATCATATCCAGCAGTAGAGCGCCCGTCGCTCCCCGGATCTGGACGGGAACCGGCGCCGACGGCGAACTCTCTGTCGATCAGGGAGAAATATTGAGCTGCGATGGCTGGCGCAGTGCCGACAGCGCTGTTCACGGCATGGCGGGGGTCCTGCTCTCGGGAAGCCACGCCTGGACCGACCGTGTCAGATCTACCTGCAACGAGCGGGGACACCTGATCTGCTTCGAGCTTTCCGAGGGGGTTCCCCTGCCGCTGTTCCGCAGCGCGGGAAAGAGGGTATTTGTCACCTCCGTTTCCGGCAGGGGGGATCTGTCGGGCTGGCCGGACAGCGACGGCAAGAGCGGTATTGCGGCGGGTGACGCCATCTGTCGCAATCGCGCCAAAGAGGGAGGACTCGCCAATCCGCAACGCTTCAAGGCCTGGCTCTCCGACGGTACGACAGACGCGATCGACCGCCTGGTCAGCGACGGCCCCTGGGTGAGACGGGACGGCGTACTGGTGGCGCGAAGCAGAAGCGACCTGGCCAGTGGTGTCTTCAGCTCGATCTCTGTGGATGAGTACGGAGCCTACTTCACCGACCTTCCCGAATATTACAGCGGCGACGCCTGGACCGGAACGGATGGCAGTGGCCGGGGAGGCAGAGTGCGGCATTGTAACAACTGGACCAGCGCCGACCCGGAGGAGGTTGGCGCCGCAGGGAGCGCAATCATGGCGCTGGAGCATTGGGCCAGTGAGCTGGCCAGTGTCCCGGATTCAGCCTTCGAGCTGGCGTGCTCCAGCTCCTTGAGACTGTTCTGCTTCGAAGACTGACCGGCCGGGCCGTTCGCCCACCGCTGATCCGTTTGGCGTTCTGCCGGCTCAACAGGGAGGGGATGATCTGCCCCGGGGTTGCAATCGCAACTTCAGCGGCCGGACCGGGGAGCGGGGCACAAATGCCTGAACCATGATCGTCGAGTGGCTCCCCCGCCCAGGTGGCGGTGGCGGGGGAGCATCAGTTCGAACGAGCGGCTATAGCCCATCCAGCCAGGAAAAGCTCCCCCGCGCACTAGTACTCCGTCAAGGTTATAACTTAGCCCATCTTTGTCAGCCCCCTTGGAACCTCCCCACCAATCAATAAGTTGTTTCACTAGTGTCCGGAATATTCATCCCAAGAACTCGTTTCGCCGCATAAATAAATACTAGGGTGAAATGAATTTCAGGGGTGTCACCGACTTGAACACCAAGAGGTACTTTGGCGATATATAAATCAATGACTTATCACGCAATATAGTCCCATTTCGAGTTTTTCCGGACACTAGTGAAGTTGTTTTTCAAAAAATCACCGAGTGGCACTACAAGGCGATCATTTTGTGAAAACGGGGTTCAATGGATGAGCTTGCGCACACCTCCCGGTTGCAGTTCGATACCC
>WFXP01000163.1 GCA_015490535.1 Gammaproteobacteria bacterium
GGTTCAAGGGAATCTGGGGCAGCGGCCTCTCCCTGTCGGCCCAGTTCGGGGTGCGCGACAACAACGAGGCGAGCTGGACCCAGGTGCTGGAGATGCTGGAGTTCATGTCCGACGCCACCACCATCCCCATCCTGCTGGATGGGGATACCGGCTATGGCAACTTCAACAACATGCAGCGGCTGGTGCATAAACTGGAGCAGCGGGACATCGCCGCCGTGTGCATCGAAGACAAACTGTTTCCCAAGACCAACAGCTTCATCAAGGGGGATGCCCAGCCCCTGGCGGACATCGACGAGTTCTGCGGCAAGATCAAGGCGGGCAAGGATGCCCAGCGCGACGACGACTTTTCCATCGTGGCGCGGGTGGAGGCCTTCATCGCGGGATGGGGACTGCAGGAGGCGCTGCGCCGCGCCACGGCCTATCATGAAGCAGGCGCCGACGCCATCCTGATCCACTCTGCCCTGTCGGTGCCGGACGAGGTGCTGGCCTTCAAGCGGGAGTGGGGAGATCGCTGCCCGGTGGTGATCGTGCCCACCAAGTACTACGCCACTCCTACCGATGTGTTTCGCGAGCACGGCTTTTCCATCTGCATCTGGGCCAACCAGATGATGCGGGCGGCCATCGGGGCCATGCAGCAGACTGCAAAGAGCCTGATGGAGGATGAAAACCTGCTTTCGGTGGAGGATCGCATCGTTCCGGTCTCCGAGGTGTTCCGTCTGCAGGGTGCCGCCGAGCTGCAGGAGGCGGAGAAACGCTATCTTCCCAAAAGCGCACAGGGAGTGCGCGCCATCGTGCTGGCCGCCTCCCGGGGCACCGAACTGGGTGAGCTGACCGAAACGAAACCGAAAGCGATGGTGGAGATAGGAGGCATCCCCCTGCTCTCCCACATCACCGCCGCCTACAATGCGGTGGGCATCAAGAAGATCACCGTGGTGCGTGGATTCGCCAAGCAGATGATGAATCTGCCCGGCCCCGACTATGTGGACAACGATGAATTCGCCGATACCGGCGAGCTGTTCTCCCTGCAGAAAGCGCTCGCCGGGCTGGATGATACTCAGGACACCATCATCTCCTACGGAGACGTGCTGTTCAACAAATACATCCCCCAGGCGCTGTCGGAAGAGGAGGACGAATTCGTCATAGCCGTGGATACCAACTGGCGCGAGAGCGTCAACCGGCACCGCCTGGCCGACTATGTGCGCTGCAGCCACCCCAATTCGCGCCAGGCGTTCGGCAGCCGTATCGTGTTGGAACGGATCGGGGCGGACCTGCCGGAAGACGCGATTCACGGGGAGTGGATGGGCTTCCTCAAGGTGGCCCGCACCGCCCTCCCGCTGCTGCGGGAGATGCTGGAGGAGATTCTCGCCACAGCGGAGGGGCGCCGCGCCAAGATGCCGGTCCTGCTCAACGAACTGGTATCGCGGGGCCGGCCCGTCCGGGTGATCTATACCACCGGTCACTGGCTCGATATCGACTCCCTGGACGACGTGGTGCAGGCGGGGAGCTTCTAGATGATTCCCGCTGCCAGCTTCATCGAGCCCGCCCGCGCTCTCGGCTTCGAACTCTACACCGGGGTACCCTGCTCCTACCTGAAACCTTTCATCAACTACGTTATCGACGCCGCCGATCTGCGCTACGTGGCCGCGGCCAACGAGGGTGACGCGGTAGCCATCGCCTCCGGCGCCTGGCTGGGGGGCAAGCGCGGCGTAGTCATGTTCCAGAACTCGGGGCTGGGCAACGCGGTAAACCCTCTCACCTCCCTCAACGCCATCTTCAACATCCCGGTGCTGCTCATCGTCACCCTGCGCGGCGAGCCAGGCGGGCCGCCAGACGAACCGCAACACCAGCTGATGGGAGCCATCACCACCGAAATGCTGGAGCTGATGCAGATCCCGTGGGAGTGGTTTCCCGCCAGCGAGGTGGAGGTGGCGACATCGCTGGAGCGCGCCACGCGTCACATGGATACCCACCACACCCCCTTCGCCCTGGTCATGAAAAAGGGGGCGGTGGCGGGCCACGCCCTGCGCAGCCGGCCGGAACCCCGGGGAACACACTACTGCGAACGGCCGCCGGCGGGAAAAGCGGCGGCCACCCGCCGCGAGATGCTGCTCGCCCTGCAGTCGGCGATCCGGCCCGACGACGTGATTCTGGCCACCACCGGCTTTACCGGGCGCGAACTCTACGCCTGCGGTGACAGCGACAACCAGCTCTACATGGTGGGCTCCATGGGCTGCGTCTCCAGCCTCGCCCTGGGGCTGGCCATCGCCCAGCCCCACCGCAGGGTGATTGCGCTGGATGGCGATGGCGCCCTGCTGATGCGCATGGGTGCCATGACCACCATCGGCTACGAACGGCCGCCCAACCTGATCCATCTGTTGCTGGACAACCAGTGCCACGAATCCACCGGCGGACAGGCTACCGTATCCCACTCCATCGACTTTCCCGCCATCGCCGCCGCCTGCGGCTATCCCCGCAGCAGCCGCACCACCTCCGCGGAGGAGCTGGCAGCATTCGTGGCCGAAGGGGGTGCCCAGCTCAGCTTTCTGCACGCCGGTATCCTGCCGGGGGTTCCGGATGATCTGCCACGCCCCTCCGTTACGCCGGCACGCGTTTGCTGGCGCCTGCGCCGTTTTCTCGGGGAGAGGCGGTGAGCCGCCCCACCATCTTGCTCAACCCCGGACCGGTCACCCTGAGCGAACGGGTGCGACAGGCCCTGCTGCGCGAGGACCAGTGCCACCGGGAGCCGGATTTCGCCCGTTTCATGCTCGGAATCAAGCAGGCCATCGCCGGAGTGTATCCCGAAGCCCGCGACCGGTTCGACGCCATCACCATAACCGGCTCCGGCACATGCGCCGTGGAGGCGATGCTCTCCACGTTCGCGCCACACGACGGGCTCACCTTGGTGGTCACCAACGGCGTCTATGGCGAACGCATGGCGGCCATGTTGCAGGCCCAGGGAAAACCCCTGGAGCAGATCCGCGCGGAGTGGCTGCAGCCGATGGATCTCGCGGCGCTTGAGCGGCGCCTGGAAAAGGGAGGCATCACCCACGTGGCCGCGGTCCACAACGAGACCACCACCGGACGCCTCAACGATATCGACACCCTGATACGGCTGTGTGAAAGACACGGTGCCGGGGTTCTGCTCGACGCAGTGAGCAGCTTCGGCGCCGAGGCCATCGATTTCAGGCAGCGGAGCCTCCTGGCGGTGGCCGCCACCGCCAACAAGTGTCTGCACGGCGTACCGGGGATCGCCTTCGTGCTGGCGGAGCGCTCACTGTTCCGCAACGGCCGGAGTCACGCCAACACGCTCTATCTGGATCTCTACCGCTATGAACGGGAGCAGCGCAGCGGATTCTCCCCCTTCACACCGGCAGTACACGCCTGTTTCGCCCTGCACGAAGCTCTCCTGGAGCTGGAGGAAGCAGGCGGCTGGCAGGCGCGCCGGAGGCGCTATCGCCACCTCTCCACCACCATCCGCGACCGGTTGGCGGCGATGGGGATCCAGAGGCTGCTGGACGAGGAGGACTACTCCTCCATGATCAGCTCCTTCCTGCTACCGGAAGGGTACA
>WFXP01000164.1 GCA_015490535.1 Gammaproteobacteria bacterium
CGTTCCGAACGTGGAGCAGATAGTGGAGCTGATGCAGAAGGCGGCGCAGCGCATCCCGGCCGAGCGGTTGTGGGTGAATCCCGACTGCGGTCTCAAGACCCGCGGCTGGCCGGAGGTGGAACAGGCGCTGGCCAACATGGTGGAGGCGGCCCGGAGACTGCGCGAACTGGCGGACGAAAAGGTACCGCTCAGCGCCTGAGTTTTTTGTGGGTCTTCCCCGAAGGCGTGTGGGTAAAATGGCGAATCACCGCGTAGCGGCTTCGTCCTTGACAGGCGGAATGCACGCCACATACTCGGTAGCCAGGAGGGGATTGGGGCGGTCTGGCCGGAGAGTACCGGATATCCACCATCCGCGCGAATGGCAACTGGTGCGGCCATCCCAAAGCGTCCCCAATCCCCTCATGCCGACCATCTTCCGGCGTGCATTCCGCCTGTCAAGGATGATTTGCCATTTTACCCACACGCCTTCGGGGAAGACCCTGTTTTATTGACCCGCCACCAATGTACCCCGCGGTGGATCCCCAACCCTGCCTGGCGCCGGAGCGCCGCGCGGATCCATAATATGGACCTGAACAGGAGCAACAGAAGGATCCGCAGCATGAACGGCTCTCCCGTATCCATCCGCCACCCCCTCCCGGTCTGGCAGGGAGGGGGAGCGGAGCGCCCGTGAGACCGGCCCCGCCCGGCACCGAACAGGAGCTGCTGGAACGCGCCGTCGCCCTGGCGGGCCTCACGCTGCAGCAGGTGGCCGGACGCATCGGCTGGCCCTGCCCTCCCGATCTGCGCCGCAACAAGGGGTGGAGCGGCCAGCTGCTGGAGGAGGTTCTGGGAACCGACGCCGGCTCCCTGGCGGAACCCGATTTCCGCGTGCTGGGGGTAGAGCTCAAGAGCCTGCCCGTGGATGCGCGCGGTCGGCCCAGGGAATCCACTTATGTCTGTACGGTTCCCCTGGAAAGCAGAGCCGGAAGCTGGGAAGACTCCTGGGTGTACAACAAGCTGCGCCGGGTGCTGTGGATCCCCATCGAGGCGGATCCGGCCATCCCCCTGCCGCGGCGGCGCGTCGGCGCCCCCCTGTTGTGGAGCCCGGATCCGCGGCAGGAGGCCCTGTTACGCCGGGACTGGGAGGAGCTGATGGACATGGTCTGCCTGGGAGAGCTGGAGCGGATCACCGCCCGCCACGGCAGCGTACTGCAGATCCGCCCCAAGGCGGCCGACGCCAGGGCCCTTACCTGGGGCGTGGACGCCAGCGGCGACCGGGTGCTCACCACGCCGCGCGGCTTCTACCTGCGCAGCAGCTTTACCGCGGAGATCCTGCGGCGGCACTATATTACTCCGTCAAGATATTCTGGCTCCGCTCCGTCATCACCGCCGCAGCGGCGGTGACGGCCATTCGCTGCGGGGAGCGCCTTGCCCCTGAACGCTGACAGACCAGCTGAATCCTGATTGGGTCTTGCTCAAATCGTGTGGGTGAAGTGGTAAATCACCGCGTAGCGGCTCCGTCCTTGACAGGCAGAATGCACGCCAGATAATCGTTAACCAGAGGGGGATTGGGGCCATCTGGCTGGGGAGCGGCGGATATCCACCACCTGTGCAATTTGCAACTGGTCCGGCTATCCCAAACTCTCCCCAATCCCCTTCTGCCGACCATCTTCCGGCGTGCATTCTGCCTGTCAAGGATGATTTACCACTTCACCCACACGATTTGAGGAAGACCCTCCAAACTAAATTTAGCACCACGGCGACACGCACCCGCCGCTCCCCAGACCCCGACAACCGATCATGGGGAAAAGGGGCTCAGAACCGGACCCGCTGCACCACCTCCAGGGCCAGGGGGATGTTCAGCTCCGACTGTAGCATCTCCTTCAGCTGGTTCAGCTCGTCGCTGCTCAGCATCTCCTCGACGACGAAATCGCACTTCACCACCAGAGTGTCGGCATGTTTCAGCACCACATTCTCGATCTGTACCCGCTTGCCCGCGACCGTGTACCGTTTCTGCTCCAGGGTAGAGGTGATTCTGGAGTCGAACGCCATGGTACTGAAAGAGAGATAGAGGGGAACCGCAATGACCAGCGATATGGCCAGAGCATATCCCAACCCTTTCCTAGCGCGCCGTATGGGGGCAAAACCCATTACCAGAAAGGTAAGCGAGGCGGCGAAGATGATTCCCACGAAGTTGGTCAAGAACAGAAGAAAGGCGTGGTAGAAGATATCCAGACTCATCCAGCCGATGCCGACTCCGGCCGTGGCCAGCGGCGGCACCAGCGCAACCGCTATGGCGACACCCGCGAGGGAACCGGCAATCTTTTCGTTATTCTGGACATAGGCGGCCGCCACTCCGGACACCAGCGCCACCATCAGATCCAGCAGTGAGGGGCTCAGCCGCGCAGAGATCTCGTCGGTAAGGCTCTCCAGCGGCAGCACGAAAGCTATGGTGGCGGCGCTCAGCAGCGCAATCAGCACCCCGCTCAAGACCGTCCGCATGGCGCCCGCCAGCAGGCTCTGATCGCTGCGCAGCAGCCCCATGGAGGCGGATACTATGGGCTGCATCAGCGGGGCCAGCAGCATGGCGCCGATGACCACCGAGGCGCTGTTGAGAAACAGCCCCACGGTGGCCAGAACGGTGCTCAAGAGCATCAGTATGACGAAACTGGAGTCGCTCCTGCCCTGCTTTCTCAGATCCGCGAACAGCTCCCGGTAACGCTCCTCGCTGGCGTGGGTGAACAGGGGCAGGGTCCTCTGCACATAGCTCACCTCCTCACTGGTCACCGGCAGCCCGGAGAGCCTCAGGGTCTCCTTGTCGGAACTCTCCCTCCTGACCCCCTCCCAGAACGCATCACTCGCTATCAGCCGGACCGCCTGGCTCTTGACCTCGAACTCCACGGGGGTCTGCGCCACACCCTCTCCGTCGATGGTTACCCGCAGGGGGGGTGAACTCTCGATGCGGAGCGATTCACTTTTTATGAATCCCACCGAATCCGGCAGACTGTTGCTCCTGCCCTTTCTGAACAAGGAGATATAGAGGTAGTGCAGATAGTCGACTATCGATGACGGGGAGAGCAGAACGGCAGAGAGCTTGCCGTCACTCACGGACACCTGATCCCGCACCAGGGAGGCGGCGGCGGTATGGTTGTCATGCTCGATGATCACGATGCCGCTCGCCGCGGTATTGATCTCCTGGTTCTTGGCGGTGGTCAGCTTGACCCTGCTCTGCTTCAGCTCCCTCAGTTTTCTGAAGGCGTCCCTGAGCATCCGGAACCTGTCCCGCAATGAGCCGCGCTCATACAGGATACTGCTGTGGGTGAGAGGGGGGGCATCACCCACCAGAGCGCCCCACAGCACTATCGTGTCGTTGGCGCAGAGCAGATCCAGCGGACGCGGCTCACTCTCCAGGGCGATCCGGAGGGACTCCTCCACGCTGGACGGGATCTGGAAGGTGGAGCGCAGGGTGTTCTGCTTCCTGCGGGCCAGCAAGGCGACGCCGAAGCCATGCTCGCACGCCTTCTTCAGCACCCGCTTGATCTCCCCGGCAGAACCGCAGACCACCACCCGATCCTGCCGGCCAACGGCTTCGAGCTCCAGGAACTCCCCGACGGGTAGCTCTTTCAGGCGGGATGCATACGAGGTACCGGCCACCTCCTCCAGTACCTGCTCGCTCCCCTCTCCATAGACGAGGTACGCGCTTTCGTTCGCTGCTGTCATGGTTCTCCCTTAGGCGGCGGGGGTGGCCTCCCATAAACCCCAAAGCCGTAACTGTCGTATATTATATGGGAGACAGGAGAAACCGGATACCGACCATGAGACACCTCCCCGGCGGCAGAGCGACAACCACCCTTCTGGCCGCGGCCATCCTGCTGCTTCCGCTGCTTCCCCAGGGAGTCGCGGCGGCCCGCCCGGATATCCATTCAGGATACTACTCCCGGGACGGAAACGACCAGCTGGCGGCGAAAACCACCGGACACAGCATCTATATCAAGTTCTACCCCGACCAGTGGGTGATAATGCTCTATGTGCCATATCCATACTCGCTGTCAGTAAAACCCGCCGCCCTGCATCAGGTGTTCAGGAACGTGAAGCGCAAGGCCCGGAGCAAATCATACATTCGGGGCTCCTTCGGCGTCCTGGAAGAGAAGGCGACCGCCCATATCGAGACCTACAAAATGCTGGACGGCGACACCGCCCTGTTCGAATGCGACGGCCTGGCGCCGTGCCGCGCGAGGTTCAGCGGAGATACCATGGAATTGGTAAAGGCGGGCATGATAAACAACCACATAATCGGATTCACCCGCGTCGATGACTGATCCGCGAAGCTATTAACCCGGCAACATAATATGTCGCCGGGTTAACAATAATCCGCCAGCCTTACCGGCTGACGGCGGCTGCCCCAGCTTCCGGGCGACGCCTCGAAGACCCCGGCGCAGCTCGCGCCGCAGCTGCTGCAGGCCCCCTCCGGGGTGAGATTCCAGTCGGAGATCCGGTACCTGTCACGGCCAATGAGAATCTGTCCGCACCGGTGACAGTAGGTGCTCTGCCCCTCCCTGTCGGATACGTTGCCGGTATAGGCGTAGCGTACCCCGTTTTCCAGGGCGATGCTGCGCGCTCGCTCCAGCGTCTCCAGGGGGGTGGGCGGAACATCCAGCATCTTCCAGGCGGGGAAGAAGGCGGTGAAGTGCATCGGTACGTCGGGGCCCAGGCTCTCCACCACCCAGCTGGTCATCTCCTGCAGCTCCTGGTCCGAGTCATTCCGGCCCGGGATGAGCAGGGTGGTGAGTTCGAGCCAAACGCTGGTCTCATGCCTGATGTATTTTATGGTATCCAGCACCGGCGCCAGATGTGCGCCGGTGAGCTTGTGGTAGAAATCCTCGCTGAAGGACTTCAGATCCACGTTGGCGGCATCCATGTGGCGGTAGAACTCCGCCCGCGGTTCGGGACAGACGTAGCCCGCGGTGACCGCCACCGACTTGACCCCCAGCTCGTGACAGGCCTTCGCCACGTCGATGGCATACTCGTGAAAGATTACCGGATCGTTGTAGGTGTAGGCCACGCTGCGGCAACCCAGCTGTTTCGCCGCGCGGGCGATGGTCTCCGGATCGGCCCGGTCGGCGAGGGTATCCATCTCGCGTGACTTGCTGATGTCCCAGTTCTGGCAGTATCTGCAGGCGAGATTGCAACCCGCGGTACCGAACGAGAGCACCGGCGTCCCGGGAAGAAAGTGGTTGAGCGGCTTCTTCTCGATGGGATCGATGCAGTACCCGCTGGAGCGGCCGTAGGTGGTCAGCACGATCTCGCCGCCCTCGTTGGCGCGCACGAAACAGAGTCCGCGCTGCCCCTCGTGCAGTTTGCAGAAACGGGGGCAGAGATCGCACTGCACGCGGCCATCCTCCAGCCTGTGCCAGTATTTGGTAGGGACCGTGCTGCTCCCGCGCTCCGCCGCCTGCCTGGTGCTCACCACCTTCTCCCGCATGAGTCAAAGGCTCCCTCTTCAGGAAGATGGGGCCATGCCCCCCACCATTCAAGCTTCTTGAACCGGCCCCCGTTTGCCCCTATGTTTAACAAGATGGGGAAGATCCCTTGTTTCAAAGGACCAACCGGGCCATGACCAGAATCCGCACACCCGCGGTGGCGGGGATGTTCTACCCGGCCGACGCCGCCGAGCTGCGGCGCGAGGTGGACGGCTATCTGGCCGCGGCGGAACCGGTGCAGACCACTCCCAAGGCGATTGTGGCTCCCCATGCGGGGTATGTCTACTCCGGACCGGTAGCCGCCCGCGCCTACCGCGCGCTGGAGAGGGGCGCCGGAGAGATCCGGCGGGTGGTGCTGCTGGGCCCCTCCCACCGGGTACCGCTCGAGGGCCTGGCCCTTCCTGCCAGTGACCGTTTCGCCACTCCGCTGGGGGAGATCCCGCTCGACAGGGAGGGGATGGAGCTGTTGCAGGACCTGCCCCAGGTGCGTGTATTCGACGACGCCCACATCCAGGAGCACAGCCTGGAGGTGCAGCTGCCGTTCCTGCAACGGGTGCTGGAGAGCTTTACCCTGGTACCGCTGGTGGTGGGCGAGGCCCCCGCGGAGGAGGTCGCGGAGGCGATCGAGCAGCTCTGGAACGGGGCGGAGACGCTCATCGTGGTCAGCTCCGATCTGAGCCACTACCATGACTACAGCACCGCACAGAGACTGGACAGCGCCACCTGTCGCGCCATCGAGGCCCTTCAGCCGGAACGGATCGGATACCGTGATGCCTGCGGCCGCGCCCCCCTGGCAGGCCTGTTGCTTGCGGCCCGCAGACACGGGCTGGCGGCAACCACCCTGGATGTGCGCAACTCCGGCGATACCGCGGGTCCCCGCGACCGGGTGGTGGGATATGGCGCCTGGATCTTCGCCTGAGCTCTCCTCAAAGGAGCGCCGCACGCTGCTGGAGACGGCGCGGCGCTCCATCCGGCACGGCCTGCAGCATGGCGGGCCCCTGTCGGTGGATCCCTCACACTACCCCGAACCGTTGCGCCGGCCACGCGCCACCTTCGTCACCCTGCATGAACAGGGACGGCTGCGCGGCTGCATCGGCACCCTGGAAGCGGCGCGTCCGCTGATCGAGGATGTGGCGCACAATGCCTGGGCGGCGGCCTTCTCCGATCCCCGGTTTGCGCCGCTGGCGGAAGATGAGCTCCCCCGGCTGCAGATAGAGATCTCGATCCTCGGCGACCCGCAACCGATGGAGTTCACCTCGCAGGAGGATCTCATCCGCCAGCTGCGTCCCGGTGTGGACGGCCTGATCCTGGAGGAGGGCAGCCTGCGCAGCACCTTCCTGCCCGGAGTGTGGGACTCCCTGCCCGAGCCGCGCCACTTCTTGCAGCATCTGAAACAGAAGGCCGGTCTGCCTGCCGACTACTGGTCGGATACCCTGAAGATCTATCGCTATACCACCGAATCCTTCAGCGAACAGCACACCTGACGGCAGGTGGCGAGCTCATGATTGGGCAATCTCCCGTCGGGAGCGCCGGAAGATCTTCCTCAAATCGTGTGGGTAAAATGGTAAATCACCGCGTAGCGGCCCGTCCTTGACAGGCGGAATGCACGCCGGAAGATGGTCGGCAGAAGGGGATTGGGGAGAGTTTGGGATAGCCGGACCAGTTGCAAATTGCGCAGGTGGTGGATATTCGCCACTCCCCAGCCAGACGGACCCAATCCCCTTCTGGTTAACGATTATGTGGCGTGCATTCCGCCTGTCAAGGATGATTTACCATTTTACCCACACGGTTTGAGGAAGACCCAATCAGGATTCAGCGCTAGGTTCGTCTCAAACCTCTCCGTAACGGCTCCGCTCCCCGATCCAGCGCTCCAGCAGCGGCGTCACATGGCCGGGGTAACGCTCCTCCAGCTGCGCCGCCACGCTGGCGACATCGGCCAGAAGCCCGCCGTCGCGCTGCAGATCCACCACCCGGAACTGGAGCATGCCGGTCTGCCGGGTTCCGAGCAGCTCTCCCGGCCCGCGCAGCTCCAGATCCCGCTGCGCGATGGCAAAACCGTCACTGCTCTCGCGCAGTACCGCCAGCCGCCGGCGGGCCGTTTCCCCCAGGGAGCCATGATACATCAGAACACAGCTGCTCTCGCGGTTGCCGCGCCCCACCCGGCCGCGCAGCTGGTGCAGCTGGGCCAGGCCCAGCCTCTCGGGATTTTCGATTATCATCAGGCTGGCGTTGGGTACGTCCACCCCAACCTCTATGACGGTGGTGGCCACCAGCAGGTGGATATCTCCCGCCTTGAAGGCGTTCATTACCGGCTCGCGCTGCCGCGCCGGCATGCGGCCATGTACCAGGCCCACGGAGATGCCCGGCAGCTCCGCGGCCAGCAGGGCAGCGGTCTCTTCCGCCGCCTGGGCGGTCAATGCCTCCGACTCCTCAATCAGGGTGCACACCCAGTAGGCCTGGCATCCGGCGCGGCAAGCCGCTCCCACCCGGGCGATCACCTCCTTCCGGCGGCTGTCCGGCAGCGCCACCGTGACCACCGGGGTGCGGCCGGGAGGGAGCTCGTCGATCACCGACAGATCCAGATCGGCATAGGCGGTCATGGCCAGGGTGCGCGGTATGGGGGTGGCGGTCATGATCAGCTGGTGCGGTCGGCCCTCCTCCTCTCTGCCCTTGTCGCGCAGGGCGAGCCGCTGGTGGACGCCGAAGCGGTGCTGCTCGTCGATGATCACCAGACCCAGCCGCCGGAACTCCACCTGCTCCTGAAACAGGGCGTGGGTGCCCACGGCGAGCGGCGCGGCGCCGTCCGCCAGCCGCTCCAGGGCCGCACGGCGCTGCGCCGGCTTGAGATGACCGGAGAGCCACTCCACCTCCAGGCCCAGCGGTCTCAGCCAGCGCTCCAGGTTGGCGTGGTGCTGCTCCGCCAACAGCTCGGTGGGGGCCATGAGGGCGGCCTGAAATCCGGCCTCTACCGCCTGCAGGGCCGCCAGCACCGCCACCACCGTCTTGCCGCACCCCACATCCCCCTGAACCAGCCGCTGCATGGGCACGGGGCGTTCCAGATCCCGCCGGATCTCCTCCCAGACCCGCTGCTGGGCGGCGGTGAGGGAGAACGGCAACTGCCCGAGAAAGGCCTCCGCCAGGGCGCCGCTGCCGGTCAAAGGGGGCGCCGGATGGCCCTGCACGGCGCTGCGCAGGCGGCGCAGGCTCAGATGGTGCGCCAGCAGCTCCTCGAAGGCCAGGCGGCGCCAGGCCGGGTGGCGCCGCTCCTCGAGCTGCTCGATGGGTGCGTCCGCGGGCGGGCGATGGAGATAGAGCAACGCGTCGTCGATGGCGGGCAGCCGGAGGCGGGCGCGCAGCTCCGAGGGCAGCCACTCCCGCAGGGCGCCCCCCCGCAGCCGCCCGAGCGCCTGCTCCATCAGAGAGCGCAGGGTGAGCTGGTGCAACCCCTCGCCGGTGCGGTAGAGGGGGGTGAGGTGGGACTCCGGCGCGGGATCATCCAGGCGCTCCAGGGGGCGGTACTCCGGATGGATCATCTCCAGCCGGTTCGCACCCCGCCGCACCTCTCCGAAGCAGCGCAGCAGGGCTCCTCTGGCCAGCGCCTCCCGCTGGGCCGCGCTGAAATGGAAGAAACGCAGCGTGAGCAGGCCGGTACCATCCCCGAGATGCACCAGCAACATGCGCCGCCGGCCGAGCTTGATCTCGTTGTCCAGCACCTTCCCCTGCACCGAGACCGTCATGCCGGGTCGCAGGCCGCCCATGGCCACCATGCGGGTGCGATCCTGGTAGCGGCTGGGGAGGTGCAGCAGGAGATCCTGCAGGGTCTCGATACCGAGGCCGGCCAGGCGCTGTGCGGTGCGCGGACCCACCCCCTTCAGGGTGGTTACCGGAACCAGATGCAGCGGCGCTGGCCGGTGTTCGGCGCCCTCCATCGGCGGCGCGATTCAGCCCAGCTCCATAACCGCATCCATCTCCACCGCCGCCCCCCTGGGAAGCTGCGCCACTCCCACCGCGGCGCGGGCCGGATAGGGCTCCCGGAAATAGCGCGCCATCACCTGGTTGACCAGGGCGAAGTGGGAGAGATCGGTGAGGTAGATGTTCAGCTTGGCGATGTGGGCGAGAGAGCCTCCGGCCGCCTCGGCCACCGCCTGCAGGTTGTCGAATACCCGGATGATCTGCCGCTCCATGTCACCCTCCACCAGCTCCATGCTGGCCGGATCCAGCGGGATCTGACCCGACAGATAGACCGTGCTCCCCACCCGGACGGCCTGGGAATAGGTACCGATGGCGGCCGGCGCCCGTTCGGTGTGAACCACCTTTCGCTCCATTGTCTGCTCCCTCTTTCAGCTCTGCTTGCGTACGATGCGTGATACGCTGTCTATGTTGCGGATGCGGCGCATGATACGGGCCAGATGGTCCCGGTTGCGCACCAGGATGGTGAACAGCAGGGCGCTGTGGCGGCCGTCCCGCTCCTCCATGTCCACGTTCTCGATGTTGGCCTCCAGCTCCGAGATGGCGGCCGCCACGGTGGCCAGCACGCCGCGCCGGTTGGCCACGTCGACACGCAGCTCCACCGGGAACTCCCCCTCCACGCCGTCCGCCCACTGCACATCTATCCACTTGTCGGGGTTCTTCTTGAACTCGTTGAGATTGTTGCAATCATCGGTATGGATGACGATGCCGCGGCCGGCGCTGATGAACCCCAGGATGGTGTCACCGGGGATGGGGTGGCAGCAGTTCGCGAAGCTTACCACCATGCCTTCCGTGCCGCGGATGGCCAGCGGCGCCGCAGCGGCGATCGAGGCGTCTCCGGCCCGCTCGCTCTCCGGCAGCCGCTCCACCAGGGAGCGCACCACGATGGGGGCCATGCGCCTGCCCAGGCCGATCTCCTCCAGCAGCTGATCCAGGCTCTCCAGATTCAGCTCTCCCAGCAGCTGCTGCAATCCCAGCTCCGGCAGATCGTCACAGGAGAGGGAGTAGTGGATCAGGTTCTTGTCCAGCAGGCGGCGCCCCAGGGCGATGGCTTCGTCCCGGTGCAGCCCCTTCAGATAGGAGCGGATGGTGGTGCGCGCCTTGCCGGTGACCACGTAGTCCAGCCAGGCGGGATTGGGCAGGGCGCCCGGCGCGGTGATGATCTCGATGGTCTGGCCATTCAGCAGGCGGGTGTTGAGAGGCATCAGATGGTAATCGATCTTGGCCGCCACGCAGCTGTTGCCAACATCGGTGTGGACCGCATAGGCAAAATCCACCGCGGTGGCGCCGCGCGGCAGCACCTTGATCTCTCCCCTGGGGGTGAATACATACACCTCGTCCGGAAACAGATCCACCTTGACATTCTCCAGAAACTCGATGGAGCTGCCGGTATTCTGCTGCAGCTCCAGCAGCCGGTGCAGCCATTCGCGCGCGTGGTGCTGCGCCCCCCTGCTGTCTTCGCTGCCGCTCTTGTAGAGCCAGTGGGAGGCCACCCCCGACTCGGCCACCTTATGCATGTCCCGGGTGCGGATCTGGATCTCTATGGGCACGCCGTAGGGGCTGAACAGCACGGTGTGCAGGGACTGGTAGCCGTTGGCCTTGGGGATCGCTATGTAGTCCTTGAAATGGCCCGGCACCGGCTTGTAGAGGCTGTGCACTATACCCAGCATGCGGTAACAGGCATCCACCGAGTCCACGATGATGCGAAACGCATAGACATCGAACACCTGGCGGAACGAAAGCCGCTTCTGCACCATCTTCTGGTAGACGCTGTAGAGATGTTTTTCCCGCCCCTGCACCTCCGCCTCCATCCCCTCCGCTCGGATCCGCTCGGCGATGGTGGACTCGATCTTGCGCACGATCTCGCGACGGTTGCCGCGCATGCGGTGTATCTCCCGCGACAGAACACGGTAGCGGTTGGGGTAGAGGGCGGCGAAGCCGTGGTCCTGCAGCTCCACGCGGATGGAGTTCATCCCCAGGCGATTGGCGATGGGGGCATAGATCTCCAGGGTCTCCCGGGCGATGCGGCGGCGCTTCGGGGGGGGCAGTGCTCCCAGGGTACGCATGTTGTGCAGACGATCGGCCAGCTTGATCAGGATCACGCGGATATCGCGCACCATGGCCAGCATCATCTTGCGGAAGTTCTCCGCCTCCGCCTCCCGCTTGCTCTCGAACTGCACCTGGGTCAGCTTGCTGACGCCATCCACCAGCTCGGCCACCTCCTCGCCGAACTCCTCTATCAGCTGCTGCTTGGCTGTGGGGGTGTCCTCGATGACATCGTGCAGGATGGCGGCGATGATGCTCTGGTGATCCAGGCGCATCCCGGCCAGGATGCGGGCCACCGCCAGGGGGTGATGGATGTAGGGTTCGCCGGACTGGCGCTGCTGGCCGGTATGGGCCGCGGCGGCAAACTCGTAGGCGCGGTAGATCTCCTCGATCTGCTCCGGCTCGAGGTAGCCCTGGAGCAGGCGTAGCAGCCTGGCAACATCGGAGGCCGGGCTGTGCCGCCCGGCGAGCCGCAGCAGGGCGCGGGCTGCCCGGTTACTCGGCCGGGTCGGCCGCTGCTGCCGCTGGCTGCTGCTGTTCTTCGCTCGCAGGCTGCTCCACAGTCTCTTCATCGAGCACCTCGCTGGTGGTCACTCCTGCAGCGATCTCCCGCAACGCCACCACGGTGGGCTTGTCATTCTCCCAGGGCACCCGCGGCTCCTGGCCCAGCGCGATCTGCCGTGCTCGCTTCGCCGCCACCAGCACCAGCTGAAAACGGTTGTCCACATTCTCCAGACAGTCTTCCACGGTTATTCGCGCCATGACAACAAAACTCCCGATAGAGGAACAAAACTAGGGGGCGTTCTCAATTAATAAGACCGCACATCCCGCCTCGATGCGGCCAAGCGCCGATTCTACTGGAACCGCTCCCTGCCATCAACCAGCTCGGCCAGCAGGCCACCCAGTTTCCGCTGCTGCACCTCCAGCCGCAGCCGCCTGGCGACGACAATGGCGCGCAGCTCCTCCAGACTTCGTTCGAACCGGTCGTTGACCACCAGATAGTCGAACTCCCGATAGTGAGACATCTCCTCGGTCGCATCCCGCATGCGCCGGGCGATGGTCTCCTCGCTGTCCTGTCCCCGGTCGCGGAGACGTTGCTCCAGCACCTCCCGTGAGGGGGGGAGAATGAAGATGCCCACCGTCTCGGGAAACGCCTCCCGCACCTGGCGGGCTCCCTGCCAGTCGATCTCCAGGATGACATCGATACCCGCC
>WFXP01000165.1 GCA_015490535.1 Gammaproteobacteria bacterium
AACGGGCGCAAGGCCGGCCCCGGCCCCCCTGGCTGCGAGCGGCTCTCTTCTCCTCCTCCTTCTTCCCTGCCTCCTCTTCAGCGGCAGGCTGCCTGGCCGCCGGCTTCCGCTTGGCGCCGGCCTTGCGCCCGTTGGCGGAGTTGGCGCGCCTGCCGCCCGATCCCTGGTCGCGGCGCCGGGCACTACGCCCCGGCGGCTCCGCGGCCTCCTGCTGTTCCGGCGGGGAGGCGGCGCTCCCCTCCACCCCTCCCGCGTCACGCGGCACGGCGCTCCCCGCAAGCAGCGCAAAGAGACGCTTGATGGGTCCCGGCTTCTCCTCCCTCGCCTCCGCGGCAGTGGTGCCGGCCGGCGCGCGCGGCAGGGCCGGA
Source organism: Gammaproteobacteria bacterium (assembly GCA_015490535.1). GTDB lineage: Bacteria > Pseudomonadota > Gammaproteobacteria > Thiohalospirales > Thiohalospiraceae > DRMK01. The sequence goes on from WFXP01000165.1 coordinate 369, forward strand.
GGAACCACCGCCTTTACCGCCGGCTGCTCCGCGCTGGCGGCACGCAGCGGCGCGCTGCTCTGGGGAAGGGCGGCCTTCTCCGGAGTGCCGGCCAGCTTGTAGCTGGGCTGGCCACCCCGGTCGTTGCGCACCTCCTCCACCCGCAGGCGCGTCACCTCGTAGTGGGGCAACACCAGGTTCCTGTCCGGAATGAGGGTGACCGAGATCCCCAGCCGCCCCTCGATGGAGTTGATAATCTGGCGCTTCTCGTTCAGCAGGTAGGTGGCCACCTCCACCGGCAGCCGCGCTACCACGCGCCCGGTCTTCTCCTTCATCGCCTCCTCCTCCACGATGCGCAGGATCGAGAGGGAGAGGGACTCCACGCTGCGGATGGTCCCGCTGCCGCTGCACTGGGGGCAGACCACCTGGCTGGATTCGCCCAGCGAGGGGCGCAGCCGCTGGCGTGACATCTCCAGCAGGCCAAAGCGCGAGATGCGCCCCACCTGCACCCTCGCGCGGTCCATCTTGAGGGACTCCTTGAGCCGGCCCTCCACCTCCCGCTGGTTGCGGCTGGAGTTCATGTCGATGAAGTCGATTACGATCAGCCCGCCCAGATCGCGCAGGCGCAGCTGGCGGGCGATCTCCTCGGCCGCCTCTAGATTGGTGTTCAGGGCGGTCTCCTCGATGTCGCTCCCCTTGGTGGCGCGCGCCGAGTTGATATCGATGGAGACCAGCGCCTCGGTCCGATCGATGACGATGGATCCCCCGGAGGGCAGCCGCACGCTGCGCTGGAAGGCGGACTCGATCTGGCTCTCCACCCGGTAGCGGCTGAACAGGGGGATGGGATCCTGGTAGAGCTTCACCTTCTGCAGGTTGTGCGGCATCACCTGCTGCACGAACTCCCGCGCTTGCGCGTAGATCCCCGGTTCATCGATCAGGATCTCGCCGATATCCGGACGCATATAGTCCCGGATGGCGCGGATCACCACGTTGCTCTCCTGGTAGATCAGGAACGGTGCCGGGCGCTCGGCGCCCGCCTTCTCGATGGAGCGCCACAGGTTGACCAGGTAGTCCAGATCCCACTGCAGCTCCTCGACACTCTTGCCCACCCCGGCGGTGCGCACGATGAGCCCCATATCCTCCGGCACCACCAGCTCGCTCATCGCCTGGCGGATCTCGCTGCGCATCTCCCCCTCGATGCGCCTCGACACCCCCCCCGCCCGCGGATTGTTGGGCATCAGCACCAGGTAGCGCCCGGCCATGCTGATGAAGGTGGTTAGGGCGGCGCCCTTGTTGCCCCGCTCCTCCTTCTCCACCTGCACCACCAGCTCCTGCCCCTCCTTCAGCACATCCTTGATCTGCACCTTGGCGCCGGGCTCGGGGGTGGTGCTGAAGTAGCTGCGGGAGATCTCTTTCAGCGGAAGAAAACCGTGGCGCTCTGCGCCGTAGTCCACGAAGGCCGCCTCGAGACTGGGCTCGATGCGGGTGATTCTGCCCTTGTAGATATTGGATTTCTTCTGTTCGCGGGTGGTGGTCTCAATATCCAGATCGTACAGCCGCTGGCCATCCACCAGGGCGACCCGCAACTCCTCTGGCTGAGTTGCGTTGAACAGCATTCTCTTCATCTAATCGCACTCTGCACGCCCCTGACCGCACTGGTTGTGATCCGGGGAGCGCTGCGCCAGGGGGGGAGCGGCCCGATGCGGCCCCTCCGGAGAACTGCCTCCTCACCGGCGTGCGGAACGACAGATCTCCCCGGGCCCCTCCCTTGCAACCGGAAAGGGCCACCTCCCCGGCGGCCGCTGTCGGCCACCGGTCTGACAACAATCTAGCTTGGCGCCGGAACGCGGGTTCCATTACCCCGCCTCCGGCATTCAAACCCTGGACAGTCCTGCTCGACCGCAACGGTGATACGGGAGCGTGCACTATCGGTTCGCTCATGAACGGGCCGAGCGAAACAAGCCCCTGCCGCGCGACGGCGCGGCATTTGCTGGTTCGGAGTGTTGCCGGACCAGCGCTGTAAACCTCTCCTCCCACCATGTTCTATACATCGGTGGCGAGCGCCGAAGAGTGTATCAGCAAGTACCATACACTTCAATTGTGGGTGCTACGTCGTTATGGAATAACCGGTTCTCCCTCCGCCGGCGCCCGTTGAATCTCCCGCCCATGTTGCGCTACCATGCCGGTGAGTCGCCCGGCCCTAAAAGTTCCGTAACGGGTTCCGATATTAGCGGAACGGCCGGCAATTTCTCCTCCAGACAACAGACACTCCTCAGGCAAACGACCCGGCGATGCATATCAAACTCCTGACGCTGCTCTCCCTGGCCCTCGCGGTGGCGGGCTGCGGTGGCGGATCCACGCCCCCGGAGAGAGCGACAACCTTCGACCTTGCGGGGAGGATCATCTCGGCAAGCGGCGTCTGGGTGGACGGCGACAGTAACGACCCCTACGCGCCAGGCTCGGATAACAGCATCCCGGCGAGCGCCCAGCGGCTCTCCAATCCGGCGCTGGTGGGCGGATTCGTCCACGAGGTTACGGACGGGCAGGACTGGTACCGCGTCACCCTCGCCGAGGGCCAGGCGGTCACCCTTTTCATCAGCGACCCGCCAGAAGGTGTCGATCTGGATCTGAAACTGTTTCACGGCGACGGCGGCGTGCAGGGAGGGGAGGCCGCCATCTCCGACAGCTCCGACCGGACGACGGAGTCCGTCCGGGTTCCGCAGACCGGAGAGTACTTCATATCGGTCGAGGCTTTCTCAGGGGGATCCAACTACCTGCTCACCATCGGGCGGCCCGCCCGGCTCGCCGCGGCGGAGCTCCGGCCGGAGGATGATTTCGTGCCGGGTGACGTTATCGTGCGGCTGCGCGAACCATACGGCCGGAGCGGCTCCCGGCAGATGCTGGCGGCCTCCGCCGGGCTGGTGCAAAAGGGGGGGGCTCCCGACCGCGCCATGCTGTTCTCCCTCCCCGGCGCGGGGCGGGCAAGCGCGGCATCGATCCAGGATCGGGAGGAGCTGAAACGCAGAACCATCGCCATGATTCAGGCCCTGCGGGAGCGCCCGGAGGTGGAGTATGCCGAACCCAACTACATACGGCGCCCCCTGGCCATCCCCAATGATAGGCTGTATCCCAGGCAGTGGAACCTCCAGCGGCTCAACCTGCCCCAGGCGTGGGAGGTGACCGGCAGCATAGCCCGCGACGGGGAGGTGATCGTGGCGGTGGTGGATACCGGAGTGCTCATGCAGCACCCCGACCTGAGCGCCAATCTGCTCGCTACCGGATACGATTTCATCAGGGATCCGGGGACCGCCGTGGACGGGGACGGCATCGATTCCAATCCGGATGACCCCGGTGACGGGGAGTCACCGGCGGGAAGCTCATATCACGGCACCCACGTGGCGGGAATCATCGCGGCGGTGTCCAACAACGGCGAGGGGGTGACGGGAGTCACCTGGAACACCAGGACCAGGATAATGCCCATCCGGGTGCTGGGGCGGGGCGGAGGCACCACCTATGACATCATCCAGGGGGTGCGCTATGCGGCCGGACTGGAGAACGACTCCGGCACACTCCCCCCCCAGCGCGCCGACATAATCAACCTGAGCCTGGGGGGGGACAACGCCTCGGAGCCGGAGCGGAAGCTGTATGAAGAGCTGCGCTCCCGAGGGATCATCGTGGTGGCCGCCGCCGGCAACGAGGACAGCGCCGCGCCCAGCTATCCGGCGGCCTATGACAGCGTGATATCGGTGAGCGCCACCACCAGGAGCGGAGAGCGGGCCGGCTACTCCAACCGGGGCCCCACCATAGATGTGGCGGCTCCCGGCGGTGACACCAGCAACCTCAACAGCACCGGGGAACCCGACGGCATCCTGAGCACCTTGGCGGATGGCCAACGCAATCCCACCTACAGATCCGCCCAGGGCACCTCCATGGCCGCCCCCCATGTGGCCGGCGTCGCCGCACTGATGAAGTGGCTGAATCCGGGCCTGACCGCGGACCGCTTCCGCGCGCTGCTGGAGGGCGGACAACTTACCACCGACTTGGGCACGCCCGGAAGGGACGACCTCTTCGGTCACGGCCTCATCGATGCGCTCAAGGCGGTTCAGAACAGCGGCATCACCCTGCCGCCGCTGCTGGCCATAGATCACGCGGGGCCGCTCGACTTCGGCGCCTATATCGACAAGCTGGAATTCACCACCCGCAACGCCGGTGACGGCGAGTTCAACATAACCAGCGTAACAGACGATGCCGACTGGCTGGAGGTGACCCCCTCCTCCCTGGAGGGCAGTTCCGGCACCTTTACCGCCAGAGTGGATCGCTCCGGCCTGGCGGACGGTATATATGGCGCCACCATAACGCTGCAGACCGACGCCCCCACATCGCTCTCCATCCCGGTCACACTCCTCGAGGGCGTGCCCCGGGAGAGAGGGGACACCGGCCGTCTCTACATACTGCTGCTGGATCCGCAGAGCCTGAAGACCCTGGAGACGGTGGCGGTGGACAACCGGAACGGGGAGTACACCTTCCGCTTTCCCGGCGTGGCGGAAGGGGAGTACCTGCTGGTGGCCGGCAGCGACATGGACAACGACGGAGAGATATGCGACCCGGGAGAGGCGTGCGGCGGCTACCCCACCATTGAACGGTTGCAGCCGTTGGCGGTCCAATCGGAGATGGAAGATCTTGAGTTTGGCGCCTCGTTCAGAGTGACCTTCAGCGCCCTCGCGGCGGGGGAGATGGCGCAGCCCCGGCGGGGCTTTTCGCGTTGGCCGCAATGAACAGGGGTGTGCTGGCCGCCATCCTGCTGCTGGCCGGATGCAGCATATCCGGAGCCGGGCTGGAGGAGACGGCGCCGCAAGCTGCCGTGGTGAGATACTCCCTGCAGTGCGGCTCCTCTCCCCGGGAGCCCGGCGCCCGCTGGCTCAGGAACCGGCAGCAGCTGGCCCAAGCCCTGAGACAGATGCAGGGGACGCCGCCTGGAACAGCGCCGGAGATCCCCGATATGGATCTGCAGCGCTGGAACCTGCTGCTCATCTTTGCAGGACGGAAGCCATCCGCCGGCTACCGCCTCACGCTCGGCCGTCCCGCGCTCCTCGCCGACGGGCGGAGCGCCCGATTGAACGTGGTTCTTGAACAACCGGCGCCGGACTCCATGGTGGCGGCGGTTCTCACCCACCCCTGCATGCTGGTGAAGATACCGGCCGGCGACTACCACACCATCGAAATCCGTGGCCTGGGGAAAACGCAGCAGCTGCACCTCCGCTGACCCGCGCACTCCTGAAACTCCGCCTCGGAGCGGCTCTCGACGGCTCTCTCCCAAAATCGGGGCCTCCCCGAAT
>WFXP01000166.1 GCA_015490535.1 Gammaproteobacteria bacterium
AAGCGGATGAGGAGGCGGCTGCCCGTTACGAACAGCTATTGCTCGCCTGGCTGGAACGGCACAAGAGATACCCGCGCCGCGCAAAACGCCTGCGCATCGAAGGGGAGGGGATGCTGCGGTTGCGCATCGGTCGTGACGGAAAGACACTCCATGTCGCCATCGCGCAGAGCGCCGGCAACCGCCTGCTGGATCGCGCCATGCTGGAGATGGCCCGGCGGGCCGATCCCTTTCCCCCCTTTCCCCGGGAGCATCCGCAGCAGGAGCGGGAGTTTCTGGTCCCCATAGCCTTTCTGCTCTATTGAGCCGCTTCCTGTTCCGTGCAACCCTAATGAATCAGGAAGGGCCTCCTCAAACCGTGAGGGTGAAAGGGCAGATCACCGCGTAGCGGCTCCGTCCTTGACAGGCAGAATGCACGCCACATAATCGGTAGCCAGAAGGGGATTGGGGCCGTCTGGCCGGGGAGTGGCGGACATCCACCACCTGCGCCAGTTGCAACTGCTCCGGCTATCCCAAGCTCTCCCCAATCCCCTTCTGCCGACCAGCTTCCGGCGTGCATTCCGCCTGTCAAGGATGATTTGCCCTTTCACCCTCACGGTTTGAGGAGGCCCTTCCTGATCCATTGCCTTGACGGAGTACTAAAATTGCCTCCGGAAGCAAGCTGTAATGATTACGGGAATTTGCAGTGGGGTTTCAGCGGCCGGATGACACTTTCGCGCCGGGGCCCGCGCTCAGCAGATCCATCAACTCCTCCACCGCCCGGAAGCGTTGCTCCCCTTCCGGCAGCTGCCGGATGATACGCAGCTTGTCCTGGCCGTCCAGCCGGTAGCGATCGGGCTGTTTCTGGATGAGCTGGATGATGGTCATCGGATCCACGTCGGGCTGCTCCCCGAAGATGATTCGACCGCCGTGCTTTCCGATGTCGATCTTGCGGATCCCCAGGGGGTTGGCCCTGAGTTTGAGCTCCGTGATGCGGAACAGGTTCACGGTCTGCTCCGGCAGCATCCCGAAGCGGTCGATCATCTCCACCCGCAGCTCGCGCAGCTCCTCCTGATCGGCTGCGCTGGCGATCCTCTTGTACATCACCAGCCGGGTGTGCACGTCCGGCAAATAGTGGTCCGGGATCAGGGCGGGGAGGTGCAGCTCCACCTCGGCGCCATGGTCCAGGGGCCGATCCAGCTCCGGCTGTCTGCCCGCCTTGAGCGCCTTGACCGCCCGCTCCAGCAGCTCCGAGTAGAGGCTGAAGCCGATCTCCTGCATCTGGCCGCTCTGCCCCTCGCCCAGCAGCTCGCCGGCGCCGCGGATCTCCAGATCGTGGGTGGCGAGGGTGAAACCGGCCCCCAGATCCTCGATGGACTCCAGCGCCTCCAGCCGTTTCAGCGCGTCGGCGGTGATCAGCTTGCGCGGCGGGATTATCAGGTAGGCGTAGGCCCGGTGGTGGGAGCGGCCCACCCGGCCGCGCAGCTGGTAGAGCTGGGCCAGGCCGAAGCGATCGGCGCGGTCGATGATGATGGTGTTGGCGCTGGGCACGTCGATACCGGTCTCGATGATGGTGGTGCAGACCAGCAGGTTGAAGCGCTGGTGATAGAAGTCGGCCATCACCCGCTCCAGCTGGCGTTCGCCCATCTGGCCATGGGCGATCTCGATCCGCGCCTCGGGCACCAGTTTTCCGATGGCGGCCGCGGTCTTCTCGATGGTCTCCACCTTGTTGTGCAGGAAATAGACCTGGCCGCCGCGCTTGATCTCGCGCAGGATGGCCTCGCTCAGCAGGGTGTCGCTCCACTCGCTGACGAAGGTCTTCACCGGCAGGCGCCGCGCCGGCGCGGTGGCGATGACCGAGAACTCCCGCAGCCCCGAGAAGGCCATGTTGAGGGTGCGGGGAATGGGGGTGGCGGTCAGGGTGAGGATGTCCACCTCGGAGCGCAGCGCCTTGAAGCGCTCCTTCTGGCGCACGCCGAAGCGGTGCTCCTCGTCGATGATCACCAGCCCGAGCTGCTTGTATTTCACCCCCTCCTGCAGCAGCTTGTGGGTGCCGATGATGATGTCGATGGTGCCGTTCTCCAGTCCGGCCAGCACCTGCTGCTGCTCCTTGCGGGAGCGGAAGCGGGAGATGGACTCGATGTTGACCGGCCAGTCGGCAAAGCGGTCCCGGAAGCTCTGGAAGTGCTGCTGGGCCAGCAGGGTGGTGGGCACCAGCATCGCCACCTGCCTGCCCCCCTGCACGGCGACAAAGGCGGCGCGCATCGCCACCTCGGTCTTGCCGAATCCCACGTCACCGCACACCAGGCGGTCCATCGGCTTGTCCGAGGCCATGTCGGCCAGTACGGCGTGGATGGATTCCAGCTGATCGGGGGTTTCTTCGAAGGGGAAGGCCGCGGCAAAGGCGGCGTACTGATCATCCACGGGGTAGGCGTGCCCCTGGCGCGCCTCGCGCCGGGCGTAGATCTCCAGCAGTTCGGCGGCCACGTCGCGCACCTTTTCGCAGGCCTTGCGCTTGGCTCGCTCCCACTGGCCGCTGCCCAGCTTGTGCAGCGGGGCGTTCTCCGGGGCGGCGCCGCTGTAGCGGCTGATAAGGTGCAGGGAGGAGACCGGTACATAGAGCTTGTCTCCCCCGGCATACTCCAGCGCGAGAAACTCCGCCTCGCTGCCTCCCACGGTCAGCTTCTGCAGGCCGAGAAAGCGTCCGATGCCGTGCTCCTCGTGCACCACCGGCGCCCCCTCCTGCAGCTCGGCCAGATCGCGGATGATGGCCTCCGTCTCCCGGTGGCGGGTGCGGCGCCGGCTGCGCTGGATGGCGTGGGCGCCGAACAGTTGCGCTTCGGTTACCACCGCCACCGCGGGCCGCTCCAGCACCAGCCCCCGCTCCAGCGGGGCGACGGTGATCCCCACCGGCGCCTCCCCCTCCAGGAACGCCTGCCATCCGTCATAGAGGGTTGGGTGGATATCGTCCCCCTTGAGCAGCTCCAGCAGCGCCTCGCGGCGGCCGGTGCTCTCTGCGGCCAGCAGCACCCGCCCCGGGAACTCCCGCAGCCAGCGGCGCAGCGCCTCGCTGCCGCGGCCGGCGGGGGTGTTCAGATTGAGCTCCGGCGGGGCGCAGGTGGCGTAGTCTATCCCCTTGCCGGTGCCCTTGAAGCGGTGCAGACGCACCTGGCTGAATCTCCCCGCGGCGCCCAGCAGCTCGTCGCCGCGCAGAAACAGGTCCTCCGGCGGCAGCAGCGGTCGCTCCGGGTCGTGGCGGCGGCTCTCGTAGCGCTGTTGCGCCTCCTCCCGGAAACGCTCGGCCGCCTCCTGGACCCCCTCGGCGAGGAACAGCAGGCTCTCCGCGGGCAGGTAGTCGAACAGGGTGGCGGTCTGCTCGAAGAACAGGGGCAGGTAATACTCGACGCCGGGCGGGGCGAGGCCGTCGCTGACCGACCGGTAGATGACGCTGCGGCCCAGCTCCCCCTCCAGCCGATCCCGGTAGGCCTGGCGGAACCGTTTGATCGCCTCGGGGGTGAGGGGGAACTCCCGGGCCGGCAGCAGACGCACGTGCTCCACCTTCCGCAGGGTGCGCTGGTTATCCGGGTTGAAGGTGCGGATGCTCTCGATCTCGTCATCGAACAGGTCGATGCGGAACGGCCGTTCGCTGCCCATGGGAAACAGATCCAGCAGGCTGCCGCGCACGGCAAACTCGCCCGGCTCCATCACCTGGGAGACGGACTGGTAGCCGCTGTTCTCCAGACGGCGGCGGAACGCCTCCAGGTCCAGCCGCTGGCCGGCCTCCAGCAGCAGGGCGTTGGCCTCCAGGTAGGCGCGGGGCGGGAGGCGGTGCATCAGGGTGGGGGCGGAGACCACCAGGATCCCCCGCTCCAGCGCCGGCAGGCGGTAGAGGGTGGCCAGGCGCTGGGAGATTATCTCCTGATGGGGAGAGAATATGTCGTAGGGCAGTGTCTCCCAGTCGGGAAACGCCAGTATGGGCAGGGCCTCCTCGCCGCCTGTGGCGAAGAACCGCAGCTCCTGTTCCAGGCGCAGGGTGGCGGTGGTGTCGGGGGTGACCACGACGGCAGGTGCTCGGTGCGCGATGGCCGCGGAATGGATGGCCAGACCGGAACTGCTGCCATAGAGCCGGCCCCAGTCGAGGCGCATGCCCGGTTTGCCGGGCAGCCGGGGTGTCAGCGGCGAAGGGTGCGGCGTCTGTTCCATGGTCGGGTGATGCGCAAAACCGCTATTCTAACCCATCATGTGAATCCGTGAGTTCACCGGGGCGACTGGCACAATCTCTTGCCACGAAAAGTCTCACCAGACCTGAATGGTATGGCCGCGATTTTCGTTATGCTATGAAAATCAATATCTTGTGCTTCATATTTTCTCCGGGTTCACGGATTCAGGCTATCGGTGTACGTTCAATTGTCCCCAAACCCCTTCTGCCGAACATCTTCTGGCGTGCATTCCGCCTGTCAAGGATGATTCGCCATTTTCCCCTCACGATTTGGTGAAGACCCCTTGCAGTAAACCTGTGACGCGGGGCGGATGTCCATTACACTCTCCCGTCAACCGGCTGGCGGTATATTGCGATAGACAGGAGTAACCACTGCAGGAACGGTGTAAACATGGCGCCCGAACAGAGTCAGACCAGATGCAACATGACGATGCCGCCCTGAGCCGTTTTCTCCGCTCGGTACGCGGCGCTGCGCTGGCATTTTCTGTCCTGCGGGTGCGCGATGAGGAGGTCGCTCTGGAGCTGTTGCAGGAGGCCATGATCAGTTTCGTGCCGGCTGCGAAGCGACATGACGAGCAAACCTGGAAGCGTGTCTTTTATAAAATCCTGGGGCGGCGCATCGCTGACTGGCAGCGCAAACAGATCTGGCGTGATCGCATTGCCCGTATCACCTCTTTTTCAGCGCTGCCGCTGACGGACAGTGGTGAAGTGGTTGAGTTTTCCGCCGGCAGTGAAGAGCAGCCGGAGCACAGCCACGGCGCGGCACGGTTGGCGGAGCGTTTCGAGGCGGTGCTGGCCGCACTGCCACCACGGCAGCAGGAGGCCTACCTGTTGCGCCAGTGGCAGGCGTTCAGCGTTGCCGAAACGGCGGCGATCATGGGTTGCTCGGAGGGCAGCGTCAAAACCCATCTGTCGCGCGCCATGCAGAC
>WFXP01000167.1 GCA_015490535.1 Gammaproteobacteria bacterium
ATCAGGTAGCGGCGCGGCAGGCTGTTCAGCCGTTCCAGCTCGAGCAGAATCTCCGACGCCATCACCCCCCTGCCGGCCCCCACCTCCATGATTACCCCCTTCTCAAGCGCGGCCAGCACCTGCTGCGCCTGCCGCGCGACACAGCGGGAGAACAGCGGAGAGATTTCCGGGGCGGTTACGAAGTCCCCCTCCGCGCCGAACTTGCGGCTGCCGCTGCTGTAGTACCCCAGACCGGGGGCATACAGCGCCAGCTCCATGAACCGGGCGAAACTGATGGCGCCGCCGTTGCTGTCCATCTCGCGCCGCAGCAACGCCGCGAGCCGCGCGCTGTGCGTTGCGGCGGGCTCGTCAGGGGCGGGCAGGCCGGCCGGCGCCGCGACCGGATGGGGGGCACCTGTATGCCGGGAGGCGGATCCGTTCATGCAGTAAACTGGTTCTGGCGTTATGTTTGCGGTACAGTGATTGCTGGAGAACGCAAAGGCAAACCCGTGCAGGATAACACACCCCCCCTGGCAGGCAAGGTGGCACTCATCACCGGCGCTGCCCACCGCATCGGCGCGGCCCTGGCGCGTGGCTTGCACCGTCAGGGGATGAATCTTGCCATCCACTACCACACCTCGCGCAGCGCAGCGCTCTCGCTGCAGCACGTTCTGAACCGGCAGCGGGAGAAGTCGGTGATATTGATCCAGGCCGATCTGACCGAGACCAGCAAGATCTCCTCCATCGTCAAGCAGGCGCTGGAGGGTTGGGGAGAGCTGGACGTGCTGATCAACAACGCCTCCAGCTTTTTCCCCACCGAGATCGGAGCCACCGACGAGCGCTGCTGGGAGCAACTGATCGGCACCAACCTGAAGGCGCCATTCTTCCTTTGCCAGGCCGCGGCTCCCCACCTGGCCAGGCGGCGCGGATGCATCGTCAATATCTCCGATATCCACGCGCTGCGGCCCCTCAAGGGGTATCCCGTCTACAGCATCGCCAAGGCCGGAATGGTAATGCTTACCAGGGCCATGGCCTGCGAGCTGGGCCCCGAGGTGCGGGTCAACGGGGTGGCGCCGGGTGCCATCCTTTGGCCGGAGCGGGAGCTGGACGAGGTGGCCAAACAGCGCATCATCTCGCGCACCTTTCTCAAGCGCCAGGGAGCGCCGGAAGATGTGGTGCGTGCGGCGCTCTACCTGATTCGGGATGCGGACTATGTGAGCGGTGAGATTCTCACCGTGGACGGAGGCCGCTCGGTCAACGGTTGAGTCCGGGGCGGATGGTGCCGACAGATACAAGGAGCTTCTCCCTGAAAGCGGGCGGCGGTTGTCGTCGTCCGGCCTCCCGCGGGGCGGGCGCAGTGCCGCCCGATACCCGGCCAGCGGTCATGGTTGGTCCCCTCGCAGGGTGGTCTGCTGGATCGGGGTCCCGGCGGATGATAGGTGACCGCTCTGGTGAAAGAGCCGCTGCCGCGGCGGCGGCCGAGCCGGAATGATGGAGCAGCGTGACGACTCCCGTGGCAGCAGAAGGGGGCTCAGCGTAGCTCCCAGCCCCTTCAACAGGGTCAAGTTCGAGCTGGGGGTGGTGGTGTTGCTGCTGCCGCTGCTGTGGCTGGTGGTGGGGAGGCTTCTGGAGGGCTGGCTAGAGCAGCTCCTGGCACTGCTGGCAGCCGGCGGTGCGGCGGCTCTCTGGCTGGTGCTCCGTACCCGCTCCATCTTGCGGCGGCTGGAGCTGGAACATGGGAGGGCGGAGAGTGACGCGCGGCGGGAGTAGTTCCCGCTGGCTGCGGGAGCATTTCGACGATCCCTACGTGAAGCGGGCGCGGCAGGAGGGCTACCGCTCCCGCGCCAGCTACAAACTGCTGGAGATCCAGCAGCGGGACCGGCTCATCACGCCGGGAATGACGGTGGTGGATCTGGGGGCGGCCCCCGGCGGCTGGTCCCAGCTCGCCGCCCGCCTGACCGGGAGCGGGGGTCGGGTGGTGGCCCTGGACATCCTGCCCATGGATCCGGTTCCGGGGGTGGAGTTCATTCAGGGTGATTTCAGGGAGCAGCAGGTCCTCGACCGGCTGCTGGAGTGTCTGGGAGGGTGTCCGGTGGATCTTGTAATGTCGGACATGGCCCCCAATATAAGCGGGATAAAGGCGATGGATCAGCCGCGGGCCATCTATCTGGCCGAGCTGGCGCTGGATCTCTCATGCAGCGTACTGGCGCCCGGAGGGGATCTTCTGCTCAAGGGGTTCGAGGGGGAAGGGATGGAGGAGCTGCGCCGCGGATTGCGGAGCGCGTTCCGCAAGGTGGTCACCCGCAAGCCCGCCGCGTCACGGCCCCGTTCGCGCGAGGTGTACCTGTTGGCGAGAGGCTGTATATTGTAGTAACGTAGAGTGGCGCGGCTGTCTGCGGATATGCCGCTGCTGTCACTGAAGAGAGATCCAAGAGGCGAATTTTGAACGATATTGTAAAAAACATTCTGTTGTGGGTGGTAATCGCGGTCATCCTGATGGCCGTGTTCAACAACTTCACCCCCCCTCAACAGGCGGCCAAGCCGCTGGAGTACTCCAGCTTCATTGCCGACGTGCGGGACGGACGGGTGAAGAAGGTGATGATCGAGGGGCGCACCATCCGCGGCGTCACCACCGATGACACCACCTTTGTCACCTACAGCCCCGGCGATCCCGGCCTGATCGGGGATCTGCTCAACAACAACGTGGTGATCGACGCCCGTCCGCCGGAGCAGCAGTCGCTGCTGATGCAGATCTTCATCTCCTGGTTCCCGATGCTGCTGCTGATAGCGGTCTGGATCTTCTTCATGCGCCAGATGCAGGGCGGCGCCGGGGGGCGCGGCGCCATGTCGTTCGGCAAGAGCCGGGCGCGCATGCTGGGCGAGAACCAGGTCAAGATCACCTTCAACGACGTGGCCGGCGCCGACGAGGCCAAGGAGGATGTGGCGGAGCTGGTGGAGTTTCTGCGCGAACCGGCCAAGTTCCAGAAACTGGGCGGCAAGATCCCGCAGGGGGTACTGATGGTGGGGCCGCCCGGGACCGGCAAGACCCTGCTGGCCAAGGCCATCGCCGGTGAGGCCAAGGTGCCGTTCTTCACCATCTCCGGCTCCGATTTCGTGGAGATGTTTGTGGGGGTCGGCGCCTCGCGGGTGCGTGACATGTTCGATCAGGCCAAGAAGCACGCCCCCTGCATCATCTTCATCGACGAGATCGACGCGGTGGGCCGCCATCGTGGCGCCGGTCTCGGTGGCGGGCACGACGAGCGCGAGCAGACCCTGAACCAGCTGCTGGTGGAGATGGATGGCTTCGAGGGCAACGAGGGGGTGATCGTGATCGCCGCCACCAATCGCCCCGACGTGCTGGACCCGGCCCTGCTGCGCCCCGGCCGCTTCGACCGTCAGGTGGTGGTGCCGCTGCCGGATCTGCGTGGCCGGGAGCAGATTCTGAAGGTGCACATGCGCAAGGTGCCGGTGGCCGACGATGTGCAGGCATCGGTGATCGCGCGCGGCACACCCGGATTCTCCGGGGCGGATCTGGCCAACCTGGTCAATGAGGCGGCCCTGTTCGCGGCCCGCGACGGAGAGCGCACCGTTACCATGGCCCATTTCGAAAAGGCCAAGGACAAGATCATGATGGGGGCGGAGCGCAAGTCCATGGTGATGAGCGAGGAGGAGAAGAAGCTCACTGCCTATCACGAGTCCGGCCATGCCATCGTGGGACGCCTGGTGCCGGAGCACGATCCGGTGCACAAGGTGACCATCATCCCGCGCGGCCGCGCCCTCGGGGTGACCATGTTCCTGCCCACCGAGGATCGCTACAGCTACAGCAAGCAGCGCCTGGAGAGCCAGATCTGCAGCCTGTTCGGCGGCCGCATCGCGGAGGAGCTGGTGTTCGGTCCCGAGAAGGTGACCACCGGCGCCTCCAACGACATCCAGCGCACCACCGAGATCGCCCGCAACATGGTTACCAGGTGGGGGTTGTCGGAGCGCCTCGGTCCGCTCACCTACAGCGAGGAGGAGGAGGAGGTGTTTCTGGGCCACTCGGTGACCCAGCGCAAGAATGTCTCGGACGAGACCGCCCACATCATCGACGAGGAGATCCGCTCCATCATCGACAGCAACTACCAGAGGGCGAGGAAGATCCTTACGGAAAACATGGACAAGCTGCATCTGATGGCGGAAGCGCTGATGAAGTACGAGACCATCGACGCGGAGCAGATCGACGACATCATGGCCGGCAAGCCGCCCCGGCCGCCAAAGGACTGGGACGAGCCGGAACCGCGCTCCGGCGATGGCAGCGCCGCGGGTAGTGATCGGGAGAGAGACAGGAGCAGCAGCAGCGAGAAGGATGGCAAGGGCGGCGCCATAGGCAAGCCTGCGGGCCAGCACTGAGGCCCTATGGGTGGACGCCTGGAGTGTGCGGGCAGGGAGCTGGATCTCACCGTCCCGCAGGTGATGGGGATTCTCAATGTCACCCCCGATTCGTTTTCGGACGGGGGTGTTTTTTTTGCCCGTGACGCCGCCCTGCGTCATGCGCAGGAGATGTTCCGCGCCGGGGCCGCCATAATAGATGTGGGCGGAGAATCCACGCGGCCCGGCGCCGCGCCGGTAGAGCTGCAGCAGGAGCTGGACCGGGTGATCCC
Source organism: Gammaproteobacteria bacterium (assembly GCA_015490535.1). Classification (GTDB taxonomy): domain Bacteria; phylum Pseudomonadota; class Gammaproteobacteria; order Thiohalospirales; family Thiohalospiraceae; genus DRMK01. The sequence continues at coordinate 4,620 of WFXP01000167.1, forward strand.
GGTGATCGAGGCGCTGCACCGGGAGCTGCCGGTCATAATATCCATAGACACCAGCAAACCGGAGGTGATGCGGGAGGCGGTGCGCGCCGGGGCGGGCATGATCAACGATGTTTATGCCCTGCGCCGGCCCGGCGCGCTGGAGGCCGCGGCGGCGGCCGGGGTTCCCGTCTGCCTGATGCACATGCAGGGAGAACCCCGCACCATGCAGCGGTATCCCCATTACCGGAATGTGGTGGAGGAGGTGGGAGGTTTCCTGCGGGAGCGCGTCGCGAGCTGTCTGGCGGCGGGGATCGCCCCCGGCCGGCTGTTGATAGATCCCGGCTTTGGCTTTGGCAAGAGTCTGCAGCATAATCTCCAGCTGCTGCGGGGATTGCCGCGGCTGGCCGATATGGGGTACCCGGTGCTGGTGGGGCTGTCGCGCAAATCCATGCTGGGTGCGCTGTTGGGGGAGCGGCCGGTGGATGGAAGGCTGTACGGTGGTCTCGCTGCCGCCACCCTGGCGGTGTGGCTGGGGGCCTCCATCGTCCGGGTGCACGACGTTGGACCTGTTGTCGACGCGCTGAAGATAACAGCGGCGCTGCAGCAGGTTCAGCCTGCAGAGTAACCGACCATAATCAGAGGGGAAGGGGAAGGAGCATGACGAAACGTTATTTCGGTACCGACGGGATCCGGGGCAGGGTGGGCAGCACTCCCATCACGCCGGAGTTCGTGCTGCACCTGGGATGGGCGGTGGGCCATGTGCTGGCCGGCCACGGGGGGCGCGGCAAGGTGGTGATCGGCAAGGATACCCGGCTCTCCGGCTACATGTTCGAATCCGCCCTGCAGGCCGGGCTGTCCGCCGCCGGGGTGGATATCCGCCTGCTGGGCCCCATGCCGACGCCCGGGATCGCCTATCTTACCCGCACCATGCGTGCCGACGCCGGGATTGTGATAAGCGCATCGCACAACCCCTACTATGACAACGGCATAAAGTTTTTCTCGCGGCTCGGCTTCAAGCTGCCGGACGAGACCGAGCGGGAGATCGAACGGTTTCTGGACCATCCGGTGAGCTGCGTGGAGTCCGGCAAGCTGGGCCGCGCCGGCCGCGTCAGCGATGCCGCCGGCCGCTATATCGAGTTCTGCAAGAGCACCGTGCCGCCGGGCCTCGAACTGGGAGGGATGCGCCTGGTGGTGGATTGCGCCAACGGCGCCACCTATGATGTGGCCCCCAAGGTGTTCCGCGAGCTGGGGGCGGATGTGATCTCCATCGGCACCGATCCGGACGGCGTGAACATCAACTTCGAATGCGGCTCCACCAGCCCGGCGACGCTGCAGCGGGCGGTCATCGAGCACGATGCCGAGCTGGGGATCGCCCTGGATGGCGACGGGGATCGGCTCATCATGGTGGATCACAAGGGTGAGGTGGTGGATGGCGACGAGCTGCTGTTCGTGATAGCGCGGGATCGGCGGAACAACGGCCATCGCAACGGGGGAGCCTATGATGGCGGTGTGGTGGGCACCGTGATGAGCAACCTGGGGCTGGAGCTGGCCTTCAAGGATGCCGGCATCCCCTTCCGGCGCGCGGCGGTCGGGGATCGCCATGTGAGTGAGATGATGGCCCAGGAGGGGTGGATCCTGGGGGGCGAATCCTCCGGCCACATCATCTGCCGCGACTGCACCACCACCGGCGACGGCATAATTTCGGCGCTGCAGGTGTTGTCCGCCATGATCAACAGCGGCCAGACGCTCCACACCCTGAAGCGGGGCATGACCAAGTTCCCGCAGACCATGATCAACGTGCGCCTGGAGAGGCGCTTCGCGCCGGAGGAGTCGGCTCTGGTGCAGAGCGCGGTGCGTGACGTGGAGGGCCAGATGGCGGGCCGCGGCCGGGTGCTGCTGCGCCCCTCCGGCACCGAACCGGTGATCCGGGTTATGGTGGAGGGGGACGACGCCCCCCAGGTGGAGACCTTGGCGAAACAGCTGGCCGAGATCGTGGCGCAGGCGGCCAACGCTGCGGGGAGCGGTTGATTTTCTCCCGCCGCGGCGGTAAGCTTTCCGGCCTTTCATCGTGAAACAGGGGAGAGCGGATGCGTCAGCCACTGGTTGCCGGGAACTGGAAAATGAACGGTTCCGCCGGGAGTATCGAGCTGCTTCTGGACGGAATCAAGGGATCGCTCGCCAGCGTGGGCCGGGCGGAGGTGGCGGTGTGCCCGCCCTACATCTACATCCCCATGGCCGCGGAGCGGCTGCAGGGCACCGGGGTGGCGCTGGGTTCCCAGAACCTCAGCCAGCACCGGAGCGGTGCCTATACCGGCGAGATTGCGGCCTCCATGCTGCTGGATTTCGGCTGTAGCTACGCCATCGTCGGTCACTCCGAGCGGCGCACCCTGTACGGGGAGGACGATGCGCTGGTGGCTGCCAAATACGCTGCGGCCCGCGCCGCGGGACTGCGGCCCATCCTGTGCGTGGGCGAGATTCTGCAGGAGCGCGAGCAGGGAGTGACCGAGGATGTGGTGGCGCGCCAGCTGGACGCGGTCATCGAGCGGGAAGGGGTCGAGGCGCTCGCCGACGGGGTGATCGCCTATGAGCCGGTGTGGGCCATCGGTACCGGCAAGACCGCCTCGCCCCAGCAGGCCCAGGATGTCCATGCATTCATCCGCCGGCGCATAGCGTCCCGCAGCGACGGCGTGGCGGAGCAGGTGCGCATTCTGTACGGCGGCAGCGTCAAGGCGGCCAATGCCGCGGATCTGTTCGCCATGCCGGACCTGTCTCTTATACACATCTCCGAGC
>WFXP01000168.1 GCA_015490535.1 Gammaproteobacteria bacterium
GAAATGGTAAATCATCCTTGACAGGCAGAATGCACGCCGGAAGATGGTCGGCAGAAGGGGATTGGGGAGAGTTTGGGATAGCCGAACCAGTTGCAATTTGCGCGGGTAGTGGATATCCGCCGGTCCCCAGCAAGGCACCCCCAATCCCCTTCTGGCTACCGAGTATGTGGGTATGTGGCGTGCATTCTGCCTGTCAAGGATGATTTACCATGTTACCCACACGATTTGGTGAAAAAGATCCTCCAAAAAAAGAGGCGGGACATCCTGGGATATCCCGCCCCGTCTCCCACCACGGCCGAGCCCGATATCCCGCCGGCCGCCAAGGGTTCCGGTCTCCCGCGCTACATCCTGCCGCTCATCCTCATATCTTCGCGGATGATCTTCGGCGTTATGAAGATGAGCAGCTCGGCCTTGTCGTCCACCTTGCGGGTCTGGCGGAACAGGGCGCCGATAATCGGCAGGTCTCCCAGGAAGGGCACGCTGTCCACCTCCTTGCTGCGGGTCTGTTCGTAGATGCCGCCCAGCACTACCGTTTCCCCGTCCCGGACCAGCACCTGGGTCTTCACCTCGCGGGAGTTGATGCTGGGCACCCCGTTGAACACCTGGCCGACACTGTCCTTGGTTATGTTCAGATCCATGATGATACTGTCATCCGGAGTGATCTGGGGCGTCACCCGCAGACTCAGCATCGCTTTCTTGAAGGAAACCGAGGTGGCACCGCTGGAGGTGGCCTGCTGGTAAGGGATCTCCACGCCCTGCTCAATCATGGCCTCGCTGCGGTTGGAGGTGATCACGCGCGGATTGGAGAGTACCTCGCCACGCCCTTCCATCTGCATGGCGGAGAGCTCCATGTCCAGAAGGTAATCCTTGCCCAGCAACGCCAGGGCAAACCTCCCGGCCGGATTGACCACCGGCAGATTGACGTTGTAGCGATCCCCCAGGGAGGGCATGGTCACCGGCAGCGGATCGTTGCCGCCCCGCACATTGGTCAGCGCGCTGTCCACCATGGTGTCGGCACCGCCACCGGAGCCGGTACCCCCGATGATCCCGTCGGAGCCGTTGGCGGCCGCCGCGGTGATTCCGAACCTGGTTCCCAGGTTGCGGCTGAAGTCGTTGTTGGCGATCACGATACGCGACTCGATCATGACCTGGCGTACAGGAATGTCCAGCTCGCTGATCCTGGCGCGCATCTTCTGTACATTGGCAAAGGTATCGGTTACCAGAATCCTGTTGGTGCGCTCATCGATGGCGATGGTGCCGCGCTGGCTGTCGCCGGTTTTCAGCAGGGCCGCCAGATCCGCCGCCCTGGCATAGTTCACCTGAATCGATTCGCTGACCAACGGCTCCAGCTCCTCGCGCTGCTTCTGGGTCTCGATCTCCATCTTGTCGCGCTGCGCTATCTCCTCCGCCGGAGCCACCAGAATCACCTGTCCCTGGCGGCGCATGTCAAGCCCCTTGCTGGTCAGGATTATATCCAGCGCCTCGTCCCACGGGACATTCTTCAGCTGCAGAGTGATATTGCCGGTCACGCTGTCGCTGGCAACTATGTTTTGATTGGTGAAGTCGGCAATAATCTTCAATACCGCCCGCACCTCGATATCCTGGAAATCGAGCGACAGCCGCTCACCCGTATAGCGCTTTTGGGTCTTTGGCTTGCTCTTCTCCTTGTCCCTCTTCAGCGCACTGACATCGATCATCATGCGCCTGCCCAGCTGATAGCTCTTGAGCTCGTAGGGTCCGACGCTGGTAATGACCAGCTCTGCGCCCTGTTCCCTGCGGTAAGCATCGATCGCGGTTACAGGTGTGCCGAAATCGGTCACATCAAAGCGGCGCTCAAGGCTCTCGGGCAGGTTGACTCCGTCCAATTTGACAACGATGCGCTCTCCGCTCTTGCGAACCTCGGAGGTGACCCGATCGCCGGCAAAGGTGATCTCCACCCTCCCCTCACCGCGCTTGCCGCGGCGAAAATCTATGTTGGTGACGGCGGCGCCATCGGCAGCCGGGTCCGCCAGCCCCTCAGCCGGTTCGCTTCCGGCCATGGAGGCCGCCTGACCACCCAGCACCACGCGAATCCGGTTGCCCTCAACGCCGACATCATGGGATACGCTGCGGGCGAGATCGAAGACCAGGCGGGTTCTCCCCTGCGCCTCCACCACATGCATGTCCCTCACAACACCCGCGGGGATGAACTGACGATACTTTTTCAGGCCGCTGGATGCCCCGACCAGATCCAGAATAATCCTGGGCGGGTTGACGGTGGTGAATATCCGTGGGCGCATGGCGGGATCGGACATGTTCAGAATCAAACTGGTCTCCCCGCCAGGCTGCTCGACAGCCTGAACATCCTTCAGCACGTTGGCCAGCGCAGTGGTGGTGCCACCCAGCAAGGCGGCCAACAGCGCAACTCCCGCCATCCTGCGCAGAACCAATGCAGCAGCACCGCCGCTTCCGGAAAATGACCTGGCTTGTTCTGTTACCATATCTTGTTTCATAGCTCTCCCCACCCTAATGGTTCCTTAATCTTTCAGACTCAACTGGGCAGGGCGCTCCATCCACCCGCCCATACCGTCCGGTATGGTCTCGATCAGCTCGATCCCTTCGCGTGACAGCGTCTTCACCCGGCCGTGGTTGCGCCCCATGTAGTCGTTCTTCCTGACCTGGTGAATCACCCCGTCCGGTGCCTGCACCAGTGCCAGCAGGGTGTCCCCCTTCTGGATACTGCCCACCATGCGCAGCGTATCCAGTTGATACGCCTCGAGCGGCTCCCGTTCCCGGTTCATGTCTGGATGGATAGAGCTGTTCTTGCGCCGGTCAGAGAGCATCTGCAGACCGCTCGGTGTCATGAACGGATCACGCAAACGGGACGCCTGGTAGCGAAACCCCTCCTCCCTCACCTGCGGCGGCAGCGGTTTCACCTCCCCTTTTTTGGTCTCCCGGATCTCCTCCACGTAGCTGACCAGATCGTCCACGCTGTCGTTGGCGCACCCGGTCAGCCCGCCCGCGGCCAGCAGCAACAGGGGCAGGCCCGCCAACGTGCGCCGGGAAACACTCTGCTTGCTCATCTCTTCCCCTCCTTCTGCTTCTGCGCCCTCTGATACTCTGCCTGCTCCTCCTCGCTCAGATAGCGATAGGTCCTGGCGGTCAACTCCATCACCAGGGGAGAGACATCCGACCTCTCCGCCTTGCGCATCGAGATGTTGTGCAACGTAACGATGCGGGACAGCGCAGCCACGTCGCTGATGAAGTTGCCGAACTGGTGGTAGCTGCCCACAACCCGGATCTGGATCGGCAGCTCGGCATAGAACTCCCTGATCTGCTCCTGCTGGGGTTTGAACAGCTGAAACTCCAGCCCGTTACCGATCCCCGCTTGGGAGATATCCACCAGAAGCTTGGCGATCTCGGCCTTGCCGGGCAGCTGCTGCAGCATACCGTTCAGCATGTCGCGCAGTACCTTGTTCTGCTCCTGATAGGCATCGAAGTTGGAAGCCAGCATCTGTTTCTGCTCCAGCTCCTCCTTGAGAACGGTCTCATGCGCCCGGCTCTGATCGAGACGGTCAAACTGGTCGCTTATGATCAGGAAATAACCGCCCACCAGCACCACCACCGCCAGCAGGGAACTCACCGCAAGCTGCAGGTGGCGCGGCCACTCATAGATGTTGTTTATGTTCAGCTCGGCATTTGCCAGATTGGAGATATTCATCAGCCAGCCTCCACCCTGTTGTCGCCCCGCGCGATGATGTGCTGCACCCGCAACACGAAGCGGCTGCTGCGATTGCCGGAGCGCTTGTCCTTGCTCTCAATGACATCCAGGCGCGGATCACCCAGCCAGTGGGCGCTGTCCAGCTGGCGCATCATGTCCGATACGCTGGCGTTGGACTGCGCCACCCCTTCTATCTCCAGCATCGAGCCACGCTGTTTCAAGGCGGTAAGATAGACCCCGCCGGGCACCACCCGCACCAGTTCGTCCAGCATATGCACCACCGCCACCCGGTTGCTCTGCAGCTCGGCTATGATCTCCATGCGTTCGGTGAGCATCTGTTTCTCTTTCTTCAACCCCTTTATGCTGGCTATGCTTTTGTCCAGCACGCCGATCTGCTCCTGCAGGAAGGCGTTCCGCCGCTCCTGCGCCTCGATCATGTCGTTCACATAGAGATATGCCCCGAGGATCACCACTGCGGCAGAGACAACCCATCCGGCTGCGAACATGGCCAGCTGACGCTGCTGCCCCTTGCGCCGCGCTTCACGCCATGGCAGAAGATTTATCTGTTTCATTGGTCAAAACTCCTCAGCGCCAGCCCACAGGCGACCATCAGCGCCGGCGCCTCCTTCTGGAAATCCGCCACCGCCACTCCCGAACCCACGGACAGGGTGGTCGAGGGATCAGCTATCGATACATCTATGCCACAGGTCTCCGCCACCTTTTCGGCAATTCCGGGCAGCTTGGCACACTCCCCGGAGAGCACCACATGGTCCACGTGACTGACGCCACTGGCGGAAAAGAAGAGCTGCAGCAGACGCGAGCACTGCTGGGCCACCGCCCGGCAAAATCCCGGCAACACCTCCTGCTCGAAATCTTCCGGCAGCCTGTTGGCCTGGCGCGCCTCATCCGCCTGCTCGAGGGTGAGGCCATAGTGATTCTGGATCGCTTCGGTCAGCTGAGCATCACCGAACATCTGATCGCGGTTGTAGATCCCCTTGCCGTCCCTCACCACCACCAGGGTGGTGGTGGCGTCCCCCACGTTAATCAGCGCCACCGTGTTGACCTGCGCCGCGTGCCCGATCCTGCTGCAGGCCAGCGGAAATGCGTTCTCCAGGGCAAACATCTCCACGTCCACGATCTTCGGCGTCAACCCCGCCTGTTCCAGCACTGCGATACGCGCATCCACATTCTCGCTGCGCGAGGCCACCAGCTGCACCTGAAGGGTATCGCCGTTCTCGACGGCGGACTCCTCTATGAGGAAATCCATGTTTACCTCATCCATGGAGTAGGGGATATACTGCGCCGCCTCCACGGTAATCTGCTCCTCCAGTTCGCTCTCGCTGAAACCTGCCGGCATGGTTATGCTCTTGCTGATGATCTGGGAGCTGCTGACCGCCACGGCGCTATCCTGCAGCTTGCTGCCGGAGCGCATGTAGGCGCGCCGCACCGCCGCGGCAACGGCGTTCACATCCTTGATCTCGTTGTCCGCCATCGCGTGCAGGGGCATCTTCTCCACCGCAAACCGATCCAGCCGGTATCCGGCGCCGTTGCGGGACATCTCCACCAGCCGCACCGCACAGGAGCCGATATCCAGCCCCAGAACCTTTCTCTGCTTGCCTTCCCAAAGCCGTGCCAGCATTACGAAACCTCTTGACTATGAGTTTTGCGGCGGGATACCGCTTGCGCCCTCCCGCTCTGTTCTGGTTATCGGCAGCCGGCGCAGGTTTCTTTACTCGCTCTTCCTCAATCGGGGTGGATTACTGTCACCCCGGCAACAACATGCCAGGGCAAGCGAAGGTGAGGCCTCATTCAGCGGATGTCGAAACGATCGGCCGCGAGGCGCGGCTTGCGGGCGATGGTTGCCCCACCGGTAGATGCTGCAACGCCGGTCCGGCCTGTTCCCGGGAACTTTAGCAATCTGACTTCGGGGATCTTCTTCAAATCCTGTGGGTGAAGAGCCGATTTTGGAAGAGAGGGCTTCAGAGCAGCCCTGGCGGGCATTCGCGGGGCTGCGCCGGCCGGTCACGGCGGTGCAAGGCGGCGCCCCTGCCGCGACCGCCCGCCCGGCCACCCGCCGATGGTCGCTTTACCACCGGTTGTCTTAGTATACTGTCAAGCTGTCCCATGACTGTCCGAACCACCTGTTACCCATGTTGACCGGAAAAAAGCTCGCCCTTGCCGGCCTGTCACTGCTGCTGGCAGCGATTCTCGCCCTGGCAGCGGCAGGAGCCGGAGCCTGGTTCTATCTGGTCCCCAGGCTCCCCTCCATCGAGACACTGAGAGAGGTGAAGCTGCAAACCCCGCTGCGAGTCTTCAGCGCCGACGGCCGCCTGATCGCCGAGTACGGGGAGCAGAACCGGGTGGTGCTGCGTTACGAACAGATCCCGCCTCTGATGATCAAGGCGGTGCTGGCGGCCGAGGATGACCGCTTCTTCGAGCATCCCGGTGTGGACATCAGGGGCATACTGCGCGCCGCTCTCGCCCTGCTGCGTACCGGCGAGAAGAGCCAGGGGGGCAGCACCATCACCATGCAGGTTGCGCGCAACTTCTTTCTGGGGCGTGAAAAGACCTATCTGCGCAAGATCAACGAGATTCTGCTGGCGCTCAAGATCGAGCGGGAGCTGAGCAAGGAGGAGATCCTGGAGCTCTATCTCAACAAGATCTACTTCGGCAACCGCGCCTACGGGGTAGGGGCCGCCGCCAGGGCCTACTACGGCAAGGATCTGGACCAGCTGACCCTGTCCCAGATGGCGATGATCGCCGGGCTGCCCAAGGCCCCCTCCATCTACAATCCAATTGCCAATCCCCAGCGCGCCCTGGCACGACGCAACTATGCGCTGCAGCGCATGCACGCCCTGGGCAGCATAGATACCGCAACCTACCGAAAAGCGGTGGCAGAGCCGGATCAGGCACGCCGTTACAAGAGCAGCGCCGAAGTGGAGGCCGCCTATGCGGGAGAGATGGTGCGCCAGGAGATGGTGAGGCGGTTCGGAAAAGAGGCCTACAGCGCCGGCTACCGGGTGTTCACAACCATCGACAGCCGTCTTCAGAAGGCGGCCGACCGCGCCCTGCGCAACGGCCTGCTCAGCTATATCCGACGCCACGGCTACCCCGGCCCCGAGCGACATCTGGAGATTCCCGCCGCGGAGCTCTTGCGCTGGCTGAGGGATACCGAAAACCGGCTCGCCCCGCCACCGACGGTGGCGGAGGCGCTGCGCGCGATTCAGCAGATCCCGGTTCTCGGCGGGCTGCACCCGGCGCTCGTGGTACAGCTCTCGAAGCATCACCTGACCGCCTGGCTGGCGGCGGATCAGCAGCTGGTGCGCCTGTCCCGCTCCGGCCTCATCTGGGCCCTGGAGCAAGGGACGGAGAGAGGCCCGAAAGGCATCTCCGATCTGTGGCGGATAGGTGACGTCATCCGCCTCCGCAACCTGGAAGGCGATCGCTGGGAGCTGGCAGCCCTCCCCCAGACCGAAGGGGCCCTGGTCTCCCTGGATCCGAACAGCGGCGCCATCACCGCCCTGAGCGGCGGCTTTGACTTCTTCCACAGCAAGTTCAACCGCGTTACCCAGGCGGAGCGTCAGCCCGGTTCCGCCTTCAAACCCTTCATCTACTCGGCCGCACTGAGCAGGGGCTACACCGCCGCCAGCATAATCAACGACGCCCCGGTTGTAATGGATGACGACAATCTGGACGAAACCTGGAAACCGCGCAACTACAGCGGACGGTTCTTCGGCCCCACCCGGCTACGGGTGGCACTGACCAAGTCCCGCAACCTGGTCTCCATTCGCCTGTTGCGCAACATAGGGGTGGGATACGCGGCCAACTATGCGGCCCGCTTCGGATTCCGCTCAGAAAACCTCCCCCGGGATCTGTCGCTGGCCCTGGGCAGCGGCAGCGTCACCCCTCTGGAGCTGGCCACCGGATACGCGGTATTCGCCAATGGGGGATTCCTGATCTCCCCCTATCTGATCGAACGCATCGAGGATGCCGAAGGGAGGCTCCTCTGGCGCGCGGAGCCCCTCAGGGCGTGCCCTGCGTGCGATACTGCCGGTGGTGACTCCCTAATGGAAACTTCCACCACGGGAGAGGAATCCCCGGCCTTCGCGAAACGGGTGATCACCCCCCAAAACGCCTATCTCATGACCTCCATGATGCGGGACGTGATCCGGCGCGGCACGGGATACCGGGCAATGGAGCTGGGACGCACCGATCTGGCCGGCAAGACCGGAACCACCAACGACCAGTTTGACGCATGGTTTTCGGGCTTCAACCATGCGGTGGTAGCAACGGTCTGGACCGGCTTCGACATACCTCGTCCCATGGGAAACGGTGAGAGCGGCGCGCGCGCGGCGCTTCCCGTCTGGATGGAGTTCATGCGGACGGCGCTGGAGGGGGTTCCCGAGATCCCCTTGCAACAGCCCCCCGGCATGGTTACGGTACGCATCGATCCGGAAAACGGGCTGCTGGCCAACGCCTCCAGCCCCAGCACCATCTTCGAGACCTTCCGTTCGGAACATGTGCCGGCGGAGCAGCCGGAAACCTTCTGGGAGAGCAGCGAAGAGAACTCCCGGGGGCTCTCCGAACTATTCTGAACGGGAAACCACCCGGCCTACACCAAACGATTCGAATCCGCACCAGAGATGCCGCTTCACAACCACAGCAAGAGACAGCAGATCCGGATCCGCATCTCCCAGGAGGCGGCGCGTCTCATGGTCGAACACGGCATTCGCGACTACCACGCCGCCAAACAGAAGGCGGCGATGCGTCTGGGGGTAACCGACACCCGCAATCTGCCCCGCAACGACGAGATCGAGGCCGCGCGCCTGGAGCATCAACGGCTGTTCCACTCCCGCCGTCAGCCGCGCCGTCTCCACCGGATGCGCCGCACCGCGCTGCAGGCCATGCGCATGCTCGATCCCTTCCAGCCGCGCTTGGTGGGTCCCGTTCTCAGCGGCAGCGCCGGGATACATGATCCCGTCACCCTGCACCTGTTCAGCGACACGGCCGAAGAGGTGGCGCTCCTGCTCATGGACAGGGAGATCCCGTATCAGCTCCACCAGTACCGCCTGCTCCTGAACGGGACCAGACAGCTGCTGCCCGGCTACCGTTTCATCGCCGACGAAACCGAGATCGAACTGGTGGTGTTTCCGGCCAAGGGGCTGCACCACTCCCCGACAGACCCGGCGGACGGCAGACCCATGCGCCGTGCCACCACCCGGCAGCTGGAGCGCATGCTGGACCAATCCACCCCGCACACCCCGTTGGGAGAGGGGCGCCCGGAGTAGCCGCCCTGCCATCCGGATGAAGCCCCCACCACAGCTCCCGCCTTACATCTCGGCGTACTCTCCTCCTGCCGGGCGCAGCAGGGGCTTACCGCCACCGCGCCGCCGGCTGGAGATCTCCTGCAGCTGGCGCCGCGCCGCATCAAACGCGTCGCGGATGGCCACATAGAGATCCTCATGCGGCTCCCGCTTCACCACCACCTCCGAACCGGGCACGGTGATATCTATACAGGCGTTGTACATCACCCCCTTCTTCTGGTGGCGATGCGGCGCATCCACCACCACCCGGCAACTCACTATCCTGTCGTAAAACCGCTCCAGTTTTCGTGCCCTGTCACGCACGGCCTGCTCGATGGCCTCCGTGAGCTCGATGTTCCTGGCAGTGATCTGTAATGGTAGCTTCATACGGAACCCCCTTGGGTAAGATTGCTTTACTATCGACTGCACATGGAGCCAATCCGCTCCAGCTCCTCCCTTTCCATACCTTTTTCCGCTACAGACATTCCCGGACTCCACATCGGGTCGGTCCAGCGACCCCCTACACAGGAATATTAGACCAAAATCTGCGACGATTTTATTGACCCGGCTAATATAGGATCTTTCCCTTGTAAAGAGTGCTAGTACTCTTTCAAAGTAATAAATTAGGATCCAGAGGGACGCTGAATCCGGATTGGGTCCTCCTCAAATCGTATGGGTGAAATGGTAAATCACCGCGTAGCGGCTCCGTCCTTGACAGGCAGAATGCACGCCACATACTCGGTAGCCAGAAGGGGATTGGGGCCGTCTGGCCGGGGAGTGGCGGATATCCACCGCCTGCGCCAATTGCAACTGGTACGGCTATCCCAAAGTCGCCCCAATCCCCTTCTGCCGACCAGCTTCCGGCGTGCATTCTGCCTGTCAAGGATGATTTACCATTTCACCCACACGATTTGGCGAAGACCCGACACAAGAAACGATCGTTTGCAAGCCGTCATTCCACAGACCCGGCCCGTCTTTTCAGCCGCTTGATCCTGCCGTAGAGCTGCTTCTGTTCCGGAGCGTGCTGCTCGTAGGCGGCGATCAGCTCCCCGAGCCGATCGCAGCGCGCCGCGGCCGCCTCCAGGGACTGGAGATACTTGTAGTTGCCGGTCTGCGCCGGCAGCCCGGCGAGAAACAGCTGCAGCGCCAGATCATAGGCCTGCAGGCGGTAGCAGCTCCAGGCCAGGACGGCGGCGGTCTCCGGCCCCATCTCCGCCAGCCGCTCGGCCACGAACCTCCGGGCCGTCTCCCCCTCGCCCCGCTCCAGCAGCCGCTGCAGGTAGGCCGCTGCCATCTGCTGCGGAATCTCCTCGCCCAGCCCGAGCAGCATCTCCACCTCCGCCAGCAGCTCCTCCGGCGCCAGCTCCTGCGAGCGCAGCCGCTGCAGCTGCGCCTGCGCCCCGGCATCGTCCGGGTATCTGTCGAGATAGGGCTGCAGATAGCGCAGCGCGCGCTCACCGTTCTCCATCCGCTCGTAGAGCCAGGCCAGCTCCCGCCCGACCCGTGGATGGTCGGCATAGAGCTCCAGCAGCACCCCCTCCGCCGCGGCGTAGTCGCCGAGCTGGGTGAGGCTCTTGCCGCACCAGAGCCGCGCCCGCCAGTGGGGGAACAGCCGGTCGCTCTCGGTGAAGCGGGCGAGCGCCTGCCGGTAGCGCCGCTCCCGGTACTCCATGCGACCGGCGAGATAGTGGATGCGCGCAGAGCCGGGGTGGAGGCGCAGCAGCTGCTCCGCCAGCAGGCGGGCCTCCTCTCGGTTGTCGCCGGCCAGCAGATACTCCAGCTCCAGCCCGCGGCACTCCACGGAGAGGGGCTCCTCGCTCTTGAGCCGCTGCAGCAGATTGGCCGCCTGTTCCAGATCCCTCCTGCGGATCGCCTGCCGGAGGTTGCGCCGCAGTACCGTGATCACGCGCTCTCGTGTCTCCATCGCCACAGTGGTTTCGGTCGATATGTTAAAGTTTGCTCCATGTCGGGAGAGATTACCAATATCGGGGCTCTGCTAGAGGTCAGAGCGCACCCGACCGTGGTGCGCCTGGCGGATCTGGAGTCCGAGGCGGCGCAGTGGCTGAGCGACAGCTTTCTGGTCACCACGGAGATCAAGACCCATCTGGGCGCGGTACGGCAGATGCTGGAGCGCGGCGAGGGGGGCGGCGCCTTCCTCATCGGTCACTACGGCTCCGGCAAGTCCCATCTCCTGGGCTACCTGACCCAGCAGCTGCGCGCCGGCGCGCTGGTCTCCGCTCCCGTGCGCGTGGTTCCGATCTCCCTGGTCAACTTCAGCGCCGCCAACCGGCTCGAGGAGATCGTCTGCTCGGCGCTGGGCCTGAAACCGGATCAGGGGGATCGCCGCCTCGTCTGGGACGGCTTCGAGGGGGACGGCACCCTGCTGATCCTGGACGAGCTCTCCGAGTTCCTGCGCTCCAAGGAGGATGCGCGCGCCTTCAACGAGGATGTGCGCTTCCTCCAGTTTCTGGGGGAGTGGTCGCGGGACCGGAGATTCTGGATCCTGGCGGCGATGCAGGAGGGGATCGAGCACACCGGCGAGCTGGAGCACTCCCTCTACCGCAAGATCAAGGACCGCTATCCGCTGCGCCTGCTGTTGACCCCGGCCCATGTCCAGACCCTGATTGCCGACAGCATCCTGGTCAAGCGCGAGGGGTACGGGGAGGCGGTGCAGCGCCTGGTCGGCAAGCTGAGGGAGTCCTTCTCCCCGAGGGAGCTGGATCTGCCGCTGCTGCAGGGGATCTATCCGCTGCATCCGGCCACCCTGACGCTGCTGGAGGAGATCCGGGACCGCTTCTCCCAGACCCGGGGCGTGGTGGACTTCGTGGTGACCACCCTGCGTGGAGATCCGGCCCGCGGCGTGGAGCCGTTCCTGGAGCGGCCCTGGGGAGAGCTGATCACCCCGGATCGAATCGTCGATCACTTCCGCGACCTGTTCGAGCTGCAGCCGGAGTTCATCCCGCTGGCGCAACGGCTCTTCCCCTGGTACCGGAAACATCTGGACGAGCTGTTCGACAAACCCCTGCTGCGCGACCTCGCGCAGCGCCTGTTGAGGCTGCTGGTGCTGGTCCACCTCTCCCCCGCCCGGGAGACCCTGACCGCCCGGCAGGCCTCCGCCTGGCTGCTGTTCAGCGCCAGCCGGGTGGAGCCGGCGCGCAACCGCGAGGTCATCGAGAAGGTGCTGGCGCAGCTCGCCGATCAGGGGCGCTTCGTGGCGCGCCGCAAAGGGGGCTACCGGCTGGAGCTCAGGGAGGATGGCAGCGCCGCCTTCGAAACCCGCCTGAAGCGGGAGGTGGCCGCCCTGCAGGGGCAGGAGGAGCTGGTGCTGGAGCTGCTCGCCCCGCTGCTGCCGGAGGGGCAGTTCAACCCGTTCACGCTGCCCCGCGAACGGTACCAGCACCGGCGCCTGACCTGGCGCTTCCACGAGCGGCGGTATGCCGTCTGGTGCGGGGAGAAGGAGCCGGAACCGCTGGAGGAGGAGGGGGTAATCGTGCTATGTATCCGCCTCCCCTGGGGCGAGGCGGCCGCCGCCCCCGGCTGCTACACGCTGATCCCGGCCCCCATCCGCCCCGGCGCGGATCTGGTGGAGCTGGCGGCGCTTGCCAGGATGCGCGAGCACCCGCTGGGGATGGAGCAGAGCCAGCGGCTGGCGCAACGCATCCGGACGCGGCTCCCCGCTTGGCAGGGAGCGCTGCGCAACGCCTGGCTGGAGGCGGCGCTGGTGACGCCGGAGGGAAAACGGGAGCCCCCGCCCCGCTTCGACCTCAAGGGTGCGCCGGAGGGGTGGCTGGAGAGCCTGGCGCTCTGGGCGATGCGGCGCACCTGGCCCGCCTTCGAGCGGTTTGCGCCGGCCCACGGGCCGCTGCCGAAGGAGGCCTGGCGGCGGCTGATGCGCTTCGCCGCCGAATCCGACCTGCTCGCCGAGCAGGCGGACGAGTATGTGATGCTGATCCGCGAGGCCTATCTGGTGCCGATGGGGCTGCTGCGCCGCAAGGGGCGGGGGTACACCATTCCCGGCAACCTGGAGCGGCACGAGCTGGTGACCCTCGTCACCCCGTTGCTGGAGCACGACCCCTCTCCCGGAACCATCGCCCGGCACCTGGCCTGCCCCATCTACGGACTGGTGCCGGACCAGGTCAAGGCGCTGCTCATCTTCCTGCTGCTGCAGGGGGAGCTGGACATCGTCAAGGAGGGGAGCTCCTACCGGGACACCTTCGAAACCCTGCCCAACCCGCTGCAGTACGACCGGGTGGTGCCCGGCAGCTCCCTCGGCGGGGAACAGCTCCGGGCCATGGAGCAGCTCTGCGGCGCCCTCCAGGTCCCGGCGCCGCGCCAGTGGAGCATCCTGGCCCAGCGCCGCATCGCCACCCGGCTGCGCAGCGCGGCGCAACGGGCGATAGAACGCCTGCAGCCGCTGGTGACCCGCCTGCAGGGCCTTCCCCAGGGGGAGGGCCTGCTTCAGCGGCTGCGCACCCATCTGGCCACCTGGAGAGCGCTGGTCGAACAGGGTGACCCGCTGCAGGGGCTGCGCCAGTTCCTCTACGAAGCGAAGTCGGTGCCCGCCCTTCTGGCGGAGCTGGAGGAGTTCACCGCCATGGAGCAGCGGCTCACCCGGCTGCTCACCGAGATAGAGCGCTACCGCCATCTGCTGCAGCACGCGGCGCTGGCCGGCACCCCGGCCGCCGCCGCGCTGGAGGCCCTGGGAGAGATGCCGCCCCTGGATCAGCCCGACCGGCTGGAGCAGTGGCTCCGGCAGGCCGGCGCCATCTATGCGGACCACAAGGAGAGCTACCGCGCCGCCCACCAGCGCTGGTGGCACTCCGTCCAGCAGCACCCCATCTGGCAGTGGCAGCCCCCCGCGCTGGCGGCCAGCCGCCACCTGGGGCTGGAGCAGCAGCTGGCCGCAGTGGAATCCTGCCGCCGGGAGCTGCGCAGCCGCTGCTGCCGCGGGCTGGTCAATCTCGACTACCAGCCGGTCTGCAGCTGCGGCTTCGACGGAGAGTCCGCGCCGGTGGCCGAGTTGCTGCAGCGCCTCGGCCAGCTGAGCCGGGAGATCGAGGAGCAGGTGCAGCTCTTCTTCCGGCAGGAGAGTGTCAGGAGACGGCTGCGGGAGTGGCAGGAGCAGGGGGTGGATCCGGGCAGCGCCGTCCAAGGCTACCTGGAGGGGGCACAACCGCTGCCGGAGATCGGCAACATCGAACTGCTCGACCAGCACCTGGCGGGACTGGATCTGGTCCGGGAGCTGGATGAATCGGTGGTGCTGGAGCTGCTGGAGCAGCACAGCTGGGAACCCGCGGAGCTGCTCGCCCGGCTGGAGAGGCTGTTTGCGGAGACGGGAGGCCAGCGGATCCGCTTCCGGCGCCGTTCCCGTGGCGGGCCGGTGCCGGAGTCGGTGGCCCGCTGGTGTGGCACGCAGGCGCTGCGCCACGGGATCCCGCTGCCGCCGGGACTGGATCGGGAGGCGCTGCGCACCATAAGCGGACAGCTCGGTCCGGAGCAGGTGGGAACGGCCGCGCTGCGGCGGCTGGATGAGATCGGCCTCGACGCCAGCGGGGAGAAGCGGATCCTGGAGTGGCTGCTGGAGGGGCAGATCCCGCTCCCGGAGGAGCCGCTGCCGGAGGGCTCGGCGACACGGGCGGTCCAGATCTTCCGCAACCGGGAGCGCCCCTCCACACCGGCCGCGCTGGCCACCGCCAGCAGCACCCTCTACCGCCACTTCGACATCATGCACCGGCTGGCCGGGGATGCGTGGCTGGAGTGGCTGGAGGAGCTGGCCCGCACCCCCCTGGCCGGGGTGGTGCCGCTACCCGAGGCGCTGGACCGCTGCCCTGGCCACCAGTGGCTGCTGATCGACTGCCTCGGCCTGCCGCTGCTGGAGCCGCTGCGGGCCCCCGTCACCGAACTCTTCTCCGCCTGGGCGCCGCCCCTCGTCACCTTCGCCGAGGTCTCCCGCGACTCCAGCACCGACGGCTGCTACCGCCAGCTTCTCGCCGACGGCATCAACCACCCCATGGCGAAGCTGGATGTGGTGGATGAGCAGATCCACGCGGCCGCCACCGGTTTCGAGGAGCTGGTGACCCGGATCGCCGCCGAGCTGCGCATCGCGGTGAAAAAGGTGCTGCCGCAGCTGGATCCCGGCAGGCCGCTGCTGATCTTCGCCGATCACGGCTTCCGCCTGACGGCCGATGGCGGGGGCTACCGCCATGGCGGCGACTCCACCCTGGAGCGGGTGGTCCCGCTGTGGCATTTCGCCCCGCACGGGGAACCAGCGCTCAGCGCATGAAGTTGAACAGCGACAGCCCCTGGGCCTTGAGATAGACCTGCTGCGCAGCCTCCATGCCGGTCATCTGCAGGTTGAGCCGGCCCACCGCCTCGGCATAGTCCAGATCCTCCAGGCTGGAGAGCACCTGTCTCAGGTTGAGCAGGGTGTCCTCGTTCATATACTCCTGCCCCTCGACGCTGTTGAGGCGGCTTCCTATGCTGGCGGACACATTGAGAAAATGGTCCAGGGCGTTGTCCAGCTCCCTTATGGAGGAGCTGATCTCCATCTGTATCCGGGTCTCATCGGCCGGCGAGGCGGGGGTTTGGTCGAGGGCGTCCGCCAGGCGCCGCACCGTGGCAAAGATATCCTGGCTGCTGGAGGGCTTCACCGTAAAGCTGTCGCTTCCCGGCGCCGGTGTACCGCTGATGGTCACCGCCATCCCGTCGAACAGGATCTCCTGACCATCCACGTAACCCTGCGGAAACCCGGCCACGGTGGTCCCCAGGGTGTCGTTGGTCACCAGCACCTGACCCGCCGCGGGGAAGGTTATGGTATATTCGTGGCCGGTATAGGCCGCGATATCCTCCACCCTCCCCCCGTCTATGGATGCAGTACCCACGTTGGCCGGATCGTAACCGGTGACAAACACGCCATTGCCGTTTCTGATCCGCATGAACACATCCGAACCCGGATCGCTGTTGGGGACGCTGAAATCGGGACCGATCTGGAGACGGCGCCGGCCGTCGTCACCGAGATACCGGACCCCGGCGCCGGACTCCGTAAACGGGGGGGCGCCGCTGCGATTGCCGCCAAACAGATACTCGCCGTTGGCATCCATGGTATTGGCCAGCCCCAGCAGCGCCTCCAGCCTGGTATAGACCTCTTTGGCGATGGACTGGCGTCCGGCCCCGGAAAGCGCCCCGCTGGCGCCGGCCACCGCCAGCTCGCGGACCCGCTGTATGGTATCCACCACCCCCTTCAGGGTACTCTCCTCCAGACCCAACCGGTTCTTCACCTGAGCGGCGTTGGCCTGATACTGCTCCAGAATATCTATGGACTCCCTGAAGGAGTGGATGCGGGTGGCCGCCACCGGATCGTCGGCCGGGGTCAGGATGCGTTTGCCGGTCACCATCTGCTGCTGGGTCCTGCTCAGCTCTCTCTGCCGATCCAGGATGCCGTCGATGGCGATCTGCTGAAACTGGCGAGTGGAGACGCGCACCGTACTATCTCCGCACCGCGCTGAGCAGCGCGTCGAACATCCCCTGCGCCGCACTGATGACCTGCGCCGAGGCCTGGTAGGCCTGCTGGAAACGCATCATGTTGGCCGCCTCTTCATCCAGATTCACGCCGGAGACCGCCTCGCGCGCATCCACCGCCTGGCGCAGCAGGGCCTGTTGCGCCTGGCTGGCGATGTCGGTCTGGTAGGTTCTGGTGCCCACGTCGGTGACCATCCCCGCGTAGGCGTCCAGGAAACTCGCCGTACCGCCCAGCATGCTGTTGCTGGTCTGCAGCCCCGCCAGGGCCAGCATATTGCTGTTGTCGCCGGTCCCCTGTGAGTTGTACTCTACGGTAAACCTGTCCCCCAGGCCGGGCTCGCCCTCGATGCGCAGCTCGTAGCCGTAGCCCAGTCCATTGTCCGCAACCACATCCATACCGGTGGCGGGATCGTAGCTGGCGGGTCCGGCGATCAGCAGCGGAGCGCCCGGATTGCTGTTGTCGTAGACGCGATACTGGTTCGGGGTTACCGGATCGAACTCCACCAGCAGGGGAGGCGTCAGGGCTCCGGAGACGGCGCTGAACTCCGCGCCGCTGGTATCGGATACGGCGGTCAGCTCCACCCTCCCGCTGCCACTGTTGGCCAGATCGGCTCCGACCCGCACCGGCGCCGCCGCGGCTATCTTCGCCGGATCATCGATCAACAGCTCCAGGGAACGGGCCTTGCCTCGCGTGGGCCGGATCAGATAGGAGTCACCTGCCGCCGGAGGACCGCCGGTCACGTCGATGCTGAACCCGTCCGCCGAGGTGAACGGCATCCCCCCGAAGGGACCCTCGCCGCGCCCGTCCGCGAGCCGCACCAGAGTGTAGGCGGAGCCGTCATAGCTCAGGCGGTAGTCGCTGTTGCTGAGCAGATCGGGATCGGTGATGGTAGCCGAGACGGTGGCGCTTGAGCCGTTGTTGCTGCTGGCCAGCACCTCCGGATCTCCCACCGCAAAGAACCCCCCCCCCAGGGCGGAGTTCAGGTCCATGCCCAGCCGGTGCTGCCGGTTGAAGGTGTCGGAGAGGGCTACGGCGATACGCCCCAGGGAGTTCTCGCTGGGGGCTATGAGCTCGGTGCGCTGTTCAATCAAACCGCCGAGCCGCCCTCCGGTGAGCAGCGAGGTCACGTTGACCAGCGAACTGCCGTTGGCATACCCGATATCCATCTGGCTGGAATCGTAGGGGTTGGCCATCACGCTCAGCCGCTGACTCTCGCTGTCGGTCACCAGGCTCTGCCCGTTTCCTATGTAGATATTGATAGCGAAGTTGCTCTGCTCCACCACCTGGACATCCACCAGACGGGAGAGCTGCAGCACCAGCTGATCCCGCTTGTCCAGCAGATCGTTGGGCATGCGCCCGCTCTGGATCCCGGGTGAACGGGAGATGGCGTTGTTGAGGGAGGCGATCTGCTCTGCGAGGGTGTTGATCTCGGGGACGATGCTGCTTATCTCCATGTTGACGCTGTCACGCAGGTCGTCGATACGGCGTGACATGGAATCGAAACGGTTGACCAGGCTCTCGGCGGAGGTGAGCAGCACCTGCCGCGCCGCGATGGAGGTGGGATCGTTGGCCACACCCTGCGCCGCAGCGAAGAAGTCCTGCAGCGCCGGGGTCAGCCCCGCCTGGGGATCGGCCAGCAGGTTGTCCAGCTGCGCCGCATAGCCGTAGGAGATCTCCAGCTGGTTGGCGATGCTGGTGTTCCTGACCACCTGGCCGTTGAGAAACGCGTCATACACCCGGCTGATGTTGGTGACGTTGGCCCCGGCCCCCAGGTACCCCCCGGCGGAGTAGACCGGCGCCCGGTTAGTGATGTCGGTCCGCTGGCGGGAGTAGCCTTCGGTATTGGCATTACTCACATTGTTGCTGGTCACCGCCAGGGCACGCTGCGCGGTCAGCAGGCCGGAAACACCTATGTTCAGCGGATCACTCATGAAATCTCACAACTCGCTGGCTGACAACCTTCACGGAAGATTGTCGGCCCCGGCGCGGGTTAACTTTACCGCTTCCGTCAATACCGGACCGCTGGCGATGCGCATAATCTTCTCCGCGTAGTCGGGATCGGTGGCATAACCGGCGCGCTGCAAGGCGACGACGAACGCCCGGTCATCCCCCACCTGGCGCAGCGCTTCGCCGTAGCGCGGATTGCCGCGCAGAAAATCCACGTAATCGGCAAAACTCTCCGCAAAGCTGCCATAGGCGCGAAACGAGGCCTGCTGGCGAACCATGCGGCCATCGATATACTCGAGGGTTCCGACGCTCACTCTCTCCCCGCTCCAGCGCCCGTCCGCCTTGATGTTGAACAGATTGTAGCTGCTGCCCTGCGCGCCGCGCCTGATCACCCTCCTGCCCCAGCCGGTCTCCAGGGCGGCCTGCGCCAGCAGAATCCGGGGGCTGACCCCCAGCTCCGCGGCCGCCCTCCCGGCCTCCGGCAGGAGCCTCTGCACGAACTCCCGGGGGGAGCCGAAGGTGGCGCTCTCCCCCGGGATCCGGACCGCTTTCGGCTCCCGGACCGCCGGTTCGGGAGCGGGCGGGACCCCGCGCAGCGCCAGCCGCTCCGGGACCGGGAACGCCGCGACGGCATCCGGCCGCCCGTTCCCGCGGGGGTTCCGGGCCTCCCCCAGCTGCTCCACCAGTATCCTGGCTATCCCCATACCACCACCGCGAGCCAGCTCCACCGAGAGCTGCTGGTCATGCAGGTCGCGGTAGAAATCCATCTGCCCATCGTCAAACAGGGGATCGCCGAAGCCGCTGTCGCGCGCCCCCTTGAGGATCATCTGCAGGAACAGCGCCTCGAACTGCCGGGCCACCTCCTCCAGCGCCGCGGCGGAGTCGCGCCGGGTCATGTCACGCAGCCGGGAGAGTCCTTGCAGATCGGTATATATGTCTGGCGAAGCGGAGAACATGCCGGCGCCGGAAGCGTCAGATGATCACCAGCTCGGCGCGCAGCGCGCCGGCGCTGCGCAGCCCCTCCAGGATCGCCACCAGATCGCCGGGGGCGGCCCCCACCTCGTTGACGGCCCGCACCAGGGAGTCCAGGGAGACGCCGGGATCGAACAGGAACATGCGCTTGCCGTCCTGCGTGATCTCCAGCTCCGACTCCTGGCTCACTACGGTCCTGCCGTGCGCCAGGGCACCGGGCTGGCTCACCTGGGGATTCTCCCGAATGGTGACTATCAGATTGCCGTGGGAGATGGCGGCGGGCATAAGGCGCACGTTCTTGCCGATTACCACCGTGCCGGTGCGGGAGTTCACGATCACTCTGGCCGCCGCCTCGTCCGGAGTGATCTCGATCCCCTCCAGCAGCGCCAGGAACGAGACCCTCTGCCCGGCGTCCAGCGGGGCGCTGACCCGTACCGAGGCCGCATCCAGCGGCCTGGCGGTCCCCTCCCCCAGAGTCTCGTTGATGGCGCGTGCCATGCGGTGCGCGGTGGTGAAATCGGGGCGGTGCAGATTCAGGATCAGGCTCTCTCCCGACGCGAAACCGGTGCCCACCTCGCGCTCCACCGTGGCGCCGTTGGGAATCCGTCCCGCACTGGGGATGTTGATGGTTATGCGCGAGCCGTCACGCCCGCCCGCGTCCAGGCCACCCACCACCAGGTTGCCCTGGGCTATGGCGTATATGTTGCCGTCCGCGCCGCGCAGCGGGGTCATCAGCAGCGTTCCGCCACGCAGGCTCTTGGCGTTGCCGATGGAGGATACGGTGACATCGATGGTCTGGCCCGGCTTGGCAAACGGGGGCAGATCGGCATGCACGCTGACCGCCGCCACGTTTCTGAGCTGCAGGGTCTGGTTGGGGGGCAGGGTAATACCGAACTGGGACATCATGGATCTCAGACTCTGCGCCGTGAACGGGGCCTGCGTGGTCTGGTCCCCGGTGCCGCTCAGCCCCACCACCAGACCGTAACCGATCAGCTGGTTGCTTCGCACCCCCTCCACGGTGGCGATATCCTTGATGCGCTCGGCATGCACGTCACCCGCCAGCGGCAGCAGCGCCGCTGTCAGAAAGAGCGATAACAGAGCCTCATTCAACCCCCCCCGAAGGGAGCGCATGGAGCTGCGCCCCTTGCGCCCCCCTGTCGAATTCGGCTCTGCTATCGCTTCTCCCGCCAACCGTGATCTCATACCGGACCCGTCCGCTGCCATTCAGCCATGGGGTTGCAATATCCGCACCACATAAACATGTCTTATGATTCATCATATTATCTCCGGCATCCGGCCCCTTGCCTTCCCGAAGCGGCAATTTTCCGCCGCCGGTCCCGGAACCGCGACGGCCTGCGGGACGGGAACACCTTCAACACCGCCGGCCGGTCTGCTATGCTGCTCCCCGGATAAGGAACCGTGCGATATTGGATGAAAAGAGCCCTCCTGCCTCTCCTGGCGCTCCCGCTTCTGGTCGGCAACGCATCATGCAGCGAGACCGAACCCCGCAAACAGCCCCCGGCGGTGGCCACCATCGTCTACTCCGGCAATCTGGACGGGGAGCTGGAGCCCTGCGGCTGCTCCGAGACCGGCAATCTGGGCGGCATACTGCGGCGCGCCGGCAAGCTGGCGGAGCTGCGCAAGCTGCATCCGGATCTGTTTCTGATCTCTTCCGGAGGCCTGCTGGCCAACGCATCGCCCCGTGACCGGTTGAAGAGCGAGTACATCCTCAAGGGGATGGCGGCTATGGACTACGACGCCATCGGCCTGCAGTGGCGTGATCTCTCCTACGGTGTGGATTTCCTGAAACAGGCCGCGCTCCCGTGGAGCGCCAGCAACTGGCGCGAGAAAGGGGTGTTTGCGCAGCAGCGCAGGGTGGAGCGGGGCGGAGTGAAGCTGGCGTTTTTCGCCTGGCTGGATCCGGAAAGCTCCCCGTTCCGGCGCATGAAAGGGGAGCACGGCATGGTGACCGGCCACCCCGATCGGCTGCGCGACGAATTGCGGGAGGCAAACAGGCGGGGCGCGCTGACCGTGTTGAGCACCACCCTGGAAGCGGCCCGGGCGGAGCAGCTGCTCCCCCTGCAGGAGGTGGACATACTGATCGTCAAGTCGGCCTACGAGAGGTATGGCGAGCCTCGCCGTTCGGGAAGGACCCTGATTCTGCAACCCGGTTCACGCGGCATGCGGCTGGGGTATCTCCATCTGGAGCTGGATGGCCGGGGGGATATCTCCTCCTGGCGGCACGAGGTGATCCCGCTGCCGGAGAGCGTCCCGGACGCGCCATCGCTGGCAGGCTGGTACGAGGAGTACAACGCCAGGGTGAAGGCGGCCTACCTGGCTAACGTGGAGCAGCGCAGGCTGCAGCGGTCGGGACAAAGCCCCTATACCGGCGCCGAAGCCTGCCGGGGGTGCCACCTGAAACCATGGGAGAGATGGAGCGAAAGCCCCCACTCCAGGGCGTTTCAGGCCCTCGAGGATGTGGGAAAATCGTTCGATCCGGACTGCATCATCTGCCACACCGTGGGATTTGAGAAGCCCGGTGGCTACATCGACACCCGCCTGACCATGCATCTGCTGGACGTGCAGTGCGAGTCCTGTCACGGCGCCGGCAGGGAGCATGTGGAATCAAAGGGAGAGAAGCCCACGCCCAACAGGGGGTGGGGGCGGGAGAAGATCTGCTCCCAGTGCCACACCCGGCCCCACAGCCCGGAGTTTGATTCAGACAGCTACTGGGAGCGCATCGCCCACTGAAGCCCCCCGTCAGGCGGAGCGATGTCGTTCGAGCACCCGCTCCAGCTCGCGCTGCAGTTCGCCGGCAACCACCGCCCAGCTCCTGCCCTGCACCCGGGCGCGGATGGTCTTCCTGTCCCACTTCCGCTCCAGCCCTTCCTCGATCCCCCGCGCCAGATCCTCCTCGTCACCGGGACGGGTCAGGATTCCCAAGGCAGGGCGGCAAACTATCTCGGGCACCCCTCCCACCCTGGAGGCAACCACCGGCCTGCCACAGGCAAACGCCTCCATCAGGACGTTGGGCCACCCCTCATTGAGGCTGGGCAGCACCAGCAGATCGGCCGCGTTCATCCAGACAGGGATCTCCTCATGCGGCCTCGCACCCACCAGCTGGAGGCGGTGCGCCAGGTCCAGCTCCTCCACCAGAGCCCTCAGGCGTGGCATTTCACCCCCGTCGCCGATCACCACCAGGCGTCTCCCGCTCCTCTGGATACGGGCAAAGGCGCGCAGGAGAACGTCAACCCCCTTGATCGGTTCGAGACGCGCCACGCAGAGCGCTATCTGCTCCTCCCTGGCCAGCCCCAGCATCTCCCGCGCCCGGTCCCTCTCCTGCGGAGAGAAGCTCCCCTCCTGGATGCCGTTGGGTATCACCGTAACCTTGCGGGGAGAGAGGCCCAGCCGCTCCACCATCACCCGTTTCAGCGCATCGCTGACCGACAGCACCTGATCACAGTTGTCCAGAGCCCAGCGGATCATCACTCTGTGGAGATAGGGCCGGGTGAGTTGGTTGATGTCACATCCCAGAACACCTACCACAACCGGCAACCTGAAGAGCCTTGCCAGGAGAACGGTGGCAAAGCCGTCCGGATAGGCCCAGAAACCCAGCATCACGTCCGGTCTCTCCCTCCGCACCGCACGGCGGTACTCTCCGATGAGGGACAGAAACATGAAAGGACCGTGCAGGAACCGGAGCAGCTTCGGAATGACGAAGAAGCGTGGATGGCGTATCTCCAGGCCGTCGATATGATCCATGATGGGAATTTCCGCATAGAATCCCCGCGCCCCCCCCTTGAGAAAGCGCGGAAGATACGGTACCGGGGCCATTATGGTAACCCTGTTTCTCAGCGCCAGCTCCTGGATCTGTTTCTTGATATACACCCCCCGGTTAATCTCGAACCGGTTGGGAAAGATGCTCGTGGACAGCAGGATTTTGATTCTCATAATGGAGGCTCCCGGAGAGTCACATACAGTGGCGAACCGGAAGATGGCCGGCATGAGGGGATTGGGGACACTTTAGGAACAGCCGGATCGCCTCCAATTAGCGCAGGTAGTGGATATCCGGCGGTCCCCAGCCGGACAGACGACCCCACCTCCTGCTGATTACCGGGTACGTGGCGCGCCTTCCACCTGTCAAGGATGATTCGCCCCATTCCAAGAGCTGCTTGCCCCACACGATTCGGGGAAGGCCCCGATACACCGAAGCGGCGCCTATTCCGAGAATACACAGATATTGTAAACATCCCCCGGGAACTGTTCGAAAAAGGGGCGCCCGGGATCGATCTCCCTGCCCGGATCCTCGGCCACCATTCTGCTGCAAGGCCTGACCTCCTCCAGAAGGGAGAGTATCTTGAGGGGATCGATGCCGGTGCGGACCACCTGCGCCCTGTGGGCTTCGAAAACCACATTGAACTGCCTGCTGGATGAGAGCGTCCCCAGGGCCCCCTGTACCGCAGCCAGCTCGCCACCCTCCACATCTATCTTCATGAGGATCCTGTATCCTGCGGGCAGCCCCAGATCATCGATTCTCGCCACCTCCACATCGCCCCCCGCCAGGGGGGCGAGATACGCGGCATGATCGTCCCCGTCATGGGGAGGATGGCGCAGCTCCCCGGTACCGTTGAAATCGGCTACCGCCATGTTCATCGCCGCCGCCCGCACCGGCAGAAGCTCCAGGTTGCGGACCAGCCGTTCGAAGGAGCGGGGGTTGGGCTCAAAGGCGATCACCCGCTCGATACGGCTGCAGGAGGAGACCATGTGGGCGCTGAACAGCCCGATGTCTGCACCGCAGTCCAGCAGCAGCACCGGTTCGTCGAGCTCCGAAACACGCCTGGCCAGCAGCTCCAGCAGGGCGGCCTCGTAACCGGCGATATTCCCCAGATCGTAGGAGTCGCTGTTGGCCGGGATGTCGATCCCGATACCATTGGGCAGCCGGAACCGGATCAGGAGATCCAGCCACCCCCGCGCCCTGGCCATCTCCTGCAGGCGGTACCCGCCCCGGATCCCCGCACGCTGCATGAAAAACGCCATGCGCAGCACCAACGGCAAGGAATCCACCACCCTGTATCCCGGATCAGCCACCGTCTCCCCCACTGCGGAACAGCGCCCCACCCATGCCTCCATATGCGCCACCGCCGCGACAATAGTGATCCGAGACGCGTGCGACCGGCCCCGCCATGCGGATGTCACTCCTTCACCCGCAAGGGCCGCAGGGGAGAGCTGTACCAGCCGCTGACCCTGTCGTCACGGAACTCGATGTGAGATGGTCCGTAGTCCCAGCGGGTGGCGCTCCTGAACAGGGGCTCCCCCTGGATACGCAAAACTTCGGCGGCACTGGAGCCAACATCGATATATGGCGCCTCGACACCGGCCGGCCGGGAGGAGGAGGCCTGCAGCGGCCTGTCGGCATGACTGAGCCAACCCGCCACGCGCCCCTCCCTGAAATAGACCACGGATCTTCCATAGTGCCACCCGTTGCCCTCGATGTATGCGGGCTCCCCTTCCACCATGCGAACCACCGCCGGCGTATCCCCAACTGCAAACCGCCTTGGCTGCGACCGGATATCCACTCTCCCGCTGCTCAAGCGGGAGGAGATCGCGGCGGACTGTTTCTCGCTCCTTCCGGATGGGTTCTCCCCCTCATGATTCAGCAACAGCCAGACCACCGCCGCCACCGGCGCCACCATGAGGAGCACCGTCCAGAAACGGGATCTGCCCCCGGGAGCCCCCCTCCTCCAGTACGCGGAAGATCCGTACCGCTCATCGACACCGGAGGTCCGCGGATGGCTCAGCCTGGGGCGGGCAGGTAACGGCATGCGGCCGTGCGCCCTGTGGTAGTCGGCCAGGACCCGCATGGCGAAATTGAGCGCCCGCTGTCTCCTCTCCGCCACCGCCTTCGCCTGTGGATCACGCTGATACCGATCGGGGTGGCATCTCTGCGACAGCAGTTTGTAGTGGCGGCGCGCCTGCTCCCACCCGTATCCCGGCTTCAATCCCAAGATCCGGTAACAACGAACAAAATCAGGTCTGCTCCCCTGCTGCATACTGCACCGAAATCACGCTACCCAACCTCTCTCCAAAACCAGCCCGTTTTCTCCCCAACATCAGTGACGATAGCCCAGCCGCAAAGAGATCACCGTATCGTCATAGTCCGAACCATCCTCACTGCTCTCCCTGATCTCCCTCCCGGCGCGGATACCGTAATATACCCTGCTGCTGCGCTGCATGTGCAACCCGAAATAGGGAGCCATGGTATCGTCTACCCGCTCGTCCCAGCCATACTCGGTACGCGAAAACGAGATCCCCAGATCGGTACTCATGCCGCCGTGGAAGCCTGTGCTCCATTCGACCCTGGCATTGAGCAGATTCTGGTCCATATCCGGGCTTCTCGGATAGATCTGCCGCTGGTGGTTCATGCCGATCTCCAGATCGGATCGCGCCCACTGGAGACGGTAAACCAGATCGAGCTCGCTGCCCTCATACACCTGCGAAGATATGATGTTGCTCGCGGTGGCGAATCTCCTCTCCCCTACGGGAGTATCCCGATCCCGCCCCAGGGCATACTGGGCGGCGTCGGAAAAGCCGTGACCAAGGATCATCCTCATACGGCTTGCGGACGATATGACCCGGTTCCAGACCCAGCGCAGGTGGGGCGCGTTGCGCTCCTCTCCGTCATCAAACCGCACGGCACTCCTCCCCAGCTCCAGACGAAAGCCGGAGCTGCCACGATGCCTGTCCCAGGCGAGATACAGATTGGCCTGGCGGAAATCGTCCGCATACTCCAGGGCATAGTCGGTACTGATCAGCGACAGGTTGGCCGACAGATCGGTATAGAGGGAGTACTGCTGGACCAGACCGAGGGCCAGATGCCAGCGGTTGCTCCGGAACTCCCTGGTAATCTCCGCATAGGAGTTCATGAATCGCAGATCGGCGGTCACCTTTCCGGAATCCCCCAACCGATGGCTGAGGCTGGGCCCCGTGACAAACAGGTTGGTCTGCTGGACATTTCCGGGGGTGCGCGCCTGACGATACACCACCGGCTCTATGGTGGCCAGATCCTCCACCACCCAGAATATCCGGTCGCGTAACAGCGCCCATCTCAGATCCGCATTCAGGGCGGTACGGGTCTCGTCGGCAAACAGGCCGCTGCGATAGGTCAGATACTCCACACGCGCCGCGACACTGCCCTCCAGAGCGCTGCTCCGCTCCCTGAAACCGAGCTCCAGCAGCAGTCCGTTCGTGTACTCCTCGATCTCGTTGTCGGCGGTGCGGGCTATGTTACTCGAATAGAACGGACGATACTCCACGGCATAACGCCACTCCGACCCCTGGGTAGCGGGGGAAGCAATGAACGCCACCGCAGCCGCGATGGCAACTACACGAAGCATCATCCTGATCCTACCGCACTGCTGTATCGCCCCGGACCTCCGTCAAGACATGGCTCTTCCCCGAAATCGCATGGACAAGCAGCTCATGCAATGAGGCGAATCATCCTTGACGAAGTACTAGTACTCTTTCAAGGTGATAAATTCAGGAAGGTTTTCCTCAATTCGTGTGGGTAGAATGGTAAATCACCGCGGAGCGGCTTCGTCCTTTACAGGCAGAATGCACGCCAAATAATCGTTAACCAGAAGGGGATTGGGGCAGTCTGGCCGGGGAGTGGCGGATATCCACCACCGGCGCCAATTGCAACTGGTGCGGCTATCCCAAACTCTCCCCAATCCCCTTCTGCCGACCATCTTCCAGCATGCATTCTGCCTGTCAAGGATGATTTACCATTCTACCCACACGAATTGAGGAAAACCTTCCTGAATTTATCACCTTGAAAGAACACTAGTTTCCTTCGGAGAACACCACACCGGCCAGTTTCTCGGTGCCTATCTCCACCACCCCTTCCGCCACCTGCCTGCGTGTTGATTTGGCGTAACCGACACACAGGATGACCGTATCGCTCATACCGGCCAGAACCTTGGCATCGGGTGACTCCGTCACCGACGGGGCATCGATTAGAACGAAGCGTTCCGGATAGCGGGATCGCACCTCCTCGAGAAAGAGCTCCATATGTACCGAGGTGAAGTAGTCGGAGGCGGACTCCTGGCGCCGCCCGGCGGGAACCAGCCTGAGACGCGGAATACCGGTGGGGCAGATGAGCTGTTCGATGGAGATGTCCTCCGGGCTCTCCACGTAATCGGTGAGACCAAACTGGTAGTTCACATCCAGCACCCGATGCAGGGACGGTCTGGTGATATTGCAATCCACCAGGAGCGCCGTCTTGGTATTGTCCAGTGCGATCGCCGCCGCCAGATTGGATACCACGAAGCTGCCGCCGCTTTTCGGTGCTACCGGCGAGACCATCACCACGAACCCTTCACCGTTGTTCATATCGAACAGCTTGGTTCGCAATCCACGAAACCTGTCCAGTATCTCGCGATCCGTCATCCCGGGGTGGATGATCTTGCGCGCGCAGAGCTGTTCCGGGGTCTTGAGGTGAGGCTCGCGCATCCGGCTGATCTCCCCCGCCGACGCCAGGCGCCGCTCCAGATGGCTATCCGTATACGGAGCAAAAATCTCCTTGACTTGCACTTCATCATCCATGATCGGTTCCATTAGAAGGTAGACGGGGTGGCAGTATGGGGCACAATCCGGAATGCAGGCTCATATGGCGTGAACATATTTCAGGTAGCCCACGTAGCCGTAACCGGCAATTACCATCGCCACCACCAGCAACAGGGCAAGGTTTACCAACCGTGCCCTGATCCTCTCCCGCGGGGTGCGCAGGGTCCCGATAACCGCGAGCACCCGCAGCTTCAGATCCTGCTGCAACGCGGTGTACTGGCGGATCCTGGGATCAAGCTGGATAATGGCCGCAATCATCGCTGCCGGGATCGCCACCCCAAGCACCAATCCCCCGACCATGAAATGCAGCAGACGCAGCCCGCTCGGCTTCAGGGGCAGCACCGCGGGCTCCTGGATCTTGAACGTCAAGCCCTGTCCCTTTTCGTCGAGACTCATCGAAACCCGCGCATTTTCGCGGCGGCGCAACAGATCGGCGTACAGGGTGCGGTTGACCTCGTAGTCACGCATCAGCTCGGCCAGCTCCGCCTCGGAATCGGAGATACGGACGCTGCGCTCCAGCGCCTCCGACAGAAACCCCTCGGTGATATTCATCCTGGTCTCCAGGGTGGCTATCTCGGTGCGGGTCTCGGAGAGCTGCCGCCGCAACTGCTGGAAAAGCGGGTTGTGCTGGATGGCCGCCATGATCCTGGAGCTGCCGTCACCGCTGCGCAAGGCGGCCACCAGCTCCTTGCGCCTGGCCGCCTCCTCCGCCAACAGCTCCTCCATCTCCCGAATCTGGTGATTGAGGCGAATGATATCGGGATGGCTCTCCTTGTAGTTCAGCAACAGGTTCTCACGCTGCTGCTGCAGCTCGGCGATCTGCTCCCGGTACTGCTGCTCCTTGGTCAGATGCTCGGAAAAGGCCGCCTCTCCGGATATCTGGCTGCGCAGCGCCTTCTCCCGCTCACGGGCCTCACTGAGCTCCAGACGGGTCTGCTCCAGCTGCTGACGCAGCTGGGCTATTCTGGCCTCCACGTCGGCCTGGGAGCCGGGGCGCGCATCGGCGTTACCCCCGCGGAAGGCCTTCAGACGGCTCTCCGCATCGAGCAGCTTTCTGTGATAAAGCTGGACCTGGTTGTCCACGAACTCGAATGCGGTACGGCTCTCCTCCCGCTTCTGGCGCAGGCTCTCCTCTATGAACAGGGCGGCGAAGCGCTCTGTGGTTCGGAAGGCCCGCCGCGGATCCGCGTCCCGGTAGCTAATGCGCAACAGCCCCATCCCCACGCTCTCCACGCGCGTGCGCTGGGCGATCTTCTCCGCCTCGGTCTCGATCTCTATGGGGCTCATCCCCTCCAGCGGCCAGCCGGCGTACTCCATAACCTGCTCGAGGATACGCCGGTTGAGTATGATTTCGCGCGCATTACCCGCAAGTGAACGCACGCCGGTGGCCACCGCGGTGCCCTCCATCAGGGGAGCGATGATGTTCTGCTCGGTCGCCAGAATGGTGGTAGAGCTCTCGTACTTCTTGGGCCAGTACAGACCGGTCACCAGAAACAGCAGTGAGACGAAGGCGAAAATCAGCACCAACCTCCCCTTGTTGGCCTGAAACTCACTTCTGGCCAGATGGATCCACTGCTCCATGTTCATCCGCCGCACACCTCCCAGGCATCAGAAGCGCCGCTCCGGAACGGCAATTATGTCCCCCGGCATAAGCTCGAAATTGGTAGTCAGCTCCCCTTGATAGAGGATCTTCTTGAGATAGACGGGATAGGCCCGGGATTTGCCGTCCTGCTTGCGATAAAGGGTGGTACGATTGGGCGCCGCGAACTCGGTGACTCCACCGGCGGCCAGCACCGCATCCAGCACCGTCATGCCGGGGCGGTGGGGAATGGATATGGGCTGGGTCACGGCTCCCGTTACCCGAACCCTGGTCAAGTAGGTGTGGCTCACCAGCTGCACCACGCTGACGGCGACCTGGGGATCCCGGATATACTCGCTGAGCCGCCCGCGAATCACCTCCGCCACCTGAGCGGGGGTCCTGCCACCGGCCCTGACATCGCCGATGATGGGCATGGTGATCATCCCGTCCGGCCGCACCGGGCCGGTAACCGACAGCTCCGCATTGCGCCATACCGACACGGCGACCACATCGTCAATTCCGATACGGTATTCGGCAACCGGCTGTGCGGTTCTCTCCGGCACCGGATCCACTTGGGGAGGGGCGGCGCAACCCGGTACGAACAGCGTGAACAGGGCAACGATGCCCAACCCTGTCCCCCTGCTCCGCGGCCACGCCTGCAACCCGCAAATCGGGGATGGCAGAAATCGATAGAACACTTCGCCTTGTCCCTGGCTTACCTCTCTTCCACACCCGCCGAAGATGAATCCTCTCCAGGCGGGCGGCCCCCGCCACTCCCTGTTATCCGGCGGTTATCGGTATTATACTACCCACGACAAGCTTGCGCCAACCTTGCCAGGAAGGCAAGCCGGCTGCATGGCGGTGTTTCGCCCTTTACCCACCCCGACGGGGGAGGATGTAGTTGCCGTTTCACGGTGGACAGGGATGAACGACAGCAAGGACAGCTCATCACACACCATCCAGGCCAGAACGGCATTCTTCCTGACCCTCCTCTACCTGGCGATGGTATTCATCCGCCCGCAGGAGTTCGTATCCACGCTCCAGGGAATCCCGCTGCTACCCGCCTTGCTGGCTGTCACCCTGTTCGCATGGCTGCTCTCCGCACCCAAAACCATCGACCTCCAGCAGCTCTCCGCCCTTACCCTCCTGTTCGGTTTCGCCATACTCTCCGTCCCTCTGTCGGGATGGATGGGCGGCGTGGTGCCAGCGGCGGTGAAGCTGGTTCCCATATATGTGCTTTTCATGGTTATCGCCGGCACCGCCGTCACCCCCGGACGCCAGCGCCTGGTGATGTGGGTATTCGTGGGTGGTGCCGCCATGATGGCAGCCCACGGAATTCAGCAGAAACTGACCGGTGTCGGCTGGACCGGCGAGGTTCCCGTGGCAGGGCGAATCCGCTACATCGGAATATTTAACGACCCCAACGATGTGGGCCTGGTGCTGGTCTGCTCCCTGCCGATGGCGTTCTATCTGCTTTACTTCTATCGCGCCCTTGTCCCCAGGTTGCTTGTCGCCATCACCATCGGGGTCATACTGTACGGCGTAATCCTGACCAACTCCCGCGGCACAACCCTGGCGACAGCGGTGGTGGCCGGGCTCTACCTGTGGCGCAGCCACGGACTTCTCAGGACCGTCCTGTTCGGAATCTTCGTAATTCCCGTGATACTCATGATGTCCACCCGCATAGAAACCATCAGCGCCAGCGAAGAGTCTGCGCATGGCAGAATCGAGGCGTGGTACGAAGGGTTCCAGATGTTGAAATCCAGTCCGCTGTTCGGCGTGGGATTCGATCGCTTCACGGAGCACAACCCCAGCTCCATCACCGCGCACAACTCCTACGTGCTGGCTCTGGCCGAGCTGGGGATATTCGGCTATACGCTCTGGTTCTCCTTCCTGCTCTCCTGCGTGGCGATGATGCTGTATCTGCACCCCCCTCCTCCACGCCCGCCCCGGGACTGGGAGATCCTGGTGGAGCAGTACAGCGGGAAACCGGCCAAGGGCACTCTCCAGGCTTGGGAAGCCGAGCAGGGGATAGATCTGGATGGCTCGGCAACTCCCGTCCGAAAGATCTCGCGGGAGGATACCGCCATAGCGGATGTCATTCTCTTTTCGTTCGTGGGGTATGCCACCGCGGCCTTTTTCCTCAGCCGCACTTACGAGGTGGTGCTGTTCGTGCTGTGCGCCATGGCGGCCGGCCACTACTTGGGGGTACGCAGAAGAACCGCGGAGCTGCCTCCGTTGGGGTTTTTCAACCGGCTCGGCTGGTGGGTCCCGCTGTCGATGGCATCCATCGCCGCGCTCTACCTGACGATGAAGGTGCTTTTGGCACTCTCCTGACAGGAGCTTTCTCTCGGCAA
Organism: Gammaproteobacteria bacterium; assembly: GCA_015490535.1. Lineage (GTDB taxonomy): Bacteria > Pseudomonadota > Gammaproteobacteria > Thiohalospirales > Thiohalospiraceae > DRMK01. The sequence goes on from WFXP01000168.1 coordinate 32,000, forward strand.
GGACAGGGCTACCAAGATGATGACTTTTCCGGGCTACGTGGCCATCCCTTTCATGGTGCTGCTGGCGATTGCCGTGACGGCATGCTATCTCCTCTGGCGCGAACTGCGTAACAAACAGATGCACCTGTGGCTGGGATCCTATATAAGACGGCCCTCCCCTCCCCGGCATGAAGGCACCACCCACATAATATTCTGTTTCGTGGATCACTATGAACCAGGGTGGGCAAACCCCTCTTACCAACAGGAGGTGGAGCGGGTGGCACGCTGGGTCCGTGACTACCCCACGCTCGCCAAGAGACATTGCGATGCCGATGGATACCCTCCCAGGCACTCCTTCTTTTATCCGGAGGAGGAGTATCGCGCGGAGCATCTCGACGCCCTTGCCAGCCTGTGCAGCGGTGGGTATGGAGAGATCGAGATCCATCTGCACCACGATCGTGATACGGAGGAGGGGCTGCGCGACAAGTTGCGGCGGTTCACCAGGGTGCTGCACGAGAGACACGGGGCGCTCAGCACCTTTCCCGGCGAAGGGCGCACGGCATGGGGATTCATTCATGGCAACTGGGCCCTGGACAACTCCCTGCCCGACGGCAGCCACTGCGGCATCAACAACGAGCTGGTGATACTGAAAGAGATGGGGTGCTATGCGGATTTCACACTCCCCTCGGCTCCCAGCGCCGCCCAGACCAGCAAGATAAACTCCATCTATTACGCCAAGGATGATCCATGTTCTCCCAAATCCCACGACGACGGACGCGATGTCCGGGTGGGCGGAGCTCCATGGGGCGACCTTATGATGGTCCAGGGACCCTTGATGCTGAACTGGACAAACCGCAAGTGGGGTCTCCTGCCCCGGATCGAAAACGGGGATATAAATGGCGGTAACCTGCCGACGCCGGAGCGGATCGAACTGTGGATCAAGGCCGGCATCCATGTTCGCGGCAAACCGGAGTGGCTGTTCGTGAAGACCCACACCCACGGAGCACAGGAGCGCCATATGGAGTGCCTGCTGGGCGCACCGGCGGACCGGATGTTCAGCTATCTGGAGCAGCGCTACAACGACGGCAAACGCTACCGGCTGCACTACGTGAGCGCCAGGGAGATGTACAACATCATCAAGGCGGCCGAAGCCGGCATGAGCGGCGACCCCTCCGCCTACCGGGACTTCATTCTCCCCCCACCCGCCAACTGCGCACCCAAGCGGACAGCAGGCGGATGAGCATCACCACGCGGGTTATCCACTCGCTGAAATGGATGACCTTTACCAAGCTTCTGGCCCAGCTGCTGCGCTGGACAGTCACTTTCATAGTGATTCGCCTCCTGACGCCCGAGGATTACGGCATCTTCGCCATGGCAGAGGTGGTGATGTACTTCTTTGCGCTGATAAGCGGTGCCGGACTGGCATCGGCCCTGATCCAGGTACGGGAGTTCAGCAGGATCCAGTTACGTCAGGTGCTGGGTATGCTGATCACCATCAACCTCGCCCTCACCGTGACACTCCTCCTGCTGGCCCCCTCCATTGCCGATTTCTACCGGGAGGAGCGGGTGGTTCCGGTTCTCTACGCCCTGCTAATCGGCTTTTTGACGGTAACCGTAGAGACCCTGCCAACCGCGATGCTGGAGCGTGACATGCGCTTCAAGGCGCTGTCGCTCATCGAGCTGGCAGCGGCGACCATATCCGCGCTTGTAACCCTGCTCCTGGCCCTTGCCGGCTTCGGCCTGTGGAGCCTGGTAATCGGCTCGGTGAGCGAACTGCTGCTCCGTGCGGGGCTCAAGTTTGCGGTGCATCCGGTCATGATTCTGCCCCATTTCGGATTCAGGAGGTCGATCCACCTGATCTCCTTTGGCGGAATCAAGACCCTGACATTCCTGGCCTGGTTCGCCCTGGTCAGCATCGATACCGTTATCGGAGGGCGGCTGTGGAGCGCTGGAACCTTGGGAATATACACGGTAGCGCTGCAACTGTCATACATCCCCCTGAACAAGCTGGTTCCACTGGTCAAACAGGTCGCCTTTCCCGCCTACTCCAGGATCCACCGGGCCAATGATGACATGGTCCCGTATGTCATGAAAGCCAACGGGCTGATACTGGTTATGACCTTTCCGATCTTCTTCGGCTTCGCGGCCGTGGCCCCCACCCTGGTGCCGCTGCTTCTGGGGGAGAAGTGGCTCGGGGTGGTACTACCGGCCAGCATGATACCCCTTGTTCTCCCGCTCCGCGCCTCGCAGGAGCTGCTGGATCCGGCCTTCGAGGCATCCGGACGCCCGCTCGACGCATTGATAAACTGGATCATCGTCTTCACCATAATGGCGCCCCTGCTCTATGCGGGAGCCCTCTACGGCGAGATCGCGGGAATGTGCTGGGCATGGCTCATCGGCATGCCACTGGGGTACGCCATAGCCTCCTGGAGGGCGATCAGGAACCTCCGCCTCCCCGCCCTCCCTTACATATCCTCGCTACTGCGCCCCATGCTGGCCGCAGCCCTCATGTATGGGGCCATTCGTCTGCTGCACCACCTTATCGGGGGCGCAATCCCGCCGGCTCTCCAGCTGGCCCTCGAACTCCTGCTCGGGGGGGGCGTCTTTCTTGCCTCCGCCCTGCTGCTGTGCCGCGGGGAGCTTCTCCACCTGATGGAGTTCGCCAGGAGATCGAAGGGTTAGGCCGCCCCGAATGTTTCACCCGCTGTAACTATTTCAGCATGGGCCGGTAACTGTTCAGATCGCTCCTGAAATTCGTCAGTTCAAGGCGAAAAATGGGAGTTTACGAGTGTAAATGACCATTTTTTAACGCCGAAATGGCGGATTTCAGGGGCGAGCTGAATAGTTACCACCCGCTTTGGCCGGTGGAGCGTTCACAGGTCAACTTCGTCTTCCATCAGATACCACTCCCCCGACCCGCCTCGCAGCATACGGTGCAGATCCAGGCCGGCTGCCTCGGGGGAGGGCAGCACCCCTGTCCATCCCTCGGCGTCGCGTGTCGTCAGGCTGGTACCGGCCAGAAAGCGGGCCATGCCGCCGGAGTGCACCAGACTGGCATCCATGACCGAAGCGCCGCCGTCACGCATCTCCCTCCAGAAACAGGCCAGCAAAGGCCTTAGCAGGGGCTCCTCCAGCACCTGGAGGTCGCTTATGGTAACCACCTTCCCGCGGCGGCGGAAAACCAGGTACCCCAGCAATTCGTTATCCTGGTCCAGGAGACAGAAATAGCTCCCCCTGCCGATCGGACACTGCCGGTACCGCCAGTACAGATATTCGGGGGTGCGGGAGCCTGCGAACAGCAGGCTGGAGGATACCCTGCTCCAGTATCTTTTCCAACGCTCATCCGGGACATCCAGCAGCGCGGTACGCGCCCCACCGCCACTGCCAAGGAGCAGCGCGGAGTTGTGCATCCGCAGCGCCAGATCGATCCCGAATCCGGTGATCCGCGCCACGGGCCGGGGACATCCACGTCGCACCAGCTGGGGAGCAGACCTCAGCAACCGGGCGCCGCGCCAGGGCCTGCCCACCTCCCGGTATCCGATGCGCTGAAACACGCCCCGTGATGCGGCGTTGGGGGAGCACAGCAGCAGCCGGATGCCTTCCTCCCACACCTGGGCAGAGATGATGCGCTGCATCCGCAAGGCGAGCCCAAAGGAGCGGTGCGCCCTGTCGATGGCGAAATCCGTGGCGATGCCGGCAAGCAAGGTGTCGCCGCGAACCACCATCTCCCGCGGTACTATGGAGGCGCACCCAACGACAGCTCCCCTCCGGCCTTCCAGCGCCAGCCAGGTCAACACCTGCCCGTCCGGATTGTGCAGGTAGAGCCACTCGAAACGGCTCTCCAGGGCATCTGCCGGAATAGCGGGAAGGTTTTCCAGCCACAACCGCTGGATGGCAAACCGGTCCGGCGAGGAGCGGGGATCCGCCCTGCGTACGGAATATGTCATCCTGCGCCCTTCACCGGGTACCCGCTCCGGACCGTTGCCGCCGCGCGCCGGGTGGGCGCCACCCGCCGGTTCTCCGCCTCCGATACCTGCTCCGCACGAAACCTCATGGTTTGCACCTCCCTGTGCCATCTTGCCCGCCCACTCCTTCGTCGGAACTTCATCCCTCTGAAAAATCTACGGGATATGGTATCACTCTTTCCCTCCACCGGGACCATCGAGACCGGCCTTCCCTGACCTTTCTCCCGTTTGTCCGGGGAACAGATCATTCTTGACATGTAAAATGCCTCTCCCGGAGAATACTGGGGCCCGGGATCGGCCAGACAATGGATCGTGACATATCATGGGAGGGGCGGCTCTTCCCCGAATCGCGTGGGTAAAGTGGTAAATCATCCTTGACAGGCAGAATGCACGCCGGAAGATGGTCGGCAGAAGGGAATTGGGGGGATTTTGGGATAGCCGGCCCACTTGCGGTTGGCGCAGGTGTGTGGATATCCGGCAGTCCCCAGCCAGACGGCCCCAATCCCCTTCTGGCTACCGAGCATGTGGCGTGCATTCTGCCTGTCAAGGACGAAGCCGCTACGCGGTGATTTACCACTTTAGCCACGCGATTCGGGGAAGATCCCAGGGGGGGCGATCAGCGGCCGGTCTGCAAGGCCCGCCTGCATGTGTAGAAAAGCATATCGTGCCGCCCGTGCTTTTCCGCTTCCGCTCCCCGGTCAAACAGGAGGAAACAGCGCCTCGTGATTGTTCTTACATCGAAGTACGGCCAGCTGGGCAACCGTCTGCAGCTGTTCGCCCACTTCATAGCCTTCTCCATAGAGAACGACAGGCCGGTGCTGAACGCCGCCTTCGGCGAATACTCCCACCTGTTCGAATCCACCAGCAAGGATCTTCTGTGCCGCTATCCGGCCAGAGGGCCGGCCCTACCGGCAGGCAGGGGGGCACGGGAGCTGATCCACCGGATCCTGCAGCCGATGGTGCGCAACCGCAGGGTGGAGAGGATCCTCGGGAAGAGGGGACTGGTGATCAGCTCCACCGACCCCGAGAGAGAGTTTCGTCTCGACGATCCATCCTTTCTGGCCTCCATAGAGAACAGGTGGGTGGTGCTGGCGGAGGGGTACTATTTCGTCGACTATCACAACCTGCTGAAGCATGCCCATCGGGTCAAGCAACATTTTCTGCCCCGGGAAACACATGTGAAAAACGTCGAAAAGACCATAGACAGAGCCAGGCAATCCTGTGATCTCCTGGTGGGCGTGCACATCAGGCAGGGAGACTACCGGAACTACCTGGGTGGAAAATACTTCTTCTCCGTAGGCGACTACGTAAGCGCCATGCAAAAGGTGCGTGATCTGTTTGGAACCAGGAGGACCGGTTTTCTGCTCTGTTCCGACAGCCAGCTGGAACGGAAGGAGTTCTCCGATCTGGAGGTCACGACTGGACCGGGCCATATCATCGAGGATATGTACTCCCTGGCACGTTGCGACTACATTATCGGGCCACCCAGCACCTACAGCAGGTGGGCCTGCTTCTACGGCGATGTCCCCACCTGGCACTTCTGCGGAGCGGACCAGGAACCCTCCCTGAACGGATTCATGCTCTACAAGGATATGGTGGAGTGGCATATCGGCAACGCGCCCCAGTATCCGGCTCTCCCCGCCGACTAACCACCCCCAGGACCTCTCCAACCTGCCCGTGCGCGAAGCGCCGGAGGGGAGAACGGCTATAGGTTGTCGAATCGTCGAACAGTAGTTGCCTCTTTCCAGAGATATTGTGAGATAATGGTGGTTGGGCGGGCCAGGGAGCGGGCTCGGCAACAACAGCGCGGCGCACCGCCGCGGATGCAAGGGAATGGGATCATCAACCACACCCTCCTCCATCAAAATCGTACACGCCGTCCTCTCCCTTGACTGCGGTGGCTTGGAACGGCTGGTGATCCACCTTTGCCGGGAGGGGGTGAAGGCGGGCGACAGAGTCAGCGTGCTCTGTCTGAACCGTGCCGGAGAGCTTGCAGAGGAGGTGCGCCTGGCCGGTGCCAAGGTGGTTTCCCTGGAGCGCGGGCCGGGCCTGATGGGCCCGCTTGGTGCCATCCGCCTGAGGAGAGCGCTGCAGCGCCTAGCCCCCGATGTCATCCACTGTCACCAGCTGGGCGCCACCCTCTATGTGGGTGTCACGGCGCTGACCATGGACAGCCCTCCGATCATCCACACCGAACACGGCAATCACGACTACCGGAGTCCGCGGCGGCGGCTGCTGGGGTACGCTGCCTTCCGTTCCATGGACCGGATCTACTGTGTATCGCAGGAGATCCTGGAGAATCTGGCCCGTGGCGGCATGGTCCCGAGGGAGCGGTTGACGGTGCAGGTCAACGGCGTCCCGCAGCCCCCGGGCGATCACCGTCAGGGCCATTCGATGAGAGAGCAACTGGGGATCCCCGAGCAGGCGGTGATTTTCGGCACGGTGGGGCGGCTTGCCAGGGTAAAGCGGCAGGAACGCCTTCTGGATGCCGTCGCGGAACTGGCCGGAAAGGGACGCAGCCCATACCTGATCCTGGTGGGCGAGGGCAGACAGCGGAACAGACTGGAGGACCGCGCCAGGGAGCTTGGAATAGGTCACCTGGTACGCTTCGCCGGTTTTCAGCGGGATCCGGCCCCCTACATCTCGCTGCTGGATGTGTTTGTGCTGACCAGCGACTCCGAGGGCATGCCCATGGCGCTGCTGGAGGCCTGGGCCGCGGGGAAGCCGGTGGTGGTAACCGCTGTAGGGGGACTGCCTGATCTGGTGAAGGATGACGAAACCGGTTTGCTGGTCCCGCCCGGCGATCATCCGCGGCTGGTGGAGGCCCTGGAGGCGCTGGCGGGAGATGCGCAGCACCGCCGCCGACTGGGCGACGCGGGGCGCACGCTGGTAGCGGAGAGGTACAGCGTCAACAGGATCGCCGCCGCCTATCGCGAGGCCTATCTCTCCCTGCTGCAGCATCGACAAGACAGGCCATAGAACCGTGACGAGGAAACTAAGGACAGCCATCGTGGGGTGCGGCCAGATCGCCGATGGACACATCAGCGAGATCCGGAAGCTGGACAACGCGGAGGTGGTGGCGGTGTGCGATCAGGAGAACCTGATGGCCATGCAGGCGACCTCCCGCCACGGAGTTCCCGCCTGCTACGACGATTTCGGGGAGATGCTGCGAAAAGAGACGCCCGACGTGGTACACATCACCACACCCCCGCAGGCGCACCTGTTGCTCGCAAGGGCCGCCCTGGACGCGGGGTGCCACATTTACGTGGAAAAGCCGTTCACCCCGAAGTACCGGGAGACGGTGGAGCTGATCAGCTACGCGGAGCGGAAAAACCTGAAGCTCACCATAGGCCACATCTACCTCTTCGATCCACCGGCCCTGGCGCTAAGGGAGCTGGTGAAGGAGGGGGTGATTGGCGATCCGGTTCATGTGGAGAGTTTTTACGGATACAACCTGGCAGGCCCCTTCGGCAGGGCGATCCTGGGGGACGGCAGCCACTGGGTACACCGCCTGCCCGGAAAGCTGCTCCAGAACAACATAGACCACCTGCTGAACAAGGTGGCCGAATTTATCACCGACGAACGCCCCCGCATACAGGTGCATGGGGAGGTGCGGCGTACCATCCGCTTCGGAGATGTCCGCGACACCATGCCGGACGAACTGCGCCTCATGATCCTGGGGGAGTCCGTCTCGGCCTACGCCACCTTCTCCTCCCACATAAAACCGGCGGCCCACTTCCTGCGGCTCTACGGTACCAGGAACATCGCCCATGCCGATTTCGTGGCGCGCACCGTAACCCTGGAGCGGGAGCCTACCCTGCCCAGCGCCCTGGGCAGGCTGCTTCCCGCCTTCGACATGGGACGCCAGTACCGGCGCGAAGGGTGGAAAAACGTGCGCCGCTTCCTGCGCTCCGACTTCCACTTCTTTGCCGGCATGCACACCCTGATCGCCCGCTTCTATGACAGCATCCTGAACGACGCGCCGCCCCCCATACCGCACCGGGATATAGCGCGCATCGGGTGGATGATGGACGAAATATTCCGCCAACTGGAGAGCAGTACGGGAGCGTCATGACGGTACTGGTAACCGGATCCAACGGCTTTCTCGGCGCTGCCCTCGTGGAGCGGCTGGTCCACCACCGGGTGGAAGGCATCCGCTGCTTCGTGCGCGAGGGGAGTGACCGCAGCAGGCTGGAGCTCCTGAGACAACGCTACCCGCACGCGAAAATCCAGTACTACGTCGGGACCCTCTCCCGCAGGGAAGATGCGCCGGGAGCGGTGCGCGGGGTGGATACCATCTATCACCTGGCCGCAGCGCTGAGCGGGGCCCCGGCAGACATGTTCCTAAACACCGTAGTCGCTACCAAAAACCTGCTGGAGGCGGTGGCAACCGAGAATCCGCGGGTCCAGGTCGTGCACGTAAGCTCCTTCTCTGTGTACGGGGTAGCGGATCTCCCTGCCGGGCACACCGTGGACGAAAACACGCCGCTGGAACGGCATCCCGAACGGCGCGACCCTTACGCCTTCGTCAAATGGCACCAGGAGAAGGTACTCAAAGAGTACCAGAGGAGGCTCGGCTTTCCGCTGCTCATCCTGCGCCCGGGTGTCATCTACGGACCGCGGGGCAGCGCCATATCCGGCAGGGTGGGACTGCAGCTGGGGGGGATCTTCCTCCACCTGGGAGGGAGCAATCTCTTGCCGCTGAGCTACGTGGACAACTGTGCCGAAGCGATAGTACACTGCGCGATGCGAAAGGAGCCGGGGATCTCCATCTACAACGTACACGACGATCACCTGCCGACATCGCGCGAATACCTCAGAGCATACCGGAAACGGGTGAAGAGATTGCGCTGCCTGCCCGTTCCATACCCTCTCCTGCGGCTTGTCTCGAAGGGAGTGGAGTGGTACCACGACTACTCCAGGGGGCAGCTTCCCGCAATCTTCACCCCATACAAAAGCGCCAACCTCTGGAAAGGAAACCGCTTCGACAACGGGAAGCTGAAGAGCGCCGGATGGCGGCAGATCGTCCCAACCGCTGAAGGGATGCGGCGAACATTCGACTATTTCAGGGAGAAGGAGTACTAGTACTCTTTCAAGATAATAAAGGTTCCGAATACCAGATCAACTAGAGAACTTCGGACCCGAATCCCGTTCAGATCTTGTTGACAGACAAGCAGATAGGGAAGAGGAGCCGAAGATGATACAGTGTAGAAAAAATATCACACCCTGTCCGTCGGCAAAAGAAATGTATTGCGCAGAAGTCACGAGATACAAGGCGGATTCGCCGGGCCCAAGACATCCTGTTGTTGCACGAAGGGTATAGCATCAGCGGGGTATCCCGGTTACTCCACCCTGCTCGCTCTGCCATCCGGGAGGCGAATGAGCCATGCTCGAAAAGCTGCGCGGATTCAACCCTCAGTGCCTCCCCGGCAAACGCCGCTGCAGCTGTCTCATCCGCTCGCGCGGAGGTATCTTGCGCCAGCGTTCGCGGATGGCGCGCTGTTTTTCCCTGGGCAGTTTCCGGAACCACTGGTAGCGCTGGCGGAGCCGCTGCTGTTCGGCAGGCGGCAGTTTGCGGAACCTGTTGAAACGCTTGATCACCAGCTCCCGCTGCCTGGGGGAGAGCGACTGCCAGCGCCTGAAGCGCTTCTTTACCAGCCGCCGTTCCCGGGGTGACAACCCGCTCCAGCGCTCGGCCCCCTGGCGCAGCCGCTGCTGCCGCGGGGGTGGAAGCTGGTCCCACTGTTGCCGGACGGGTTTCAGGATGCGCTGCTGCTCCGGAGTGAGCTGCTCCCAGGGGATGGCCTTCCCCTCGTCCGCAACGGCCCACGCCGGACCGGTAAGGATGGCAAGCAGCAGGATGAAAATCGGTCGTCTATTCATCGTCTTCGCTCTCTGTTGAATCGGCTGGCCGGAGCAGGGAGTCCGACTCCAGCAGCTGTACCGTATCAACCTGCTCCCCCTCTTCGGTCTCCAGACCGGCCAGAAACTCGAGCAGCTCCATGCTGGGCGCCTCTTCCGGCTCCGCGACGGCTCCTACAGAGATCAGGCCAAGCAGACAGAAGGCGCTAGCCCTGCTCTTCATGCTCCATCCAGATATAGAAATCGAGCTGCTCATAGAACTCCGGATCCTCCGCGGCGGTCAGCAGATCAAGGTTCCCCAGCACGGAGACGTCCGCCAGCTCCGCGGGACGGGAGAGCCAGAACCAGCCGGCAACCACCACTATGGCCACCGAGGTCAGCAGATATGCAGCGGGGGCGCGGGTACCGCCGTCTCCTCCACCCAGCACCGCCGTACACCACCGCCGGAACCTGCCGCTGCCGGCCGCGCGCGCCGGCTCTCCCGCCAGGGCCCGGCGGCGGCGCTCCCGCAACAGACCAAGGGTGGCGGGATCGAGATTGTCGCTGCTCTCATCCAGCGCCTTTCTGATCCGCTCCAGCATCTCTTTCCGTTCGTCGCTCATGGCCAATGCTCCTCCAGCAGTTCGCGCACCCGGTGCACCGCACGGGAGTAGTGGGTCTTCACGCTCCCCTCGGAGCAGCCCATGGCGCGCGCGGTATCCCTCACATCCAGTCCCTCCCACACCCGCAGCAGAAAGGCCTGCTGCTGGCGCAACGGCAGCTCGCGCAACACTTCGTCCAGCCTGCCGATGGCCATCTGCTCTCCAGTCCGTTTCAACGGCTCCTCCGCCCCCGATCCGGAAAGCCTGTCCATCGGATCACCCGTCTGCTCCTCGCCACCCCCGGTGAAACGTTGCCATACGCTCCTCACCCTGGTCCGCCGGTACCAGTCCCGGATGCGGCTCTGCAGGATGCGCTGGAACAGCGGCCCCCACTCCTCCGCGCTCCGGTCGGCGTACCGCTGCGCCAGTTTGAACATGGCGTCCTGAACGATGTCCAGTGCCTCCTCGCGGTCGCCGGTGGCGATATATGCCATGCGGTAGGCGCGCCGTTCGACGGAGACCAGGAATTCGTTCATCGTGTTGTGCACCCACCGGAAAACGTGCCGTTACTCTATCTAACGAACCGACGGCAATCAGGTTGACAGGGAGTGAGGTTTGCTCCGCCTTTTTCCGGCCCGGTAGTGCAAACGGCGCTGGCTGTAATAGTGGGTCCACATGGCAACGGTGCTCCAGAACCACTCGCACAGCCGCTGATGCCAGGGACGCTCCATCCACTCCTCCAAGGTGATCTCGCGGCTGCGGGAGAAATCCTCCTCGAGCAGCCGCTCCACCTGTCTGGCGAAGCCGCTCTCCTCCACCTCCAGATTGGCCTCCAGATTCCAGTGCAGGCTCCAGCGGTCCAGATTTATGGAACCGACGCTAACCCAGCAGTCGCACAGCCAGATCTTGGCGTGGATGAAGCGCGGCCGGTATTCGAAGATACGCACCCCGTTACGCAGCAGACGCTGGTAGTAGCGCTGTCCCACCCGGCGCACCGCCGGGTGATCGGTCTTCTCTCCCGGCACCAGAATCCGCACATCCGCACCGCGCCGCGCCGCCCGCTTCAACGACCTGCGAATCTTTCTGGTGGGGATGAAATAGGGAGTGACAATCCAGACACGGTGCCAAGCGGCACGAATCCTTTTGGTAAGGGAGCCCTTCGCCTCCTGACTGGGTGGTTGAATCAGCGCCAGGCGCGCGATGGCACCACCAGTTACGGAGGGGCGATCCGGCTCGGGCAGCTGTAACCGGCTGTTGCTGTACCGGTTCCAGACCACCGTAAAGCTTCGCTGCCAATCCTTCACCACGGGTCCGCGGCACTCCACCATGACCTCATGCCACCAATCCTGTTGCGCGTCCTGCGGTGAAAACCGGTCGGTGATGCCCATCCCGCCGGTAAACAGCAGCTCCCCATCCACCAGCACCATCTTGCGATGATCCCGATAGAGATTGGCGCGCCACTTCCGGTAGCGCAATGGATTGTACAGGGCCAACTCTATTCCGGCCCCGACCAGGCGCCGGCGGTCCTCGTGACGCATGCCGCGGATTCCGAAATCGTCCAGCAACATGCAGACCTTCACGTTGCGCCGGACCGCTTCGCACAGGGCGGCTATGAACCGGTCGAGAACCACCCCTGACTCCACCAGATACATCTCCAGCAGCAGATAGCGGCGCGCGGATGCTATACAGTCGAGTATGCGCGGCAAGAAAGAGTCTCCATCCACCAGCAGCAGGACCTGGTTTCCCTTCCGCCAGGGGAGCGCCGAACCGGGCGGTTGCAACATGTTTGCCCGGGCGCCAAACCTGCCGACCCCGGCCGCCGCGGGTGCATCCGCCGCCAGCTTTGACAACACGCTACCCGGGAACATACGCGACAGCGCACCCCTTTTGACCCCTTCCCCGGGCGAAAAGGATAAGGGGAAGTTCCTTCCCGACAGGCGGGATGTTCATGGCAGAGCGGTCGGTAAGTAGGGATGGCGGCATGCCGGGAGCAGTCCAGCTACGGGTGGGGCGATACAACCCCCGGATGCCGCCATCCGACGGCTCCACCCCCCTCCCGGTGACCGGGGCACGGTGAACACCCAGCCTGCAAAAGAGGCAGCCCCGTAGCGGCGGTCTGCCCTTTACCCACCCGGTTCGAGGAAGAGACATAACAGAAAAGGCCACATCAGGTTGAGACAGGATGTTCCGCCAGCTGCCCGTACTCAACCAGCAGTCTGCTGCGCCCGGCAAGAAACCGCTCCAGACGCGCGCCACACAGCTGGCGACGCCAGCCCCGCATGACCGCGCAGCCCTCCTCCCCCGCAGCCAGCCGCTCCAGATCGCGGCGGGTGGCCAGGCTGGCGGGACTGATACCACTTTCGCTGGCCACCAGACGAACCAGCGCCGCCAGCGCCTCCACCAGACCCTCCTGCCTGGTGGTCAGGCGGCTCCTCTCCCCGCTGCGGGGCCACTGCTCCTCCGGCAGCTCCCGCGCCTCCCGGATCAGGGCGAGCAGCTCGCTTCCCCGGCGCCTCAGAGTACCCTCCTCCAGCCCCCTGATCCGGGCCAGGGCCTGGTGGTTCCCGGGTTGGCGGCGTGCCAGCTCGAGCAGTACGTCGTCACGCAACAACCACTTGCGCGGCCGATCGTGCCGGCGGGCCTGTTCCTCGCGCCAGCCGGCCAGCGCCCGCAGTACCGCCAGCTGCACTCCCCGCAACTGCTGATGACCGCGGATCCGGCTCCAAGCCTCGTCGGCCCGGTACTCATAAGTGGCGGGATCCTCAAGCTGGGCAAAATCCTCCTGCAGCCACTCCATGCGGCCCAGCTCCTGCAGCATGCGGCGCTGCTCCCGGTACAGCTCGCGCAGATATCGCACGTCATCCGCCGCGTAACGCAGCTGCTCCGGCTCGAGAGGCCGCAACGACCAGTCGGTCCGGCTGTGGGACTTGTGCAGCTCTACCCCCAGCATCTCCCTTACCAGTGAGGCATACCCGATCTGGACCCCATATCCCAGCAGGGCCGCGGCTATCTGGGTATCGAACAGCGGCCGCGGCACCGTTCCACGCAGGTGGTAGAAGATCTCCATATCCTGCCGCGCCGCATGCAGCACCTTCACCACGGAGGGATCGTAGAGAAGCGAGAGCAACCCTTCGATATCCGGCAGACGGATGGGATCTATGCAGGCGACGAGATCGTCGTTCGCCACCTGTAGCAGGCAGAGGCGGGGATAGTAGCTCTTTTCACGCAGGAACTCGGTATCCAGCGCCAGCCAGGGAGTGCCGCGCAAACGCCGGCACAGCTCATCCAGCTCATGCGGCTTGTCGATATAGAGTAGTTGCACCTCGCTCTCCGTCATCGGCAGTGACTCGGCAGCATACATCACTGCAGGAGAGATGGCACCTCCCGAAGGCGCTCCCGGTACTCAGTGGAGGCAGTAGCTGACCCGCGGGGCGCTGCAGACGGCGGCCGGGCAGAACAGCTCCACCAGATCGTCCACGGTGTTCAGGCTCCCGAGATTCAAGGAGATGGCAAGGGGATCCTTGCCCAGCGACTCGCTCAAGGTGATAAGCAGCATCAGCACGGCCAGCGGCCCAAGACCCAGATCCTCCTGCAGCAGCAGGCCTCGATACAGCTCCTTGCGCTCCACTCCGGCAAACAGCGCCACCTGTCGCAACACCTCGGCCTCAACACACCCGGACATGTCTGTGCTCCCCCGTACAGATATCCGTCATATACCAGCTCCCGCCCCGCGACAATCGCCCGATCAAATGTAGTAGCAACCGTTACCATTTGCAAGATAAACCACCAATAGTTGACGCATCTGGCACCCTTCCAGGAGCGCTAGCCGGCCCATTACGGTCCTAGCAGCGGGGGAGATGGTGTCAAAATTCCATCCAGCACGCACCGGATTGCGGCAAAATAGCCACCGTCCACAAGCCACGCTTGATCCCGCCTGTTCCTGAAACCCGGAAAGCGGTATATATTGTTGCCGGAATAATACGGGATTTACCCAAACCGGGGCATGGCCATGCACCTGCACATCGCCGGAATCTGCGGAACCTTCATGGGGGGAATAGCCCTGCTGGCGCGTCAGCTGGGCCACCGGGTGAGCGGTTCGGACAGCGATGTCTATCCTCCCATGAGCACCCAGCTCCAAGCACAGGGCATCGAGCTGCTGGAGGGTTACGAGGCGCACCACCTGGAGCCGGAGCCTGATCTGGTGATCATCGGCAACGCCCTGTCACGCGGCAACCCGCTGGTGGAGCGCGTGCTGGAGAGGGGCCTGCGCTACACCTCCGGCCCCCAGTGGCTGGCGGAGAACCTGCTGCACGGGCGCTGGGTGCTGGCCCTGTCCGGCACCCACGGCAAGACCACAACTTCCAGCATGCTGGCCTGGATCCTCGAGGATGCGGGGCTGGATCCGGGCTTTCTGATCGGGGGGGTGCCACAGAACTTCGGCATCAGCGCCAGGCTGGGCTCCGCTCCGTTCTTCGTGGTGGAGGCGGACGAGTACGACACCGCCTTTTTCGACAAACGCTCCAAGTTCCTCCACTACCGGCCGCGCACCCTGGTGATCAACAACCTGGAGTTCGACCACGCGGACATCTTTCCCGACCTGGCTGCCATCCGGCGCCAGTTCCACCATCTGGTGCGTACCGTGCCGGGTAACGGGCTGATCATCACTCCGCCGGATGACGAGAGCATCGAACGGGTATTGGCGGAGGGGTGCTGGACCCCGCGGGAAACCTTCTCGGCTTCCCGCGAGGCCGACTGGAGCGTGTCTTCAGCCACTCCCGACGGAAGCAGTTTCGAAGTGCGGCTGCACGGCGGCCCCGCGGGCGGCGTGGAGTGGGAGCTGATGGGGGAGCACAATCTGGGCAACGCGCTGGCGGCCATTGCCGCTGCGCGCCACGCGGGCGTTCCCCCTTCCCGCGCCTGCCAGGCCTTGCGGGGATTCCGCAGCGTGCGCCGGCGCATGGAGATACGCGCCCGTGTTGACGGGATCACCATATATGACGACTTCGCCCACCACCCCACCGCAATCGCCGCCACCCTGGCCGGCCTGCGCGCCCGCGCCGGAAGGGAGCGCATCGTGGCGCTGCTGGAACCACGCTCCAACACCATGCGCATGGGGGTGCACCGGAAGGATCTGGCTCCCTCCCTCCGCGCGGCGGACGAGGTGATACTGTTCCGGGCGCCGGGTCTGGAGTGGGACCCGCAGGAGACGGTCCAGGAGCTGGGCCCGTGTGCTAAAGTTTATGACGATATTGTTGAACTGGTCGAGTATCTGGCGCAAACCGCGCACAGCGGTGATCATATCGTGGTGATGAGCAACGGTTCGTTCGGAGAGATCCACGGCAGGCTGGAGCAGGCGATCGGCAGACGCCGGCATGGGTAACGGTAACCCATCCCCCTCTCCCGTGTGCCTCGCCATGAGTGGCGCCTCCGGCGCCCCCTACGGCCTGCGTCTGCTCGAGCAGCTGGTGACCCGTGGCCGGCCGATATATCTGCTCATCTCCCGGGCCGCACGGCTGGTAATCGCCGCCGAAAGCGATCTCGAGATTCCGGCCGCTCCCGAGGCCGCCACCACCTGGTTCAGCAACCGCTTCTCCCTCCCGCCGGGGGTGTTGCAGGTGTTCGGAACCGAGCAGTGGTCGGCGCCGGTGGCCAGCGGCTCCAGCCCCCCCGCCGCAATGGTGATCTGCCCCTGTTCCATGGGGATGGTATCCGCCATCGCAAACGGCGCCAGCGACAATCTCATGGAGCGGGCCGCAGATGTGATGATCAAGGAGCGGCGCCCCCTGATCCTGGTGCCGCGTGAAAGCCCGTTCTCCGCCATCCATCTGGAGAACATGCTGAAGCTGGCCCGGCTGGGGGTGACCATACTGCCCGCCAACCCCGGCTTCTACCACCGCCCCCGTTCGGTGCAGGAGCTGGTGGACCATGTGGTAGGGCGCATCCTCGACCACCTGCAGATAGGGCACGATCTGGTTCCGCGCTGGGGCTACGGCGATGGGGAGTAGGCAGGAGATCCCCCTGTTTCCGCTGCGCACTGTGCTGTTCCCCGGAGGCTGCATGCCGCTGCGCATCTTCGAGCCGCGCTACCTGGAGATGGTGGGCGACTGCCTGAGATCCGACAGCGGTTTCGGGATCTGCCTGATCCGGGACGGATCGGAGACCGGCCGTGCCGCCACCTTTCACGAGGTGGGAACCCTGTGCCGAATCAGCTACTGGCAGCGCCTGCCCAACAACATGCTCGGTATCACGGTGCGGGGCGAACGGCGCTTCCGGGTTCTCGCCAGCCGCACCCTCCCCAACCAGCTCACCCGCGCCAGCGTGGAGCTGCTGCCCGAAGAGCAGCGCTGCCCGCTGGCGCCGCGCCACCATCAGGCGGCGCAGCAGCTGTGCCGCATGCTGGAAAGGCTGGGCCTGCCATACAACAAGCCCCCGACCGACTACGAGGATGCAACCTGGGTCGGATGCCGGCTGGCCGAGTTACTGCCCCTGCCGCTGGGCAGAAAGCAGCAGCTGCTGCAGCTCAGCGACCCGCTGCAGCGCCTGGAGGAGCTGCGGGAGGAGCTGGAGCAGCTGGGCGGAGCAGGATGACCCGGCCATCCCAGCCCGCCCGCGGCGCTACCCCGGGGCGCACCACCTCCCGGTAGTCAATCCCACCGGACCGCCCCACATCCTCCAGGAAGCTGTCCAGCGCCGCGCCGAAATCCCCCGTGGTGCGGGCCACGGTGAACAGCCCCGCCACGCGCGAGAAGCGCATCCGGCTCACGTTTCCGTACCAGAGAGGATATCCCCCCGGCTGCAGAACCAGATCGGTCGGCCAGAGCCGCAGCACCAGCAGCCGCCCCCCCTCCGCGGCCGTTCGCACCATGCGCAGCGCCTCGTGCCGACCGTCGTTCACCTGCGGCAACAGCGGCAGCGCGCCGATATCGATTTGTGGGTTGAGCAGCTGCAGCACGCTGGCAAAGTCGAAAGGCGGGGGAGAGCGCCACCCCTTCTCCTCCAGCAGTCCCCGCAGCAGCTCCGGATCCCCCGCCCACTGTACCGGCATGGGATGGTCGTGCAGGCTGCGCAGATCCTGCCTGTAGGCCGGCAACTCCTGCCAGGAGTCCTGCCACCAGGCGTCCGCCTCCAGCTGCTGCACCACCCGCACGGGAGCATAGCGCTGCATATCCTGCTCCGCCCGGAGCACACCCCAGAGAGCGACGACCAGCAGCACCCCGGCCAGTACCTGGCCGAAACTCCCGGCGGAAAACCCTGCGCGCGGGGCCGGAAGGTGGCGCCGGTAGGCGATCCCGAACAGCGCGGCCCAGGCTCCCCCCAGGGCAAATCCCCCCAGCACATCCGACAACCAGTGAACCCCCAGATAGAGGCGCGAGAATCCGACCAACACCGCCAGCAGGAGGGCCATCCCGTAGACCCACCAGCGCCGTGCCACCGGCAGGGCACCCGCCATCACGATGGCCAGCATGCCATATACCACCGTGCTCATGGCGGTATGCCCGCTGGGAAAGGAGTAGGCGTTGACCCCCTGGTACAGCACCACGGGCCGTTCGACGGCGGTCAGCCACTTGAGCAGCAGCACCGTCAACTCGGCGCAGGCCGCGGCCAGCAGCAGATGAAACGGCGCCAGCCGATCTCCGCGCCACCACAGCCAGCCGGCTGCAGCCAGCAATATGAAAAGAAGCGGATAGCCATCACCAAACCAGGTGCTCAGCACCATGATGTGATCCGCCCACGGGGTACGCAGCTGCTGGAGGGAGTTGTGGACCAACAGATTCAGATTCTCCAGCTGCTGACTCCCGAGGACCGCGCCCACCAGCAGCGCGGAAACCGTCACCCAGACGAACAGCAGCGCGGCCAGGATGGCCAAGCCACGCGCCTCGGGGTGCGCCTGGTCCAGCAGCGCCTCGGCCAGATCACCCACCAGCGGGTGGCGTCGGCTCCAGAGCAGAATCCCGCCAATCACCGGATTGGCGCGCGGTTGCAACAGGCGGAACAGGGTGCGGGCCATCCAGAGCGTGGCCAGCAGCAGGGTAAACAGCACCAGCAGCAGCACCGCCATGCGCCCCGCCACCTCGGTAGCCATACTCAGCGAGCTGCTGAACACCACGCCGGGCAGTATATAGGCCGGAGCCCAGAGCAGCGCCGACAGCAGGTTGACGAGAAAGAAGCGCCCGGCGGGCATGTCCATCATGCCTGCGACCAGCGGAATGATCGGTCGCACCGGCCCTACGAAACGCCCGAACAGGACGCTCTTGCCCCCATGACGCAGGAAAAAGCGCTCCCCCCGCTCGAACAGGGCCGGGTAGCGCCGAAACGGCCAGATGTGGCGCAGCCTGTCATGGTAGTGCCGTCCGAGCCAGTAGCTGATACCATCTCCCACCACCGCTCCGGCGGCGGCCCAGGCCAGGACGGTCCACAGCTCCAGCAACCCCCCCCCCACCAGCGCGCCCACCGCAAACATCAGCACCGCGCCCGGAACGAACAGCCCCACTATCGCCAGCGACTCCCCGAGCGCGATGAGGAACACCAGCCAGCCCGCCCAGCCCGGATGGGACGCTATCCAGCCGGAGATGGTATCGAGTAGCGCCCCGACCTCCATCAGACGGCCCGCCGGCGGCTCCCGTCCAGCGGCAGGGGATCAGCGGTAGCCGAACCGGCGCCCATTCCTGCCCCGCCTGGAGCTCGTTCCAAACCTGTTGAACACCACTCCATGCAGCGCAACCCCCTCCCCGTGCAACCGCTCGATGTCCGGCCCGACGCCACGCTCTCCGCGGAGCACCAGCAGGGCCACATCGGCCAGGCGCGCGACGGAGAGCGCGCCACCACCGGTTGCCAGGGGGGGAGTGTCGATCACGATATGCCGATAGCTGCCCAAATGTTTCAGCAGCAGCGTGAAGCGCCTGCTCCCCAGCAGCTCATCCGGATCTGCGGGAGAACCGCAACCGGCGGGGATCAGCTCCAGACCCTCCACCCCGGTACCGCAGATCACGCTGCCAATCCCGGTGTCGCCGGACAGCAGTTCGGCGAGCCCGCAGCCATCCGGCAGACCGAACTGCCGGTGCAGCGCGCCAGTGCGCAGATCCCCGTCCAGCAGCAGCACCCTTCCCTCCCCTCCGGCAAGCGCCACCGCCAGATTGGCCGCGACGAAGC
>WFXP01000169.1 GCA_015490535.1 Gammaproteobacteria bacterium
AACTATTCAGCTCACCCCTGAAATCCGCCATTTCCGCGTTGAAAAATGGTCATTTACCCTCGTTAACTCCCATTTTTCGCCCTGAGCTGACCAATTTCAGGGGCGATCTGAACAGTTACCAGCCTGTTTCAATACCATGCTGAATAGTTACGACCCAATCGGGATTCAGCGTCCCTCCAACCGAATCCTGATTTATTACCTTGAAAGAGCACCAATCCCCCGGCAGCAAAGCTCAGTAGTTGCTATCCCGCCCTTTCTTCTCGTAGAGAATGGGAACCAGCAGCTCCGCCAGCTCCTTTGGTTTGAACTTGCCCACGTAGGCGTCGGCCCCGACACTCTTGCCGATACTGCTGTTGGCGGCGGCGGAAAGGGACGAGTGCATGATAACCGGCACGCCGTTGAAACGGCTGTCACCCTTGATCTTCTTGGTCAGCACGTAACCATCCATCTCGGGCATCTCCACGTCGGTCAGGATGAAGTCGAGCCTGTCCGCCACCGTTTCACCCGCGGCCTCCGCGTCATCCGCGATCTTGCACAGCTTCTCCCAGGCCTTTTTGCCGTTGTTGGCGCTGCTGTACTCGATACCCATCCGCTTCATGGTCAGCTCAATCTGGGTACGGGCCACCGATGAATCGTCGGCGAAAAACATCCGCGCCGGCAATCCCACCTTCTCGATGCCATCGAACAGGTGGGGATCGGCGGTACGGCCGGTGGTCTCGTCCAGGATCTTCTCCACATCCAGGATCATCACTATCCGATCATCCTTGAGATCGGCAACCGCAGTCACCAGACCACCGTGTCGATGCGCCATCATGGCCGGTGGCTCCTTGATGGAGCTCCACTCCATGCGGACAATCTGATCCACGGAGTCCACCAGGAACCCCTGCATGTTGTAGTTGTACTCGGTGACAATCAGCGCCCCCGGAGTACTCTCCACCTTCACGTCGCAGAAGTGGGACATGTGTATCACCGGGATCATCACCCCGCGCAGACTCACCATCCCCTCCACCCCCGGCGGCATGTCCGGGGCGCGCACGATCTCGGGTACGCGCAGCACTTCGCGTACCTTGAACACATTGATCCCGAAAAGCTCCTCGCGGCCGGTATTCAGATCCCTGCCAAGACTGAACAGAAGAATCTCCAACCGGTTGGCTCCCGCCAGACCCGTTCTGTCGTCTACCGATTTAAGAAAATTCGACATCTTCTCTGCCCTGTTTGTCCAGTTGCGAACCATCCTGCCGGATTGCACCGACACCGATTAACCCGCCGGCCGAATCCGGCTGAACCTCTCAGACATACGCTCAATAGCGGCCGACATAACCAACTTCTTGAGGGGAAATCCGTGGCACACTTGTACTCTTTCAAGGCGCGGATTCAGCGTCCATGGCGGCGCTGATGGAACATATCCCTGGATTGCATCCTTTCGGGGTAGCCTCGCGCTCCCAATCCACTCCCGGTGGGAGGGATGTGCCGCTCCTGGCAGCCCCGTGAGGGGATTGTCCCCGGAAACCCAGTCCACGTGATTACTATTAACCCGGCAACATAATATATCGCATTCAGACGCGCACAGCATGGCCTGTCTTTTTGATATCAATAGGTTAGGAGCCTCAGGCCTCTTCCCTCTCGGCGTTGCGTGCCTTGCCAAGGGAACGACCCTTGCCTGCGGCACGCGCCTTGACAGGGGAGAGGCCTGAGGCTCTGAATGCGACATATTATGTTGCCGGGTTAATATTGAGCCGTTTACAACCTTTTTACGGTAACCCGTGGAAAAACCACCGGATGCGCCCCATACTGACAGCACAGGGATCGTGCTTTATCTGTTGACAAGCTTTGGCCGCCACTCCCCCGGCGGCCTCTTTTTTCCCTTCCAGCCAATCCTTCGCGCGGCGCAGCGTTCGAACAGGAGGCGGAATCACCCCTTCGTCGCACGACAGCGGGCGACGGTACCAGCCCCAGACGATCATGGTACAACTTGCGGTAAGCCGGTTATTGTGGCTCGCAGCGCTGCTCCACCAGGGGCCGCGCTGGTTGAGGAGCGAGCGGAACATTCGTTCTTCGTTCAGTCCCGCCTTTATCAGGCTGCGCACCCCTGTGTACGGCCGTTTCCACCACCGCCACAGGATGCGCCGCAGCTTACACCGTAATCGTGCCTATTCCACTGAAGATGAGACCGCCGATTCCGCTGATCGTGACCGTTGTACACGCCAGTCCGTCACTGTAGTGGGTTTCTATACTGTGAACCATCGCGTTCCAGACTCTTCTCCGCGGCTGGGGAGATACCCGGCGCCAGGCTCGCCACCCGACAGGATCTGAACCATGTCTCACAACCATCACCACCAGTGCGTAAATCTGGGTGTCGCTCGACACCTGTTTGCCGGGGGCAGGCTGGTGGGAGACCCATTTCATCCCGCCAGTCGCTCTTTCTTTTGCCTCCGTAACGTTCTATGATTGGTAGGGCATGTGCCCCACACACCGCGGGCAGGGAGTGGAATCGGGCGTGCCCGCCCATGTCAGGGATGAGATGTTTAGATCTGTAGTTCTCGGAACCGCGGTTCTGCTCGCGTCATGCGCCGTAACGGCCGGGTCGGTGCTCAATATCAACTCTGTGGACACGATGTTCCGCGTGCCCCGGAGCGGCCCGGTGGAAAATGGATCCGACCGGATCCATATACATGCCGCGCGCAACGAAACCGCCGCCTTCCAGATCGTGATCTCTCCGCCAGCAGGTGAGACGCTGCAGGCGGTGGAGATATGGCTGGACAAACTTACCGGACCGGACGGAACGGTGCTGGACGATATACGTCTGTACCGCCAACACTATGTC
>WFXP01000170.1 GCA_015490535.1 Gammaproteobacteria bacterium
CAACATAGCTGGATTGACGAAAAAACTTCTTCCCTAAAGAATCAAGCGGTTAAATTGACCAGATTTTTTCAAACGGCCCGATTTGTGGTATTTTGCATACAAAATCTCGCCGAAGAAGTTGCTTTCCTGTAACCTGTTTGCTTAAATCAATACCCGGAATGCACGTTTCTAGACCAACTCGAATTCCGAACGGAGGATACAACTGATGAAGAAAAATGTAATCGCGATGGCCGTTGCTGCCACCATGGCCCCTGGGTTTGCCGCTGCTGCGGATTCCAAGGTCAGTGGGTTTGTGGATATTTACTATACCAACGACTCGGACAACGATATCAGCGTGTTCAAGGCAAATGCCGAGGTTGATTTCGCCAGCAAGCTGAGTGATGTTGTTTCGGTTCGTGTGGATGCCGATCTTGCGTTGGCAGCCGCGGGGGGCGCAAATGCAAATGTAGCGCTTGCTCCTACAAACGTCACCGGCCCAATGGATTCCGCAGCTATCGAGCAGGCATTCTTTGCTGCTGGCATTGCTGAAGGGGTTACCCTGATCGGCGGCGTGTTCAACAACCCCGTCGGCTGGGAGGCTGAGGACGTTACCGACAGGTATGCCATTACAGCGACCAAGAACTATGATCTTCTCGATCAGCAGACGGCACTCTGGGGCAACAACATCGCCGGTGTGGCGGTCGCTGGTGACCTGGGCCCTGTAACCATAACCGGTGCCGTGCTGAACGATATCGGCCTGGCCGCTCTTGACAAGCACTCGATGGCTCTGGTAGTCAACGCAACCCCGGTGGCTGGACTGGACGTGGAGCTGGGTTACGTGACCCAGGAGGCCCAGGCAGGAAACGTCACCAACCTCAACGCCACCTACAGGAACGCCGGCCTGACCTTGGGTCTGGAATACATGACCGCCGAAAAGGCTCTGGACACCGGAATCACCGCAATGGCCAACTACATGTTCACTCCGGCTGTAGGCGCCACCGTGCAGTACAGCTCTCAGGACGGCGACGGTTTTGGCAGTGACGCCGACACCCGCCTCTCCGTGGCAGGTATCTGGAACATCGCCGACAATCTGAGCGTGCTGGCTGAGTACAACACCGATGACGATGGGGAAGTTAATAGCAAAAGCGATGACACAGTTAACTTGGAATTCATCGCCAAGTTCTAACCATCGGACAACAACAAAGGTGTACCCACTGGAGCCGCGCTTGTCGCGGCTCTTTTTTTGTCCGGACCTCCGCTACGCCGACGCCTCGTCCCGTCTTATGTCGTCCAGAAGGCGGCCACCGCGCCCCTGTCAACACCTTCGCAGCCCCCCTTTCCAGAGGCCACGGATGGAACCATCTTCTGCAGCGAGACCGGGATGATCAGTCGGGCGCAGACCATGGGCGGGGCGCCGCAGGGCGGTGATTTGCCCGCAAGTTACGGATAAGCCGCATTTTTGTTACAATTGCGCTGGGAGATTCACCGACAAGGAAAGGAGGAACCAAATGGGCATGATACAGGAGTTCAAGGAGTTTGCCGTCAAGGGAAATGTGGTCGACATGGCGGTAGGGATCATAATCGGTGCGGCGTTCGGCAAGATCGTCAGCACCCTGGTGGACGGGGTCATGATGCCCCCTATCGGTCTGCTGTTGGGGGGAGTCGACTTTTCGGATCTGTTCATAAACCTGGGCAAGGAGAGTTTCGCCACCCTGGCGGCGGCGGAGGAGGCAGGTGCCCCGGTGATAAAGATAGGTTCGTTCATCAATGAAATCATCTCCTTCACCATCGTGGCTTTGGCCGTCTTCCTGTTGGTAAAGGGGATCAACAACCTGAAAAGGAAGGAGGAGAAACCGGCAGAGCCGAGCGAGGAGATTCTGCTGCTGCGCGAGATCCGGGATCAACTGAAAAAACAGTAGTTGCCGGACAGTGGCGGGAAACACCCCGCTCTCGACGGGAGATTGCACCAAGCAGGAGAGGCAGGGCGACTCATCCTTGCCGGGAGGACAATGCGCCATCCCGCCCGATACCGGCAGGACTCTGCGCCGCCCTGACCCTGACTGAATACCGAAAAACACCGTCCAGACCTTTTCAACACCGGAAGCCGCGCGCGCGGTTTCCGGCTCCTTCGAAATACGCGGTTATAAAAACGGGTTACCCGCGCGGTTTGGGAAAGACTCACCTTGAACGAGTGCCGGCTGGGCCGTTGCCCATAACTCTCGAAAGGTCGCGCACCGCGCCGCGCGCAGCCGATGTCGCGAACGCCGCGTAGGCCTGCAGGGCCGCGCTCACCGGACGCTCTCTGTTCTCCGGTCTCCAGGCGTTCGCCCCCCGCTCCTCCATGGCGGCCCGGCGCCGCTCCAGCTCGGTATCCGTGAGCGCCGCCCTTATGGTGCGCGCGGGAATATCGATTTCGATGATGTCTCCCTCCTGCAGCAGGCCTATCGCCCCCCCTTCCGCCGCTTCCGGCGAGACATGCCCGATGGAGAGCCCCGAGGTCCCCCCGGAGAAGCGGCCGTCGGTGATCAGGGCGCAGCACTTGCCCAGGCCCATGGACTTCAGGTAGCTGGTGGGATAGAGCATCTCCTGCATCCCCGGCCCGCCGCGCGGCCCTTCGTAGCGGATCACCACCACATCTCCCGCTTGTATGCGGCCGCCCAGGATCGCCTCCACCGCCGCCTCCTGACTCTCGAATATGCGTGCCGGACCGGAGAAGCGCAGGATGGAGTCGTCCACCCCGGCGGTCTTCACCACACATCCGTCCTGCGCGATGTTGCCGTACAGGACAGCCAGTCCCCCATCCTTGCTGTAGGCATGGTCCGCGTCACGGATGCACCCCCCGCAGCGGTCCAGGTCCGGCTCGGGCCAGCGCCGCTCCTGGCTGAAGGCCTGTTGGGTGGGTACGTTGCCGGGAGCGGCGCGGAACATGGAGTGCACCCGTTCGTCACCGGTGCGGCAGATGTCCCAGTGCTCCACGGCGTTGCCCATGGTGCTGCAGTGGATGGTGGGAACATCCCGGTGCAGCAGTCCCGCCCGATCCAGCTCCCCCAGGATCGCCATCACCCCGCCGGCGCGATGCACATCCTGGATGTGGTACTGCTGGGTGGCGGGGGCTACCCGGCACAGGTTGGGAACCCGGCGCGAGAGCCGGTCTATATCCGCCATCCGGAAAGGAACACCGGCCTCCTCCGCCGCCGCCAGCAGGTGAAGGATGGTGTTGGTGGAGCCGCCCATGGCGATATCCAGCGACATGGCGTTCTCGAACGCCTCGAAAGTGGCGATGGCGCGCGGCAGCACCGTCCCGTCACCCTGTTCGTAGTAGCGTTTCGCCAGCGATACGATCAGGCGGCCCGCCTCCTGGAACAGATGTTTGCGGTCCAGATGGGTGGCCAGCAGGGTGCCGTTGCCCGGCAGGGCCAGGCCCAGCGCCTCGGTGAGGCAGTTCATGGAGTTGGCGGTGAACATGCCGGAGCAGGAGCCGCAGGTGGGGCAGGCGGAGCGCTCCACCGCCAGAACATCCGCATCGCTCTGCCGGGGATCGGCGGCGGTGACCATGGCGTCCACCAGATCCAGCTGCAGCTCCCTGCCGCCCACCACCGCCTTGCCCGCCTCCATGGGCCCGCCGGAGACGAACACGGTGGGGATGTTGAGGCGCAGGGCGGCGTTGAGCATCCCCGGGGTGATCTTGTCACAGTTGGAGATGCACACCAGGGCGTCGGCGCAGTGGGCGTTCACCATGTACTCCACCGAGTCCGCGATCAGCTCCCGCGAGGGGAGGGAGTAGAGCATCCCGCCGTGCCCCATGGCGATGCCGTCGTCGATGGCGATGGTGTTGAACTCGCGCGCCACGCCGCCCGCCCGCTCGATCTCGTGCGCCACCAGCTGCCCCAGATCACGCAGATGCACATGGCCCGGCACAAACTGGGTGTAGGAGTTGGCGACGGCGATTATGGGTTTGTCGAAATCCTCACTGGTCATTCCGGTGGCACGCCACAGCGCGCGCGCGCCTGCCATGTTACGGCCATGGGTGGTGGTTCGAGAACGATATTCGGGCATGATTGCACCTGCAGACGATTGAAAGGATAATTGCCCAGTAACTATTCAGCTCACCCCTGAAATCCGCCATTTCGGCGTTGAAAAATGGTCATTTACACTCGTAAACTCCCATTTTTCGCCTTGAACTGACCAATTTCAGGGGCGATCTGAACAGTTACCAGCCTGTTTAAATACCATGCTGAATAGTTACATTGCCCAATTATAAGACCATTTGGAGCAGAAAACCCTCCCTGTCACCCTCCGCCCGATAGTTAAATATCTCCGATGCAGCCTGACGACCAATCCTTCATCCACTGGTTTCGCAATTCGGCACCCTATATCAATGCGTTCCGCGGGCGCATCTTCGTCATATCGTTCGGCGCGGAGGCCATCGACGGCCCGGAGTTTCCCCACCTGGTGCACGATCTGGCGCTGCTCAGCAGCCTGGGGGTGCGCTTGGTGCTGGCCTATGGCGCCAGGGCCCGCATCGAGCGGGAGCTGCAGCAGCGTGGTATCCGGAGCCGTTACCACAAGGGGTTGCGGATCACCGACCGTCAGGCGTTGCAGTGCGTCAAACTGGCGGTGGGGGATCTGCGCCTGGATATCGAGGCGCTGCTCTCCATGGGGCTGCCCAACTCCCCGATGGCCGGAGCGGGGATCCGGATCGTGTCCGGGAATTTCATCACCGCCCGCCCGCTGGGGATTGAGGAGGGGATCGACTACTGCCACACCGGAGAGCTGCGCCGTATCGATGCCGCCGCCATAACCGCGCAGCTGGACGGCGGCAATATCGTGCTGCTGCCCCCTCTGGGCTACTCCTCCACCGGCGAGCTGTTCAACCTGAGCGCCGAGCAGGTGGCCTGCCATGCGGCGCAGGCGCTGGGCGCCGACAAGCTGATCTACCTGCTGGAGGCCCCCGGCCTGCAGGACTCCGGAGGGGGGCTGATCCGCGAGCTGACTGCCGGCGAGGCGGAGCGCTACCTGTCCGGCGGGGAGCGGATTCCGGCCGCTGTGGCCGCGCCGCTGGCCAATGCCGTCACTGCGTGCCGCAACGGGGTGCGGCGGGTCCATCTCATCGACGGCCGCCGCGACGGGGCGTTGCTGCAGGAGCTGTTCACCCGCGACGGCAGCGGCACACTGCTGACCCTGGAGCGGTTCGAGGGGATCCGCCCCGCCACCATCGAAGATGTGGGGGGGATTCTGGAGCTGATCACGCCGCTGGAGGAGGCGGGGATGCTGGTGCGCCGCTCGCGGGACCGGCTGGAGGTGGAGATCGAGCGGTTCTGCGTGATCGAGCGCGACGGCGCGATCATCGCCTGCGCGGCCCTCTACCCCTTTCCTGCGGAGCGGGCAGCGGAGCTGGCCGCCCTGGCGGTGGATCCCGGCTATCGCGGTGAACAGCGCGGCACGAGGCTGCTGGAGTTCATGGAGCGGCGCGCCGCCGGCATGGATATCGAACAGCTGTTCGTGCTCACCACCCATACCACCCACTGGTTCCGGGAGCATGGCTTTCAGGAGGGAGAGATCGAGAGCCTGCCGGTGGAGCGCCGGGCACTGTACAACTATCAGCGCAACTCCAGGGTACTGATCAAGCGGCTGGGGGGCTGAGCCGGGGCGCCGGCCCGCCCCAGGCGCATGCCGTATCCCAAGAGATCATGGGGCGCCTCCCCTCGTCCCCGCCTGCCCTGTCGGGGCTTGGACACCGAGCACCCGTCGGGGGGCGACGCGGCCATCCTCCAGCACTGTTCCG
The DNA here is from genome assembly GCA_015490535.1 of Gammaproteobacteria bacterium. Lineage (GTDB taxonomy): Bacteria > Pseudomonadota > Gammaproteobacteria > Thiohalospirales > Thiohalospiraceae > DRMK01. The sequence goes on from WFXP01000170.1 coordinate 5,765, forward strand.
ACCCCCAGGAAGCGGCCGCCCTCCCCCTCATATATCCGTATCCATCCACTGGCGGAGAGCTGCGGGACAAATACCGCCTGTCCCTTGCAGAAGTAGTGGGCGGTCTCCCGGGACAGCGTTACCGCCGGTCGATCAAGAAGGGCGCTCTCCGGCGGTAGCAGCATGCCATCCAGCGCCTCCACACCCTGCCGGGCCTCCCGTTCCAGATGCTCCAGGGTAACGGCCTGCTCCAGCCGGAACGGTCCCGCCTTGGTGCGGACAAGCCCCCCCAGATGGGCGCAACTGCCCAGCGCAGCGCCGATCTCCTCCGCCAGGGTGCGCACGTAGGTCCCCTTGGAGCAGTGGATCTCTATCTCTATATGGTCATCCCCGAACCCCAGCAGCTCCAACCTGTGAATGGTAACGACGCGCGGCTTGCGCTCCACCTCCACCCCCTGGCGCGCCAGTTTGTAGAGGGGCTGCCCCCGGTGTTTGAGAGCAGAGTACATGGGCGGGATCTGCTGAATCTCGCCGGTGAAGCGCGCCAGCACTTCACGTATCTGCTCCTCGCGGAGTTCGGGAACGGCACGGCGCTCGATTATCTCTCCCTCGGCATCGGCGCTGCTGGTGCGCACGCCCAGCTTGATGGTTCCGCGGTAGCCCTTGTCGGCATCCAGCAGGAAGGCGGACATCTTGGTGGCCTCCCCGAGACAGATGGGCAGCACACCGCTGGCCATGGGGTCCAGGTTGCCGGTGTGTCCCGCCTTGCGCGCCCGGAACAACCGTTTGACCTTCTGCAACGCCTGGTTGGAGGTGATGCCGTGCGGTTTGTCCAGCAGCAGGATCCCGTTCACCGGGCGCCCCTTGTTGCGACGCCTGCTCATTGGTGCAGTTTGCGATCTGAAGCCACCGCCGCATCGATCAGGGCGCTCAGCTCCGCGCCCCGCTCGACGGAGGTGTCGTACTCGAAACGGAGCTTGGGAACGGTGCGCAAGCGCAGGCGGCGCCCGAGCAGGCCACGCAGCACTCCCGCGCTGCGGTTCAGGATTTCGACGCTGGTGCGGCGCGCCTCCACATCGCCCGAGAGCAGTGTCACATAGATACGGGCGTGAGAGAGATCGCGGCTCACTCTGGCATCCACCACGGTCACCATTCCTATGCGGGGGTCCCTTATCTCCTCGCGGATGAGGCCGGCCAGCTCACGCTGCAGCTGCTCTCCTATACGGCGGGTACGGTCGAACTCTCTGGGCACGGTCAATCTATCTTGCGGGCAACCTGCACCCGTTCATAAACCTCGATCTGATCACCGATGCGCACATCGTCGTAATTCTTCACGCCGATGCCGCACTCCAGCCCCTGCTTGACCTCGTTGACATCATCCTTGAAGCGGCGCAGGGACTCCAGCTCCCCCTCGAAGATGACGATGTTGTCACGCAGTACGCGGATGGGATTGTTGCGCTTGACCACCCCCTCGGTAACCATGCAGCCGGCAATGGCGCCGATCTTGGGGGAGCGGAATACGTCGCGCACCTCGGCCAGCCCGATGATCTCCTCCTTGAGCTCTGGAGCCAGCATGCCGCTCATGGCCTGCTTGATATCGTCGATTAGATCGTAGATCACGCTGTAGTAGCGGATCTCCACCCCCTCCTCCTGGGCCATGGCGCGGGTGCCCGCCTCGGCACGCACGTTGAATCCAATGATCACCGCCTTGGATGCCAGCGCCAGGTTGACATCCGACTCGGTGATGCCACCCACGCCGCTGGACAAGGTGTTGACGCGCACCTCGTCGGTGGAGAGCTTGGTCAGGGCGTCGGTTATGGCCTCCACCGATCCCTGTACATCCGCCTTGAGCACCACGTTCAGGGTATGGACCTTGCCCTCTTCCATCTGCGCAAACATGTTCTCCAGCTTGGCGGCCCGCTGGCGTGCCAGCTTGATCTCCCGGAACTTGCCCTGTCGGAACAGCGCCACCTCGCGCGCCTTGCGCTCGCTGGCCACCACCAGCGCTTCGTCACCGGCGTTGGGGGTGCCGGACAGCCCCAGAATCTCCACCGGGATGGATGGCCCCGCCTCGTTGATGGGCTTGCCGTTCTCGTCCAGCATGGCGCGCACGCGGCCATACTCCTGGCCGGCCAGCAGTACGTCCCCCTTGTGCAGGGTACCCTTCTGCACCAGCAGCGAGGCCACCACCCCGCGCCCCCGATCCAGGCGCGACTCGATGATTACCCCGCGTGCCGGTCCCTCCCTCGTGGCCTTCAGCTCCAGCACCTCGGACTGCAGCAGGATCCCCTCCAGCAGATCGTCCACCCCCTGGCCGGTCTTGGCGGAGACGTTGACGAACATGGTGTCACCGCCCCACTCCTCGGGGATCACCTCCAGCTGCGAGAGTTCGTTCTTCACCCGGTCCGGATCCGCCTCTGGCTTGTCGATCTTGTTTACCGCCACGATTATCGGCACCTCTGCCGCCCGGGCGTGCTCGATGGCCTCCTTGGTCTGCGGCATCACCCCGTCATCGGCGGCGACCACCAGCACGATGATATCCGTTACGCTGGCGCCGCGGGCCCGCATGGCGGTGAATGCCGCATGGCCGGGGGTATCCAGGAAGGTGATGGTGCCACCTTCGATATCCACGTGATAGGCGCCGATGTGCTGGGTGATTCCACCGGCCTCGCCGGAGGTGACCTTCGACTTGCGGATGTAATCCAGCAGGGAGGTCTTGCCGTGATCCACGTGCCCCATGATGGTCACCACCGGCGGGCGTGTCTCCTCCTCGCCCGATGCGGACTCCGCCCCCAGCTCCAGCTCCTCCTCGATGCTGCTCTCCTTGCGGAGAGTGGCCTTGTGGCCCATCTCCTCCACCACTATGGCGGCTGTATCCTGATCCAGCATCTGGTTGATGGTCACCATGGTGCCCATCTTCATCAACTCCTTTATCACCTCCGCGGCCTTTACCGACATGCGCTGTGCCAGATCGGCCACGGTGATGGCCTCGGGAACCACCACCTCCCGTACTATCGGGCCAACCGGTTTCTCGAAGCCGTGCTGGGGCGCCGCCGCCTTCACCGCTACCCGTCCCGCCCTCTTTTTCCGGGAGGGGCGGGCGGCGCGGCGGCCTTCATCGGACAACCCCAGTCTGCCATGTTTGTCCCGCTTCTCCTCGCGGCGCGCCGCCGGCTTGGTCCTGGCCTTCTTCTCCTCGCCCCCCTCCCGGCGCTGGGGCCTCTTCTCCTCCCGCCGGGCAGGTGGCGACTCCCCGGGTGGTTCCGTAACCGGAGAAGCGGCGGCGCGCTTCTCCTCCTCGGCCGCCTTTCTGGCGGCCTCCTCCCGACGCCGGGCCTCCTCCTCGCGACGGCGCGCCTCTTCTGCCGCCTCCCGCTCGGCACGCTCCCGCTCCAGGCGCCTGGACTCCTCCTCCACCACGCTGCGTTTCACGTAGGTGCGCTTCTTGCGCACCTCGACGGTAACCGTCTTGGCCGCCGCCCCCCGGCCGGTACCCAGCTTCACCTCGCTGACGCTCTTGCGTTTCAGCGTGACGCGCTTGGGAGCATCCCCCTCCCTGGAGGCCCCATGTTTGCTTCGCAGGTGACTCAGCAGCTTCCGTTTCTCCTCATCGCTGATGAGGCTGTTGGCCTGCAAGGTGGCGACACCGGCCTCCTGAAGCTGCTCCAGGAGCCGCTCGACCGGGATACCCACCGTTCTCGCAAACTCATCGACACTCACTTCAGCCATTGGTCTCTCCCTCTTACTCCTGCGCCTGTTCAGCAAACCATGGTTCCCGCGCCTTCATGATCAGTTGTGCAGCCTTCTCTTCATCCATGCCTTCGATCTCCATGAGATCGTCGACCGCCTGTTCCGCCAGCTCCTCCACGGAGGTGATGCCGCGGTTGGCCAGCTGCCGCGCCAGCTCCTCGTCCACCCCCTCCATCGCCAGCAGATTCCCGGCAGGCTCGTCGGCCCCCAGAATAACCTCCTCCTTGGAAATGGCCATGGTCAACAGGGCATCCCTGGCTCTGTCACGCAGCTCCTTGACTATCTCCTCATCGAACTCCTCGATCTCCAGCATCTCACTGGTGGGCACATAGGCCACCTCCTCAATGCTTGAGAACCCCTCCCGCGCCAGGATCTCGCCCACCTCCTCGTCCACGCCGAGATGCTTCTGGAACAGCTCGATCAGCGACTGGGTCTCCTGCTCGTTCTTCTCCTCGGCCTGTGCCTCGGTCATTACGTTCAGCTCCCAGCCGGTCAGCTCGCTGGCAAGGCGCACGTTCTGGCCGTTGCGGCCGATGGCCTGGGCCAGCGTCTCCTCCTCCACCGCCACATCCATGCTGTGCGCATCCTCGTCTATGGTTACCGACGCCACCTCCGCCGGGGCCATGGCGTTGATTACGAACAGGGCCGGGTTTTCGTTCCACAGCACGATGTCCACCCGCTCCCCCGCCAGCTCGTTGGATACCGCCTGAACGCGCGAGCCGCGCATCCCCACGCAGGCACCCACCGGATCCAGGCGCGGGTCGGTGGAGTGGACGGCGATCTTGGCGCGCAGGCCGGGATCGCGCGCCGCGCCCCGGATCTCGATCAATCCGTCCCCCACCTCCGGCACCTCCAGCTTGAACAGCTCGACGATGAACTCGGGGGCGGTGCGGCTCACGAACAGCAGCGGGCCGCGCGGTTCGAAGCGCACCTCCTTCAGGTAGCCGCGCAGGCGATCCCCGGAACGCACCGGTTCGCGCGGGATCATCTCCTCGCGGGGGATGAAGGCCTCCACGTTGTTGCCCAGATCCAGGGTGACGTTGCCCCGATCCACCCGCTTGACCACGCCGTAGAGCAGCTCCCCGACCCGATCCTTGTACTCCTCGACAATACGCGCCCGCTCCGCCTCCCTGACCTTCTGCACGATCACCTGCTTGGCGGTCTGGGCGGCGATCCGGCCGAAACTCTCCGACTCGATCTCCTCCTCGAGGTAGTCCCCCAGCTGGATATCCGGGTTGTCCTCCCGCGCCGCGCTCAGGGTGAACTGCCGCTGGGGAGCCTCCACGGCATCATCCTCAACCACCTCCCAGCGCCGGAAGGTGCGGTAGTCCCCGGTCTCCCGATCGATCTCCACACGCACATCGACATCTCCGGCATGGCGTTTCCTGGTTGCCGTTGCGAGGGCGGCCTCCAGCGCTTCGAAGATGACCTCCTTGTCCACCCCCTTCTCGTTGGATACGACATCAACAACAAGCAGAATATCTTTACTCATACCATGCCTCTACAGAAACGTTTCGATAAACTACAGCTCCGGCACCAGCCGCGCCCTGTCGATCTCCGCCAGAGAGAACAGCAGCTGCTCCCCGTCCACCTCGACCACCACCCGTCCGTCCCGCACCCCCTCCAGTCTGCCGCTGAACTTGCGCCGCCCGGCGCGCGGCGTGGCGAGCACCAGCCGCGCCCGCCGACCACGGAAGCGCTCGAACTGGGCCAGGGAGAAGAGCGGCCGGTCCAGCCCGGGTGAGGAGACCTCCAGGGAGTACTCCCCCCGCACCGGATCTTCCACATCCAGCACGCCACTCACCTGATGGCTGACACGGGCGCAATCTTCCACGGTCACGCCGCTGTCGCTGTCGATGTAGAGCCGCAGGACCGAGTGCCTACCCTGCCGAAGGTGCTCAACTCCCACCAGCTCATAGCCAAGAGCGGTTACCGCTGGAGTCAACAGCCTGTACAACCGATCAGCCGCCTGCCGTACCATCCGTTCCCCGTGCTACAAACAAAAAATGGGCCGTATGGCCCACTTCTCTTTGCGCCCATGACAACGCGGGCGCCGACTGGCTATTATAGATCAGCCTCTTGCAACAAAAAAACCCCGGATTCGGGGCTTTTTTGTTATGCAATTGGTAGCGGGGGCAGGATTTGAACCTACGACCTTCGGGTTATGAGCCCGACGAGCTACCGGACTGCTCCACCCCGCATCCGAGCTCCATAATGATACACAAGATCCCCAAGCAAGGCAAGCCACCCATAATCTCTCCTGCCGCTGCAGACGATCCGGATGATCCGCTTCCCGGGGCTGGTACAATAGCGCCCCCATGAATACCTCCCGCTTCCCGGAACCACGCCTGAATCCGCGCCAGCACAAGGCGGTGCGCTACATGGACGGACCGCTTCTGGTGCTTGCGGGGGCAGGTAGTGGCAAGACGCGGGTGATCACCCACAAGATCGCCTGGCTGATCCGGGAGTGCGGTATCCCCGCGCGTAACATAGCTGCTGTCACCTTCACCAACAAGGCGGCGCGCGAGATGAAGGAGAGGGTGGGCAGACTGCTGGAGGGCAGGCAGGGGCACGGCCTGCGAGTCTCCACTTTTCACACCCTCGGGCTGGACATCATCCGGCGGGAGCTGGATGGTCTGGGATACCGGCCCGGGTTCTCCATTTATGACGCCGGCGACAGCCTGGATCTGATCAGGGAGCTGATGCGGCGTGGCGCGGGTGATGACAAGGGGCTGGCAGAACAGGTGCGCTGGCGGATATCGCGCTGGAAGAATGGCCTTGTCTCCCCCGAACAGGCCCGGCAGGAGGCGGCGCCGGATGATCCGACCGCGGCTACAGCGGCAGAGCTGTACGGGGAGTACGTTCACCGCCTGAGGCTCTATAACGCGCTCGATTTCGATGATCTGATCATGCTTCCGGTACTGCTGTTCGAGCAGCGCCCCGACACTCTGGAGCGCTGGTGCAACACCATCCGCTACCTGCTGGTGGACGAATATCAGGATACCAACGCCACCCAGTACCGCCTGGTCAGACTGCTGACAGGGGTGCGCGGGGCGCTCACCGTGGTGGGCGACGACGATCAGTCCATCTACGCCTGGCGTGGCGCCAATCCGGAGAATCTGGCCCGTCTGCGGGATGACTTTCCGGCCCTCAAGGTGATCAAGCTGGAGCAGAACTACCGCTCTACGGGGCGCATCCTCAAGGCGGCCAACCAGTTGATCGGCAACAATCCGCACCTGTTCGAGAAGCGGCTCTGGAGCGAGCTGGGCTACGGCGATCCCCTGCGGGTGATTCAGGTGGATGACGAGCAGCAGGAGGCGGAGCGGGCGGCCTCCGAGATCCTCCATCACCGCTTCGTAAGGGGGGGGAGGTTCCGGGACTACGCCATTCTGTACCGGGGCAATCACCAGTCGCGCCCGTTTGAACGGGCGCTGCGGGAGCACAATATTCCCTACCGTCTGAGTGGCGGCACCTCGTTTTTCGCCTGTACCGAGATCAAGGATCTGATGGCCTATCTGCGCCTGCTGGTAAACCAGGACGACGACACCGCCTTCCTGCGCGTCGTCAACACCCCGCGCCGCGAGATCGGACCGGGAACCCTGGAGAAGCTTGCCGCCTATAGCAGGGAGCGGGGGATCTCCCTGTTTACCGCCTGCTTCGAGCTGGGGCTGGCACACCATCTCTCCGAGCGCGCGTTGCAGCGGCTGCAGCGCTTCGCCAACTGGCTGGTGGAGATGGCGCACCGTGCGGAACGGGGCGATGCGCTGGAGCTGGTCCGGGATCTGCTCGTCCAGACGGAGTATCGACAATGGCTGGAGGAGAGCTCCAGGGATGGCAAGATGGCCGAACGGCGCTGGGAAAACATCCAGGAGCTGCTGGCCTGGATGAAACGGATCCAGGAGAGCGGGACAAAGGAGAGAAGCCTGGCAGAGCTGGTCTCCCACATGACCCTGATGGACATTCTCGGGCGCAGTGATCAGGAGGAAGGGGAGGCGGATGCGGTGGCGCTCATGACCATCCATGCCGCCAAGGGGCTGGAGTTCCCGCATGTATTCCTGGTGGGAATGGAGGAGCAGCTGCTGCCCCATCACGCCAGCCTCGAGGGGGAGGCGCTGGAGGAGGAGCGCCGTCTGGCCTATGTCGGCATCACCCGCGCCCAGCGCACCCTCACCTTTCTCTGCGCGAGAAGGCGCAAGAGAGGGGGTGAGATGGTGGAGTGCGAACCGAGCCGCTTTCTGGATGAGCTGCCGGCGGACGATCTCGAGTGGCGGGGTGGATCCCGCGCTGCCAAACTCTCGCCCGAGGAGAGCCTGCGCCGCGGCCGGGCACATCTGGAACAGATGCGCAGCATGCTGCGCACGGCAGATGGGCCGCGCAACTCAAGAGCGTAGCATTGGGAAAACGGTTACGGCTGCGCGACGCAGGGCCTTCCCGGTACTTTTTCAAGGTAGTAGATCAGGAAGGTTTTCCTGATCTACTACCTTGAAAAAGTACTGGCAGCACCCGACAAAAACCTCTCCGGCATGCGGGGAACCAGCAGCCTTGCATGGACCGGAACATCTCACATCTCGACCGCCCGGGCTGCGCTCCCCCCGCAGCCCCCCGGATCTTGACCGCAGCGGGCGAATTACCTTGCTCCCGTTACTTGACCAGCGTTATGTTTTTCTGCTCTTTCTTGATGCGCTCGTAGATCTCCTCCCGGTGCACGGCTACCTCCTTGGGCGCATTGATCCCGATCCTCACCTGGTTACCCTTTACACCAAGCACGGTCACCGTGACATCATCACCGATAACCAGGGTCTCACCTACTCGTCTCGTCAAAATCAACATTTTCCACACATCTCCCTTCAGTCCATGACCAACCACGCACACGATGATCGAGGCGGCCTCAATCATTAAACCAGCATGTGATTACATCGTACTTAACTAACAAAGACGGGAGCAACAAGATAGAAATAATGTTACAATTTTATTGCGATCTTAACTGCTTACTCCCCCCGGCTCCTATCCTGCACCGCGCCGCCCAGCCCAAACGCTGAATGCAGCGCCCTCACACCAAGCTCAAGATATTTATCGTCCACCACCACAGAGATCTTTATCTCTGACGTGGAGATCATGCGGATGTTGATCCCCTCATCCGCCAGTGCCCTGAACATGGTGCTGGCGATCCCCGCGTGTGAGCGCATTCCCACGCCCACTAGAGAGATTTTAGCAATCCTGTTGTCACCTTCAACCTCGCGCGCCCCTAAATCATCCGCCAACCGGGACAAAATTTCCAGCGCTTTCTGGTAATCGCTGCGATGCACGGTGAAGGTGAAGTCGGTGTTGCCATCGGCTCCCACATTCTGGATGATCATGTCCAGCTCGATATTGGCCTCCCCGATGGGGCCCACGATCCGGTACGCCACGCCCGGCTCGTCCGGCACGCCCAGAATGGTCAGCTTGGCCTCGTCGCGGTTGAACGCGATCCCGGAGATCACCGCCTGCTCCATATCCTGTTGTTCCTCTTTGGTAATCAGCGTCCCCTCCCCCTCTTCGAAGGAGGAGAGGACCCGTAACGGCACACCATATTTGCCGGCAAACTCCACCGCCCGAATCTGCAGCACCTTCGATCCCAGGCTGGACATCTCCAGCATCTCCTCGAAGGTGATGCGCTCCAGGCGGCGCGCCTGGGGCACCACCCTCGGATCGGTGGTATAGACCCCGTCCACGTCGGTGTAGATCTGGCACTCGCCGGCCTTCAGGGCCGCGGCCAGCGCCACGGCGGTGGTGTCCGAGCCGCCGCGTCCCAGGGTGGTGATGTTGCCCGCGCCATCCACGCCCTGGAATCCGGCCACCACCACCACCCTGCCCTGCGCCAGATCGCCACGCACCTTCTGCTCATCGATCTCCAGGATGCGCGCCTTGTTGAAGGTGCTGTCGGTGCGGATGTGCACCTGGGCGCCGGTGTAGGAGCGCGCCGCGCACCCCAGCCGGTGCAGGGCCATGCAGAGCAGGGCTATGGTCACCTGTTCGCCGGTGGAGAGCAGCACATCCAGCTCCCGGGGATCGGGGGAGGGGGTGATCTCCCTGGCGATCTGCAGCAGGCGGTTGGTCTCGCCGCTCATGGCGGAGACCACCACCACGATGTCATGGCCCTGCTCCCGCCAGCGCCGTATCCTCCGCGCCACCTCCACGATCCGCTCCGGGGTGCCTACCGAGGTGCCCCCATATTTCTGCACGATCAGTGACACTGCTGTCTGATCCACTCCGGAACCGCGTCCAGCGCGGCCTGCAACGCCTCGGGGCGGTTGCCGCCCGCCTGGGCCATGTCCGGCCGTCCACCACCCCGGCCACCCACCTGGCGCGCCACGCTGTTGACCAGATCTCCGGCCTTGATGCGGGAGGTGAGATCCCTGGTGACCCCGGCCACCAGGTTCACCCGCTGGCCGTCACTCGAGGCCAGCACTATGGCCGCGCTGCCCAGGCGGGATTTCAGCTGATCCAGGGTGCTGCGCAGGGTCTTGCTGTCGGCGCCCTCCAGCCGCGCCGCCAGCACCTTGATACCATCCATCTCCACCGCCTGCGCCGCCAGATCGCTCCCCTGGCTGCTGGCCAGCCGCTGCTTGAGCCGCTCCAGCTCCTTCTCCAGGGCGCGGTTGCGCTCCAGCAGCTGGGACAGCTTGCCGGCGGCGCTGTCACGATCCGCCTTGAGCAGCCCGCACAGCTCCCGCAGATGCTGCTCGGTCGTGGCGCACCACTGCTCGGCCCGCGCTCCGGCCACCGCCTCGATGCGGCGCACTCCCGCCGCAATGCCGCTCTCGGCCACGATCTTGAACAGCCCCAGATCTCCGCTGCGCGCCGCGTGGGTACCGCCGCACAGCTCGATGGAGAAATCGCCGATGCTGAGCACTCGGACCCGGGCGCCGTACTTCTCGCCGAACAGCGCCATGGCGCCCGCGGCGCGCGCCTCCTGCAGGGACATGATGCGGGTCTCCACCGGCAGGTTGGCGCGGATGCGGGCGTTGACCAGCCGCTCAATCGCGGCCAGCTGCGCCTCGTCCAGCGGTTCGAAGTGGGAGAAGTCGAACCGCAGCCGCTGCGGCTCCACCAGCGACCCCTTCTGGGTCACATGCTCGCCCAGCACCTGGCGCAGCGCGGCATGCAGCAGGTGGGTCGCGGTGTGGTGGCAGGCGATGTCGCGGCGCCGCTGGGCATCCACCCGCGCTTCCAGCCGGTCGCCCAGCTTCAGTGTGCCGGAGGTGACGCTGCCGAGATGGAGATTCACGCCGCCACTCTCACGGCGGGTATCGGATACCTGGAAGCGGGTATCCGCCGAACGCAGCTCCCCGCTGTCTCCCACCTGCCCGCCGGACTCGCCATAGAAGGGGGTGGCATCCAGCACCACCGCTCCCTGTTCCCCCTCCTGCAGGGAGTCCACCGGGCGGCCGTCCCGGTACAGCGCCACCACGCGGGAGCTCTGCTCCAGGCGCTCGTAGCCGGTGAATTCGCTCTGCGCCTCGATCTCCAGACGCTCTCCGAAGGCGGCATCGAACTGGCCGGCGGCCCGGGCCCGTTCGCGCTGCGCCGCCATCTGCCGCTCGAACCCCTCCATGCCCAGCCGCACGCCCCGTTCACGGGCGATGTCGGCGGTCAGATCCACCGGGAAGCCGTAGGTGTCGTAGAGGCGGAATACCGTCTCGCCCGGCAGCTCCCCCCCCTGCACCTGCGCCAGCGCCTCCTCCAGGTGGCGCAGGCCATGCTCCAGGGTCTCGGCGAAGCGCTCCTCCTCCTGTTTCAGCACGCGCATTACGTAGTCGCGGGCGGCGGGCAGCTCCGGGTAGGCCTCCCCCATCTGCTCTATGAGAGGGTCCACCAGGCGGTAGAAGAACGGGCCCGTCAGCCCCAGCCTGCTGCCGTGGCGCACCGCGCGGCGGATTATGCGGCGCAGCACGTAACCGCGCCCCTCGTTGGAGGGGACCACGCCGTCCGTAACCAGAAATGCACAGGAGCGGATGTGATCCGCTATCACCCGCAGCGAGACCGGGTCGCAGGCGGAGGGATCTTCGGTCAGGCCGGCTACCGCCTCGATCAGGCTGCGGAACAGATCTATGTCGTAGTTGCTGTGCACCCCCTGCATCACGGCGGCCAGCCGCTCCAGTCCCATGCCGGTGTCCACCGAGGGGCGCGGCAGAGGGTTCAGGCGCCCCTCCTGGTCGCGGTCGTACTGCATGAACACCAGGTTCCAGATCTCCACGTAGCGATCCCCGTCCTGCTGCGGGGTTCCCGGCGGCCCGCCCTCCACCTCCGGGCCGTGGTCGTAGAAGATCTCGCTGCACGGGCCGCAGGGGCCGGTGTCGCCCATGGACCAGAAGTTGTCGTGGGCGCCGATGCGCGAGAAGCGCGCCCGGTCCACGCCGATCTCCTCCAGCCAGATGGCGGCGGCCTCGTCGTCCTCCTCATACACGGTGACCCAGAGCCGCTGCGGATCGATACCCAGCGTTCCGGTAAGAAACTCCCAGGCGTACTCAATGGCCTCGCGCTTGAAGTAGTCGCCAAAGCTGAAGTTGCCCAGCATCTCGAAGAAGGTGTGGTGGCGCGAGGTGTAGCCGACGTTCTCCAGGTCGTTGTGCTTGCCCCCGGCGCGTACGCAGCGCTGCACGCTGGCGGCCCGCCGGTAGGGGCGCTGCTCCAGCCCCAGGAACACCTCCTTGAACTGCACCATGCCGGCATTGGTGAACAGCAGGGTGGGGTCGTTGGCGGGCACCAGCGGGCTGCCGGGCACTATCTCGTGCCCGCGCGCGCGGAAAAACTCCAGAAATGCCTTGCGCAGTTGGTTGCTTTTCATACTCTTTGCACGGGGTCACTCTTCCTCGCGCAGCAGCTCCCTGATCTCCCCGGCCGCGAACCCGCGCTGCTGCAGGAAGCGGGCCTGGCGCGCCCGCTCGCGCCGGTCGCCGGGGGGTGCGCTGCCGAAACGCCGCTCCCTGACCCGGCGCAGCAGCTCGCGCCATTGGGGATCGGAGGGGTCCAGCTCGGCCTCGATCAGCTCCTCCGCCACTCCGCGCTCGCGCAGCTCGGCCCGTATGCGCAGCGGCCCGAACCCCTTGTCGCGCCGCGCGCGCACGTACGCCTCGGCAAAGCGCTGATCGTTCAGCAGCCGGCGCTGCTGCAGGCTGCGCACCATCCGCTCGATGGCGCGCTGCGCGAATCCCCGCTGCCGCAGCTTGCGGTGCAGCTCCTGCGCCGAGTGTTCCCGCCGCGCCAGGAGCCGCAGGGCCGCCGCCTCCAGCGCCTCCGGATCATCCTCAAAACCGCTCTCGCTCATCCACCGCACCCGGACCGTACGGGCAGCTCTCCACTTTCCGGGAGTCGCCGGTAAAGCCTGCGAGTCTATCACAAAGATCGCCGTCAATCCCGCCAGAAGGCGCGTATCGCGGCGATCCCCTGGGCTCCGCAGGAGCGGGCCCGCTCCAGCTGCTCCTCCCCCACTCCCCCCAGGGCGAATACCGGTAGCCGGGCCTCCTCCACCAGGCGGGAGAAACGCTCCCATCCGAGCACCCGGGCATCCGGATGGCTGGCGGTGGGGCGCACCGGACCCAGCAGCGCGAAGTCCACCCCGATGCGGGCGGCGTGCTCCAGCTCCCGTTCATCATGACAGGATGCGGCCACCCAGCTGGAGCGGGGCAGCGGCCTTTGTTGCAGGGAGAGCAGCCGCCTGCTGGTGAGATGAACCCCGTCCGCCCCCAGCTCCACCGCCAGCCGGGGGTCCGCGTTCAGCAATACGCGGGCGCCGTGGCCGTGGGCCAGCGCCGCAACCCGCCGCGCCAGGCTGCGGTAGGAGCGCTCGTCCACCCCCTTGGCGCGCAGCTGGATCAACCGTATGCCCCTCTTCAGGCTCTGCTCCAGGCGGGACAGGAATTTCGCCGCATCGGCCGGCGGCTCCGGGGTAACCAGGCAGCGCCCGGGGAGGCGGGCGGCGGCCACCACCGCCCGGTTGGCGGCGGGAACCGGGTAGTCCGGCAGCTGCTCCGGCGCTACCCAGCGCAGCGCCTGCCCCTCGCGGCCGCCGGGCTCGCCCCGGTAGCCGGTCACCCGCCACACATCCAGCAGCACCTTATGCTCCGGATAGCGGTGGCGAATCCGGATCAGGGGCCTGCCCTGCTGTACGGTGATGCCCAGCTCCTCGCGCAGTTCGCGGCGCAGCGCCTGCTCCGCATCCTCGCCGGGCTCCAGCTTGCCGCCGGGAAACTCCCACAATCCCCCCTGGTGGAGGTGGCGGGGGCGCTGGGCAATCAGGATCTTTCCGCTTTCACCAACGATTACCGCCGCGGCCACATGGAGCATCTGCGTCAGGTGCGGTATTCGGCATTGATGCGGATGTAGTCGTGGGAGAGATCGCAGCTCCAGATCCTCTCCCGCGCCGCGCCGCGCCCCAGATCCACGCGGATGGTGATCTCCTCCCGATCCATCACCGCCTGGGCCGCCTCCTCCCGGTAACCGGGATCCCGCGCGCCGTCGCGCACCAGGCACACATCTCCCAGATGCAGGGTGAGCGCCCCGACATCCAGCTCTGGGAGTCCGGACCGGCCGATGGCGGCCAGGATCCGGCCCCAGTTGGGATCACTGGCGAAGAACGCGGTCTTCACCAGCGGCGAGTGGGCAATGGTGTAGGCCACCTGCAGGCACTCCTGGCGGTCGCGGCCGCCCTGCACCTCGATGGTGATGAACTTGGTGGCCCCCTCCGCATCGCGCACGATGGCCTGGGCCAGCCGTTCACACACCTGGCGCACCGCCGCGGCCAGCGCCGCATAGCGCGGATCATCCTCGCGGCAGATGGGCTCCTGTGGCGCCCGGCCGGTGGCGACCAGCAGGCAGGCGTCGTTGGTGGAGGTGTCGCCATCCACCGTGATGCGGTTGAAGCTACACTCCACCGCCTCGTCGAGACAGCGCTGCAGCAGATCCGGCTCCAGCATGGCGTCGGTGGCGATGAAGGCGAGCATGGTGGCCATGTCGGGGCGGATCATTCCGGCCCCCTTGGCAATCCCCGTCACGCTTACCGTTCCGCCATCCATAGCCAGGCGGACGGAGGCGCCCTTGGGCACCGTGTCGGTAGTCATGATTCCGCACGCCGCCTGCTCCCAGCCGGCGGCGGAGAGGGAGCGCCAGGCCTCCGGCAGGCCGGAGAGAATGGCCTCCACCGGCAGCGGCTCGCCAATCACCCCGGTAGAGAAGGGCAGCACGGTCTCCACGGGCAGCTCCGCCAGCCGCGCCAGCCCCGCGCAGCAGGCGCGGGCGTCGGCCACCCCCTGCGCACCGGTCCCGGCGTTGGCGTTGCCGGTGTTGATCAGCAGGTAGCGGGGGGTTGCGCGCCGCAGGTGCTCCCGGGCCACCGTGACCGGCGCGGCGCAGAACCGGTTACGGGTGAACAGCGCCGCGCAGGAGGAGCCCTCGGCCAGCTCCATGATCACCAGATCGCGCCGCCCCTCCTCGCGGATCCCGGCGCAGGCGCTCCCCAGCCGTATTCCGGCCACCGGGTGCATCTCCGGCCACCCCTGCCAGCCGACCGCCATATCAGCTCAGTCTGCCGTGGCAGCGCTTGTACTTCTTTCCCGACCCGCAGGGACAGGGCTCGTTGCGCCCGATCTTGCGCCCTTCGCGCACAAACGGGGCGTGCCTCTCCTGCCGATCCTCGGGGGGTGGTTCCCCGGCTCCGGACAGGGCGGACGCCTGGGCATGCTGGTAGTTCAACTCCACCTGCCGGCGGCGCCGCTCCTCCACCGCCTCCACATCCTCGGGGGCGCGTACCTGAACCTTGCTCAATACCGAGATGGTCTCATGTTTGATCCGGTCCAGCAACCGGTTGAACAGTTCGAACGCCTCCCGCTTGAACTCCTGGGTGGGATTCTTCTGGGCGTAGCCACGCAGATGGATCCCCTGGCGCAGGTAGTCCATGGCCGCCAGGTGCTCCTTCCAGGCGGTATCCAGCACCTGCAGCATGGCGGCCTTCTCGAACTGGCGCAGCACCTCGCTGCCCGCCAGCTGCTCCTTGGCCGCATACTCCTTCTCCAGCTCCTCCAGGATGCGCTCGCGCAGACCCTCCTCATGCAGGGATTCGTCGGCATCCAGCCACCCCTGCAGATCCAGCTTGAGGCCAAACTCGCTCTCCAGCGCCTGCTCCAGGCCGGGGATGTCCCACTGCTCGTCTATGCTCTGGGGCGGAACATAGGTGTCGATGAGGCTGTTGACCACATCGTAGCGGATGTCGGAGATGGTTTCGGAGATGTCGTCGCTCTCCATCAGCTCGCTGCGCTGCTCGTAGATCACCTTGCGCTGGTCGTTGGCCACGTCGTCATACTCGAGCAGCTGCTTGCGGATGTCGAAGTTGCGCCCCTCCACCTTGCGCTGGGCGTTCTCTATGGCCTTGGTCACCCAGGGGTGCTCGATGGCCTCCCCCTCCTGCATGCCCAGCTTCTGCATGATGGCCGCCACCCGCTCGGAGGCGAAGATGCGCATCAGGTTGTCCTCCAGCGCCAGGTAGAAGCGGCTGGATCCGGGATCCCCCTGCCGCCCGGAACGGCCACGCAGCTGGTTGTCGATACGGCGCGATTCGTGGCGCTCGGTGCCGATGATGTGCAGGCCTCCCGCCTTGATGACCTGGTCGTGACGCTTCTGCCAGCGCTCACGCGCCTCCTGGCGGGCCTGCTCATCATCCTCCGGCAGCTTCTTGAGCTCCGCCTCCAGATTGCCGCCCAGCACGATGTCGGTACCGCGGCCCGCCATGTTGGTGGCGATGGTCACCGCGCCGGGGCAGCCGGCCTGGGCCACGATCTCCGCCTCACGCTCATGCTGCTTGGCGTTCAGCACCTCATGCTTGATGCCGGCTTTTTTCAGCATCCCCGAGAGGTACTCGGAGGTCTCGATGGAGGTGGTCCCCACCAGCACCGGCTGCTGGCGCTTGACGCAATCCTTGATGTCCTCTATGACCGAGTCAAACTTCTCACGCTGGGTCATGTAGATCAGATCACCGAAATCGACCCTCCCCACCGGCTTGTTGGTGGGGATCACCGCCACTTCGAGATCGTAGATCTGCTGGAACTCGTAGGCCTCGGTGTCCGCGGTACCGGTCATTCCGGCCAGCTTGTCATACATGCGGAAGTAGTTCTGGAAGGTGATGGAGGCCAGGGTCTGGTTCTCCTGCTGGATGGGAACCCCCTCCTTGGCCTCCACCGCCTGGTGCAGCCCCTCGGACCAGCGCCGTCCCGGCATGGTGCGCCCGGTGAACTCGTCCACGATTACGATCTGGCCGTTCTGGACAATATAGTCCACATTGCGCTGGAACAGGGCGTGGGCGCGCAGGGCCGCCATCAGATGGTGCATCAGGCCGATGTTGGATGTGTCGTACAGGCTTTCGTTCTCTTTCAGCAGGCCGGCCTCGATCATCAGCTGCTCCACCCGCTGGTGGCCGGCCTCGGTCAGGAACACCTGCTTGCTCTTCTCGTCCACCGAGAAATCGCCCGGGCCGTCCTCCTCCTCCTGTTTCTCCAGGTTGGGGATCAGTTTATCGATGCTTACATACAGCTCCGAGCTGTCCTCCGCCGGACCGGAGATGATCAGGGGGGTGCGCGCCTCGTCGATGAGTATGGAGTCCACCTCGTCCACGATGGCGTAGTTCAGGCCGCGCTGTACCTGCTCCTCGCGGCTGAAGGCCATGTTGTCGCGCAGATAGTCGAACCCGAACTCGTTGTTGGTGCCGTAGGTCACATCCGCGGCGTAGGCCTCGCGGCGCGCCGCGTTGTCCATGCCGGAAACCACCACGCCGGTGGTGAGCCCCAGGAACTCGTAGAGCTTACCCATCCACTCGGCATCGCGGCGCGCCAGATAGTCGTTTACCGTCACCACATGCACCCCCTTGCCGGGCAGTGCATTGAGATATACCGCCAGAGTGGCCACCAGGGTCTTGCCCTCGCCGGTGCGCATCTCCGCGATCTTCCCCTCGTGCAGCACCATGCCGCCGATCAGCTGCACGTCGAAATGGCGCATGTCGAGCACCCTCTTGCCCGCCTCCCGCACCACCGCGAAAGCCTCCGGCAACAGATCATCCAGGCTCTCGCCATCCGCCAGCCGCTGGCGGAACTGGTCGGTCCTGGCGCGCAGCTCGCTGTCGCTCAGGGCTGCGACCTCCTCTTCCAGGGAGTTGATCCGGACGACAATCTTGTTCAGCCGCTTGAGCAGACGGTCGTTACGGCTGCCGAAAATCCTGTTGAGTACCTTGGTTACCATTGGGTGCCCGTACCGTTGGTCTAGGGAGGATCAATGATACAGCATTAGTGCCTGCTTGACATAAGAGGGGGGATGTCCCGGACCATCGACTCCGGGGTTCACGGTTGGACGATACCGGAGGGAAAAGGTTCGCTACGGGCCGCGCGGGGAAAAACGCCCCTCCCTGCCGGCACTCTTTCAAGGTAAAGGTAATAAATCAGGATGGCCTTCCTCTAATCGTATGGGTGAAACGGTAAATCACCGCGTAGCGGCTCCGTCCTTGACAGGCAGAATGCACGCCACATACTCGGTAGCCATGAGGGGATTGGGGCCGTCTGGCCGGGAACCTGGGTGATATCCACCACCTGCGCAAATTGCAACTGCTCCGGCTATCCCAAAGTGCCCCAATCCCCTCATGCCGACCATCTTCCGGCGTGCATTCTGCCTGTCAAGGATGATTTACCATTTCACCCATACGATTAGAGGAAGGCCATCCTGATTTATTAACTTGACGGAGTGCTAGTACTCCGTCAAGGTTATAACTTAGGATGCAGAGCTTCCCAAACCGGCCAAGGCAAGGCGTACTCCGCAGGGAATGGCATGCCCTTTCCAAGGAGTGCAACGCAGCATTGGCCGGTTTGGGAACCTCCCTTCGGGCCGGGCAGGAGGCGGTCATCTGCGGTGTTGCGCTCCCTTGAATTAGCTATGGCTAGTCCTGCGGTCGCGCGCCTGGCAGATGACCGCTTCCTGACCGGCTGCACCCTGAGTTATAACCTTGACGGAGTACTAGAACACCGCCCGCCGCTGGACTCCGGAGTCTCAGTTTGCCGCCCGGATATATCTGGCCGGATTCACGGCGCGACCATTCCGCAGCACCTCGAAATGGACATGGGGACCGGTGGAGCGCCCGGTGGAACCCATCTCCGCTATCACCTGCCCCTTTTTCACCGCCTCCCCCACCTTGACCAGAATCTTGCGGTTGTGGCCGTAACGGGTCAGATAACCGTTACCGTGATTCAGCTCCACCAGTCTCCCGTATCCCGAGCGGTTCCCGGCCCAGGTCACCACACCCGCCGCCGTAGCCACCACCGGAGAGCCCTCCTTGCCCGCGAAATCCACGCCAGCATGGAAATCCCGCCGCCCGCTGAACGGATCTGTCCTCATTCCGTAACGGGAGGAGAGCCAGCCCTGCACCACCGGTCGCCCCGCCGGAAGCACCTCCTCCTGCAGACTGCGATTCATCAGAACCGACTCCAGCACCTCCAGCTGGCTGCTGCGATCCTCCAGCTGCCGGGAGAGCCGCTCCAGCTCCTCCATGAAGTCGGGGGGCTCGATGGCGCTCTGTCCCGCGGCACTGGTCGGCCCGCCCTGGGCCGGGAGGTGCTCGAAGTCAAACTCTCCGCTGTCCAGTCGCGCCATCTTGACCAGCCGCTGTCCCAGCGCCTCGAGGCGAATGATCTGGGCCTGCATCTGCCCCAGTCGGCGGGACATGGCATTTACGTTGTCCTGCGCCTTCTGGCGCAGCCGCGACAGCTCCTCGCGCTGCCGCTCGAGCTCGCTCTGCCAGTGCCGGGCCATCTCCTCCGGCTGCTGTCCGGCCCCGGCCGCCCCGAACCGGTAACCCACGGCTGCCGCCGCCAACGTCACAACAAAAAAGGCCCCGATAAGCAGCAGGGCCCTTGTCCTGTAGATCGCCTGGGGTGAAACCGCGCTGGTGGAGTGTTTCAGATACCTGGAATTTACTTTTATTTGCATTGTCACTCCCGTTCGACAAGGGTGCAGTGTAACCGACGGGGCCAGCGCTGGTGAGATGCTATATAATATATCGCACCATCCTGTGCTCCACTTGAACCGGAACCCGGCCGATGAGCTCTTCAGGAACCTTTCGCACTCTGGCCCACTCTTCCCCCCCCGAACTTGCGGAACTGATGCGGCGCAGCCGGCAGCTGCAGCTGGTGGCGCGGCGAGTCAGGAATCTCCTCCCCGCGGCCCTTGCCAGAGAGTGCCAGCCGGGCAACGTGGTCAATGATACCCTATATCTGTACGTGAGTTCACCTGTATGGGCCACCAGGTTACGCTACCTGGCGCCCGAGCTGGTAAAAGAGCTGCGGCTGCGGCCCGAGATGGGGCGGATCAGCAAGATTCGCATTGTGGTCCAACCGGAGGCGATCATTCAGGAAGAGGTTCCCGCCGCGCCGCCACCGCAGATATCGCCGGCGAATGCCGAGCTTCTGGATCAGGCGGCGGCAACGGCGGCAACGCCCAGGCTCTCCGCCGCCCTGCGGCGGCTTGCCCGGCGCGGGGGAGACGACCGCGCAACCGTTCGGAACCCCCCTGAAATCGGTCGGTTCAAGGCGAAAAACGGGCGTTTACGAGGGTGAATGACCATTTTTCGACGCAGCAATGGTAGAAGCTGAACAGTTACGCAGCCGCTGCCGAGGGCTTTCTCCTCCACCCACGGGAAGCTGAGCCTGCGCCGCTCAGCCGGAAGCCTGTCCGCGCTCCATCATCTCGCGGGCGTGGGAGATGGTCTGTCCGGTAATCTTCACCCCTCCCAGCATCCGGGCCAGCTCCTCCACGCGCTGCTCCCGGCCCAGGGGGCGGACATCCGTGCGGCTCCCGCCGGCGCCGCTCCGCTTGCTCACCAGCAGGTGGTGGTGGGCCTGGGCCGCCACCTGCGGCTGGTGGGTAACGCAGATCACCTGGCAGTGACGCCCCAGGATCCGTAGCTGGCGCCCCACTATCTCGGCGACTCCGCCCCCGATCCCCACATCCACCTCGTCAAATACCAGGGTGGGGATGCTGGCGCTCTGCGCCGTGACCACCTGGATCGCCAGGCTGATGCGCGCCAGCTCGCCGCCGGATGCCACCTTCGCCAGGGGCTGCAGCGGCTGGCCCGGATTGGCGGCCACCCAGAACTCCACCTGCTCCCGCCCGGAGGCCGAGGGTTCGCCCGATTCCTGCGGAACCAGCCGGATCTCGAACCGCCCCCCCTCCATTCCCAGCTGCTGCATGTTGCCGGTCACCGCCTCGCCCAGCCTGCGCGCCGCCTCGCGGCGGCAGCCGGTCAGCTCGGACGCCGCCTCATCGTACTCCGCGAGGAGGGCGTTCAACCCGTCGCGCAGCTCCCGGGAGCGTGTTTCGGACTGCTCCAGCTCCAGCAGCTCCTGCTGCAGTTGCGGCAACAGGGGGGGCAGCTCCTCCGGCTCCAGGCGGTGCTTGCGGGCCAGCTGGTGGATGGTGGCCAGACGCTCCTCCACCCACTGCAGGCGCTGCGGATTGAGTTCGATGGCGGCGATGCTGCGGTGCAGCTCGCCCGCCGCCTCCTCCACCTGGATGGAGGCCCCGTTCAGCAGCTCCAGCACCCCCTGCAGGGATTGGTCCATCTCCTGCAGGGGCTCCAGCAGCCGGACTATGCGCGCCAGCAGGGTGGAGACCGAACTCTCCTCGCCCTCGTGGAGCAGCTCCAGCGCCTGCCGGCACTCCCCGAGCAGCTGGCTGGCGTTGGCCAGGCGGTGGTGCTCCCGCTCCAGTTCCGCCACTTCACCCTGCGCCAGGGCGAGCGCCTCCAGCTCCTGGATCTGGTAACGCAGCAGATCCATGCGTGCATCCCGCTCCTGACCCGCCCCCTGCAGCCGCGCCAGCCGTTCGTTCAGCTCCTGCCAGCGCCGCCGCAGCTGCGCCAGCCGCTCCAGTAGCGGCCGATGTCCACCGTAGCCATCCAGCAGCTGACGCTGCATGCCGCGGCGCATCAGGGACTGGTGCTCGTGCTGGCCGTGGATGTCCACCAGCATCTCCCCCAGCTCCCGCATCTGCTGCAGGGTGGCCGGTCGCCCGTTGATGTAACCCCTGGAGCGGCCGTCACCGGTGATCACGCGGCGGATCTGGCAGGCGGTCTCCTCCTCCAGGTCGTGCTCCGCCAACCACTGCCACACCTCCGGGCAATCTCCCAGCTCGAACTCGATGCCGATTTCCGCGCGCTTCGCCCCCTGGCGGATCAGGCCGCTGTCCGCCCGGTTGCCCAGGCACAAACCCAGCGCATCCAGCAGGATGGATTTCCCGGCCCCGGTCTCACCGGTCAATACGCTCATCCCCTGCTGCAGCTCCAGTTCCACCTGCTCCACGAGAGCAAAATCGCGTATCTGCAGGGCGGTCAGCATCCTTGCACCGCTAGGCGAGCCGCCGGCCCCAGTGCAGCTTGGCGCGCAGCAGCTCGAAGTGATCGTGTCCCGCGGGGTGGATCAGGCGCACCGGCTCGGGATTGGTGTGGATGACCACCCGGTCCCCGGCGGTCAGTCCCAGGTTGACCTGTCCGTCGCAGGTGACCTGCGCATAGGGCTGGCTCTGCTCCGCGACCACCACCTCCACGGTACTGCTGCTGTGCACCACGATGGGCCGGTTACTCATGGTGTGGGGACAGATGGGGACCAGCACCAGCGCCTCCAGGCTCGGATAGAGGATCGGGCCGCCTCCGGACAGGGCGTAGGCGGTGGAGCCGGTGGGGGTGGAGACGATCAATCCGTCCGCCCGGATGGTGTTGACATAGACTCCGTTGATGGATGTCTCCATCTCGATCATGCGCGCTATGTCCCACTTGTGGACCACCACGTCGTTGAAGGCGCTGCTCTCCGAGATCACCTCTCCGTCACGCGTGATGGCGGCATGCAGCAGGCAGCGCTCCTCCTCCTGGTAGTTGCCGGCCAGCACCTCGTCGAGACAGTGCGCCATACAGTCCGGTGAGATGTCCGCCAGAAATCCGAGATGGCCGAGATTGATGCCGAGCAGGGGCACGCTGTGGCCGGCCAGGGAGCGCACCGCATTCAGCAGGGTGCCGTCCCCGCCCACCACGATCACCAGATCACAGGAGCTGCCCAGCCGGGTACGGCTGGCGGTCTCCAGGCCCAGCCCTTGGACCACCTCCGCCGTGGCCTCGTCCAGCAGGATCTTCCGCCCGCGCTGGCGCAGATATCCGACCAGCCTGGTGAGGGTCTCCTCCACACCGGAGTCGCTGTACTTGCCAATCAGTCCGATGGTGGAAAACGGATCCTGCTGCATGAAAGCCTCCTGCCCGCAAAAACAGCCCTCACCGGATTCCGGCAAGAGCGATCATCCGGACAAACTTAGCACGATGCCACGGCCGCGCCAACTGTTGCCGGAGCTTTCCCGGCGACGGCCCGCCGTCTCCGGTTGAAATCGGTTCAATCACCACTATTACTTCTATGGGTCTGTCCGAAACGGGGGGTCTTCCCCCAATCGGGTGGGTAAAATGGCAAATCACTGCGTAGCGGCCTCGTCCTTGACAGGCGGAATGCGCGTCACATACCCGGTAACCAGAAGGGGATTGGGGCCGTCTGGCTGGAGACCACCGGATATCCACCACCTGCGCCAATTGCAACAGGTCCGGCTATCCCAAAGTCTCCCCAATCCCCGTGGGCCGACCATCTTCCGGCGTGCATTCCGCCTGTCCAGGATGGTTCGCCATTTTGCCCACACTATTGGGGGAAGACCCGAAACGAAAAGGGGTACCGGGTGAAATACCGCTGCCGACGGAGGGTGGACTCACACGGCGTTTCACCAGGTTGACAGGGCCACGTTCCCCGAAGAGGAGCTTAGATGGAGTTCAAAGACTACTACGAGATCATGGGTGTGGCGCGTGACGCCTCCCAGGAGGAGATCAAGCGCGCCTATCGCAGGTTGGCGCGCAAGTATCATCCCGATGTAAGCAAGGAGGCGGATGCGGAGACCCGTTTCAAGGAGGTGGGCGAGGCGTACGAGGTGCTCAAGGATCCGGAAAAACGGGCCGCCTACGATCGGCTGGGGGCCAACTGGAAGGCGGGCCAGGAGTTCCATCCCCCGCCCGGGTGGGATGCCGGATTCGAGTTTCGCGGCGGAGGATTCACCGCCGGCGACACCTCCGCCTTCAGCGACTTCTTCGACGCCCTGTTCGGACGAGGCTTTGCGGGGGCCGGGGAGAGACATGCCGCCTATCACGCAAGGGGGGAGGATCACCACGCCAGGATTCTCATCGACCTGGAGGATGCCTTCCACGGCGCCAACCGCACCATCACCCTGCAGCTCCCCGAACTGGATGCACGCGGCCATCTGCGCACCAGGCAGCGGACTCTCAAGGTGCACATCCCCAGGGGAGTGCGGCAGGGACAGCGGATCCGGCTCGCCGGGCAGGGCGCTCCCGGCACGGGTGGCGGGCCGGCGGGTGACCTCTATCTGGAGGTGGAGTTCAAGCCCCACCCCTTCTACCGTGTTGAGGAGCGTGATCTCTACCTGGACCTCCCCCTGGCCCCCTGGGAGGCCGCGCTGGGGGCGAAGGTGAAGGTCCCCACGCCGGGCGGGGTGGTGGACCTGAGCATCCCCCCCAACTCCGGTAGCGGCCGCAGACTGCGGCTGAAGGGACGCGGCATACCCGGCAGACCGGCGGGTGACCTCTATGTGGTGCTCCGGATCGCGCTCCCCCCCGCGGACAGTCCACGGGCCAGGGAGCTCTACCGCAGGATGGAGCGGGAGATGAACTTCAATCCACGCGCCAAGCTGGGGGTGTAGCCATGAGTAACGAGATGCTTCCGGTTATGACCGGCATGCTGCTGGACGAGGAGAACACCGTAACCCTGGCCGAACTGTGCCACGCCTGCGCGGTCCATGCCGAGTGGATCCTGGAACTGGTGGATGAGGGTGTGCTGGAGCCGATGAGCGGCCCGGCGGGCCGGTACCGCTTTCCCGCGGTGAGTCTGCAGCGGGCGCTGACCGTACGCCATCTGCAACGTGACCTGGGGATCAACCTCGCCGGCGCCGCGCTGGTAATGGATCTGATGGACGAGATCCGGGTCCTGCGCGCCCGCCTGCGGATCGTGGAACATGAACGCTGAGCTGTTCCAGCGGCACGCCCTGACCAACCGTATCCAGACCCTGCTCCTGCTGTGTGTGATGGGCGGCTTCCTGGCGCTGCTGGGCTGGCTGCTGTGGGGCCCCGGGGGGGTGATCTGGCTGCTGATACCGGCGCTGCTGCTGTTCATCTTTAACCCGCTCGCATCCCCCGAGCTGCTGATGCGCCTCTACCGCGCCGCGCCCCTGACACCGGAGCAGGCTCCGGCCCTCTACCGGGCGGTAATGGAGCTCAGCCGCCGCGCCGGCCTGTCCAGGGTTCCAACCCTCTACTACCTTCCCAGCCGCGCCGTGAACGCCTTCGCCACCGGCAGCCAAGAGCATGCCGCCATCGCCATAACGGACGGCCTGCTGCGCAGCCTGGACAGTCGCGAGACAACCGCGGTTCTGGCCCACGAGATCAGCCATATCCAGCACAACGACATGCGGGTGATGGGGCTCGCCGACCTGTTCAGCCGCCTTACCAGCGCCCTCTCCCTGTTCGGGCAGTTTCTGCTGCTGCTCAACCTGCCGCTGCTGATATTCTCCGACGCGGCGATAAACTGGTTCGCCATCCTGATCCTGATCTTCGCCCCCAACCTGAGCGCCCTGGCGCAGCTGGGCCTCTCCCGCACCCGCGAATACGCCGCCGATCTCAATGCCGCCATGCTCACCGGGGATCCGGAAGGTCTGGCGCGCGCCCTGATCCGGATCGAGAGAAAGCAGGGTTCGTTTCTGGAGCAGATCATGCTCCCCGGGCGACACACCCCGGAGCCGTCGCTGCTGCGTACCCACCCACCGACCGGAGAGCGGGTACGCCGCCTGCGCGAGCTGCAGCTGCCTCCTGGCAGGGGTACCCTGGGGCCACCCGTGCAGGCCAGCTTTCTCCCCGGCGAGCTGCTGGATCACCCGGTAATCCGTCGGCCCCGCTGGCACATCAGCGGTCTCTGGCATTGAGAAGGTGGGTCTTCGGCAAATCGTGTGGGTGAAATGGGTAGGCTCTTCCCCGAATCATGCGGGTGGAATGGTAAATCACCGCGTAGCGGCTCCGTCCTTGACAGGCAGAGTGCACACCACATAATCGGTAGCCAAGAGGGGATTGGGGCTGTCTGGCCGGAGCCTCCGGATATCCACCATCTGCGCCAACTGCAACTGGTCCGGCTATCCCAAGGTCTCCCCAATCCCCTCATGCCGACCATCTTCCGGCGTGCATTCTGCCTGTCAAGGATGATTTACCATTCCACCCGCATTATTCGGGAAAGAGCCAAATGGTAAATCACCGCGTAGCGGCTTCCGCCTGTCAAGGACGATTTGACTCATAAGCGCTGCTTGACCGGAGAAAGTTACGCAGCAGCGCATGCCCGTGCCGGGTGAGGATCGACTCCGGGTGGAACTGCACCCCCTCCACACGGTATTCACGGTGGCGGACCCCCATGATCTCACCCGGTTCATCCGCCCCCTTCCCGGTCCAGGCGGTGATCTCCAGGCAGTCGGGCAGACTCTCTCTCTCGATCACCAGGGAGTGATAGCGGGTGGCCTCGAACGGACTCTCCAGCCCCTCGAACACCCCCACCCCCAAATGGTGGATGGGAGAGGTCTTGCCATGCATCACCTCCCCGGCGTGGACCACCCGCCCCCCGAACGCCTGGCCGATGCTCTGATGCCCCAGGCAGACCCCGAGGATGGGGATCCGTCCGGCGAAGTGCCGGATGGCCTGCAGCGAGATCCCCGCCTCGTCGGGGGTACAGGGCCCCGGTGATATCACCAGCCACCGCGGACCCAGCGCCTCGATCTCAGCTATGGTGACGCAATCGTTGCGCCGCACCTCCACCTCCACCCCCAGCTCTCCGAAATACTGCACCAGGTTGTAGGTGAAGGAGTCGTAGTTGTCTATCATCAGGATCATAACGCATGCGCTGTCCGGTCGTGGCGGCGAACCGGTACCAAACCCGCCCGCAACATGGAGAAACCGGGGCGATTCTACCATGGATCGGGCAACCGTTTTACTGACCCGCCCGTATGCTTCAGCGTCTCTCTGCCCGGCACCCTGTAACACCCGGGCTAAAGATGGCACCGGCAACGACCGATACTGATTCAAGAGCAGAAAGATACCGGACCAGCCTGAATGCGCCTTGAGTATGATGAAACCCGTTCCAACGAAAAAGCTCCAGCGCGGTGCGGTGCTGGTGGCGAGCCTGCTGTTCGTGCTGATACTGGCGATACTCGGGGTCTCCTCCAGCCAGACCGCATCCCTGGAACTGAAGATGTCGGCCAACAGCCGTGACGGGGGGTTGGCGTTCCAGGCCGCCGAAGCCGCGCTGCGGGAGGCGGAGAGCTATTTGAGCATGACAGATCCGCTGCCACTGTTCGACGGCAGCGAGATTGGCCTGGTTCAGGCATCCACCCCGGACTTGGACCCCCACTGGCTGTCTCTCGACTGGAGTTCCGAGAGCCGAACCTACAGTGGCACCCTGTCGGGGGTGAGTGAGCCGCCGCGATACCTGATTGAGGAGCTCCCTCCCATGCCCATGCCGGGAGGGTCGCTGCAGTCCAACATCCCGCTGACCGAAAAAGGGTGGTACCGGATTACCGCCCTGGGAAAGGGCAACACCACCACCGCATCGGTCCTGCTGCAGAGCGTCTACAAACGTTGATGGTCGACAAGGCGAGGTCATGAACATGGGAGCCAAACCGGCGAATGTTGTTCTGGCGGCCATCATGCTGGCCCTGATGCTCCCCTCGGCTGCGCTGGCGACGATATCCGATATCCCGCTGTTCATCTCCCGCAGCGCGGATCCCAATGTACTGCTGAACATGTCGGTGGAGGGTCCCATGGGGGGCGCGGCATACAACGACCAGAGAGAGAGCCAGCCGGATCGCTTCGGCAACCAGTGTAATGGCCGCCTATGGGACTCCGTCAACTGGCGCAGCCTGGGGGTCTGCTATTTCAGGGAGCGGGAGTATCTGGGGTATTTCAACCCCGACAGATGCTACCTGTACGATGGCGACAAATTCGTCCCTGGAGAGTCCACCAGCGACTATCACGAGTGCAGCGGCAAATTCAGCGGCAACTTTCTCAACTGGGCCACCACCGCGGCGATCGACATGTATATCTGGACCATGACCGGCGGCAACAGGGTCGAGGATGGGAAGGGGGTCACCGTAATCCGCCAGGCGAGAAAGGCTTACTGGTGGTTTCATACCAAGCGAATCAGTGTGGCGGACAATGTGGCCCCCTACACCGTCACCCCCTGGTCCGACAACGAGGTGGTAATCGTCAGCGATCCGGGACAGACCGGCGATCCGTTCGCCATCCGCTTCGAGAAGAGCTCCGGGGATGTCACCTACAACGCGAAGGTCCAGGTCTGCGTCGACGCCGAGAAGCTGGAGGCCAACTGCGTTCCATACACCGATTCCAACGGCTCGATCTACTACAAGCCGGAGGGGTTGATTCAGCGCAACGCGGAGAAGATGCGCTTTGCGGTAACCAGCTATTCCCTGGATAACAGCATGGCGCGGGACGGTGGGGTGCTGCGGGCCAACATGAAGTACGTGGGGCCGAAGATGCCGGATGGCTCCGGAAACCTGGTGGACAACCCTCGCAAGGAGTTCGGTACAGACGGTATATTTGCCCAGGATCCGGACGGGCTGGCCGGCAGCGGCGGAGTGAACTACAGCGGCGTGATCAACTACATCAACCGCTTCAGCGACTATGGCTACAAGTCGTTCGATCCGGTGGGCGAGCTGTTTTACGAGTCACTGCGCTATTTCAAGAATCTGGGCAGGACACCGGAGTATGCCGACGGCCTTTCCGACGCTGACAAAGGCGGTTTCCCGGTCATCACGGCGTGGGAGGATCCCATCCAGTACTCCTGCCAGCAGAACTTCATCGTCGGGATCAACGACGCCTATCCCTGGATGGACAAGAAGCTGCCCGGGACCCACTTTACCTCGCCCACCTACCGGGGGGTGTCAATTGAAGAGGTGGTGCTCGGAAAGGGCACCAGCTGGGAAACAACCTTCGTCACCAACGATTACGGCGAACCATCCAATCCCGACCCGGATATCGATGTAACCGCGCTGACCAACGAGGTGGGTACCCTGGAGGGATTGAATGGCACCAGGATGCGCATGCGCTGCAGCAGTGATCCGTCCGCAAGCTGCGAAGACAACGACACCTCGGACTGGAACATAGAGGCGGAGAAGAATGTCCCGGCACTGGGCGAGGCGTTCGGTCCCTGGCGCGGCGGGGTGAAACAGAACTCATATTATGTGGCAGGGCTTGCCTACTATGCCAATACACGGGATGTCCGCGCCGATCTGGAAGGGAAGCAGACGATCACCACCTACATGATCGACACCCAGGAATACAACGACGACCCGCTGGTGGGTAACGCCAATATGCTATGGCTGGCGGGCAAATATGGCGGATTCGAGGACCAGAACGGCAACGGCCAGCCTGACCTCGCGGAGGAGTGGGACCGGGATGGGGACGGAGAGCCGGACAACTATGTGCTGGCCAACCAGCCCACCAAGCTGGTGGCGGGACTGCAGCGCTCATTCAACGACATATTCCGCCGCCTGGCCTCCTTCGCCTCCGTGGCGGCCAACTCCACCGAGCTGAAGAACGGGACACGTATCTACCAGGCGCGCTTCAACAGCGGTAACTGGGCGGGGGATCTGGTGGCCTACGCGGTGGAACCGGACGGCAGCGTGGGAGACACAATCTGGAGGGCGTCCGAGCAGTTTCCCTCCGCTTCGGAACGCAGGATCTTCAGCTGGGATCCGGAAGCCCCCACCATCAACAAGGGGATCAGGTTCGCATGGAGCGAGCTGAGTCCCGACCAGCAGGCCGCCCTGCACACCTCCGCCAGCGGAACATACGACGGAGCAGGCGAGGCGCGCCTGGCTTACCTGCGCGGCGACCCTTCCGGCGAACAGCGCAACGGCGGGGCGTTTCGCGATCGGGAGCACCCGCTGGGAGACATAGTGCACTCCAACCCCCTGTTTGTAAGCGACCAGGACTTCGGATACGGCATCTACCGCTCCGGCAGCGCGCTGGCCGGGGAGAGCCACGCCTACACCCTGTTCCGCGACTCCGATCTGTACCGCAACCGCCCGCCGGTCATCTACGTGGGGGCCAATGACGGAATGCTGCACGCCTTCCATGCGGAGACCGGTGAAGAGCTGTTCGCCTACGTACCCAACGCCGTGATGGGGAGCCTCAGCGCCCTGACCTCTCCGCACTACGCCCACCGCTACTATGTGGATGGCTCTCCATGGAGCTCCGACGCATGGCTGGGAGGGGAGTGGCGTACGGTGCTGCTGGGGTCACTGGGGGCGGGCGGCAAGGCGATCTTCGCCCTGGACATCACCGACCCGGCCAGTTTCTCCAGCGATGACGTGTTGTGGGAGTACACCCATGCCGAGCTGGGTTACACCATCGGGCAGGCAACCATCGCGCGCATGGCCAATGGAGAGTGGGCCGCCATCTTTGGCAACGGCTATGAAAGCAACAGTCGGCGGGCCCAGCTGTTCATCGTCAACCTGGCTGACGGCAGTCTGATCAGACGCATCGACACGGATGCCGGCAGCAGCGCCGCGCCCAACGGGCTGGCGTCACCCATACCGGTGGACGTCAACGGGGACGCGGTTGCCGACTTCATCTACGCCGGAGATCTGCTGGGCAACATGTGGAAATTTGATGTCTCCGACCCCTCCTCCATCAACTGGGAGGTGGCATATGGCGGTCCCGCCTCACCGAAGCCGCTGGCCACTGCGCTGGATGACTCCGGGGTGCCACAACCCATCACCGCCAAGCC
Organism: Gammaproteobacteria bacterium; assembly: GCA_015490535.1. GTDB lineage: Bacteria > Pseudomonadota > Gammaproteobacteria > Thiohalospirales > Thiohalospiraceae > DRMK01. The sequence goes on from WFXP01000170.1 coordinate 36,433, forward strand.
GGAGGTCGGCTCCCACCCCGCGGGTGGTGTCATGGTCTATTTCGGCACCGGAAAATATTTTGAATCGGGTGACGACCTGGTGAACGCCGATCCCCAGATACAGCGCTTCTACGCCATCCGCGACGACGGCGAACCGGTGGATGTGACCCGCGATCTGCGCCAACAGAGCATCCTGCTGGAGATGAGCCACACCCACAGCCGGGTGCGCATCACCTCCAGCAACCCCGTGGACTGGACCACCCAGAAGGGGTGGTACCTGGACCTGGTTTCACCTCTGGAAGGCGCCCAGGGGGAGAGGGTGATAAATCCGCCCATCCTGCGTTACGGCAGGGTGATCTTCACCACCCTGATCCCGGACGCCGATCCCTGCAGGTTTGGTGGGCGCAGCTGGTTGATGGAGCTGGATGCCTTGACCGGGAAGAGACTCAAGAAAAGTCCCTTTGATCTCAACCGGGACGACCGCTTCGATGAAGGGGACTATGTCAACGCGGGAGATCTTGACGGGGACGGAAATGATGACCTGGTGGCGGTCAGCGGCAAGCAGTCGCTCGACGGAGGAATCAGTACCAACCCCGCCATCTTCGATGCCGGCAGCGGCAAGGAGGTGAAGATCGCCAGCAAGTCGGATGCCGGCTTCGAGGTGACCGTGGAGTCCAGTGGCTTGGTCCCGGGGCGCAAGTCGTGGCGCCAGCTGCGCTAGTAAAGTTAGGATCCAGATGGACGCTGAATCCGGATTGGGTCTTCCTCAAATCGTATGGGTGAAATGGTAAATCATCCTTGACAGGCGGAATGCACGCCGGAAGATGGTCGGCAGAAGGGGATTGGGGAGAGCTTGGGATAGCCGCACCAGTTGCAATTTACGCAGCTGGTGGATATCCGCCACTCCCCGGCCAGACGGCCCCAATCCCCTTCTGGTTAACGATTATGTGGCGTGCATTCCGCCTGTCAAGGACAGAGCCGCTACGCAGTGATTTACCATTTCACCCATACGATTTGAGGAAGACCATCCTAAGTTATAACCTTGAAAGAGCACTAGCCATGAATACACCTCGGCCACCGGGATACCGATACCAACCGGCCGCCAGCTCCAGCGCCGGCTTCACCATGGTGGAGGTGATGATTGCGCTGCTCATATTCACCATCAGCCTGCTGGGCCTGGCGGGACTGCAGGCGGCCTCGATGCGCAACAACCAGTCCGCCCTCCTGACCAGCACGGCCGCCCAGCTGGCCTCCAGCATGGGGGAGCGCATCCGCGCCAATCCCGAAGGGGCCGCCGCCGGAGGCTATCTGGCGGACAGCAGCGGGGGAGCGGTGCCCGACCCCCCCGCCGCGGACTGTTATACAGGTCAGTGCAGCCCCGCCCAGATCGCGGCGATCGATACCTACGAGTGGCTCTCGGCAATAGCCAACCGGCTCCCCTCCGGCAGCGGGAAGGTCACTGCCAGCGGGGAGATATACACTGTAACCGTAACCTGGCGCGCCTCGGGAGAAGCTGCGGGAGGCGGCTGCAACGCCCCCCAGGGGTTCACCTGCCTGCAGATGCAGGTGCGCCTGTGACCACCCGGCGCACCCCCCTCTCCCGCCGCGGCCCGGCCGGGTTCACCCTGGTGGAGCTGATGGTGGCGCTGGCGGTCAGTTTCATAGTGCTGCTGGGAGTGGGCCAGGTCTTTCTCAACAGCAAGAGGGGCGCGGCGTTGCAGGAGGAGCAGGCCGCCATGCAGGGGAACGGCCGCTTCGCGCTCCACACGCTGCGCAGCGAGATCCTCAAAGCCGGATATCTGGGCTGCGGACATATGACGGTCCTCGCCGACAGCATCTACACCACGGGGAGCTACGAGGACAGTTTCGGCTCCCCGCTGACCGGGTACGAGAGTCTGGATGGCGGCTGGAGCCCGGCGCTGCCAGCGGAGATAGACGACCCGGCCACCAGCGACGACGACGTCCGGCCCGGAACCGATGTGATCACCCTCCGCTACGGGGCTGGCGAAGGACTCAGGATGCTGCAGCCGAAACAGCACTATTTCTTCAAGGTCAGAAACCTGTCCCAGGAGAGCGACGGCTGCGGCCCGGGGTCCGACAGCTACAGCGGCATCTGCCCCGGCGATCTGATGATCGTCTCCGACTGCAGCAAGGCACGCACCTTCACTGTCCAGGACATGCACCTGGCCAGTGGCGAGCTTGAGATCTACCACCCCAACCCCGCCTGGGGTGACCCGGGAGACCCCAACCCCAACAACCACTTCAACCCGGCCTACAGCTACCTGTTCGAAGGGGTTACCGTCTCCTATTTCGTACGCGAGCGCGACCCCGACAGCGGGGTTCCCGTGCTCTACCGCAAGATGGGGGGCGGACCCGCCGAGGAGCTGGTGGAGGGGGTCGAGAATTTGCAGCTCCTGTACGGATTGGACAGCGACGATGACGGAATCCCCAACCAGTTCCTGCGGGCTGACGGCATCACCGATTTCAGGAGGGTCGTCAGCGTTCGGCTCGCGCTGCTGGTACGCAGCATCACCGAGAGAACCAGGCGCCCGGCGGCAACGCGCAGCTTCACCCTGCTGGACACCACTGTCACCACCCCGAGCGATCGCCATCTGAGAAAGGTGTTCGACACCACCATACAGCTGCGCAACAGCCACTGAACGCCCCCGGCGCATCTGGAACTCCCACCTGCAGCGCGCCCCTCCCCGGCCACGCCGTTCACGAAGGTTTCACAACCAGCAGGTCAAGAAGGGATCGCGGCCCGTCGATAGAGAGAACGAAGCACCGGGAAAAGAGTGCCAGGAGCGTGTCCAGTACGACAGGTCAGCCAACCATGCCCTTTCCGAACAACGGCTTTTACATGACTGGAAGGAGATTGCCGGCGCCGACGGAGCGCGGCTTCACCATGGTAGAGGTGATGGTGGCGCTGGTCATCTTCATCGTCGGCATGCTGGGGCTGGCCAGGCTGCAGGGCGCCGCCCTGCAGAACAATCACGTGGCATATCTGCATACGGTTGCCACCCGGCTCGCCTACGACATGACGGAGCGCATGCGGGCCAATCCGGCTGGAACGGCGGGCGGGGCATACAACGATATCTCCTCGGACGCCGTTCCGGAGCATGTGGACTGCTACGGCGGCGAGGGGTGCTCGGCCGCCCTCCTGGCCGCCATGGACGCCCGCCAATGGCTCACGGCGATAGCCAGTGAGCTGCCATCCGGCCGCGGCCGGGTAACGGGCAACGGCCAGCTGTTCACCGTCACTGTCATGTGGGACCAGAAGCGCAGCGGCAGCGGCGGAACCGGATGTGGAGCCGGGGATCTCAAGTGTATCACCTTCGAGGTGCGGCCATGAGCAGACCGGCCGTCACCAGATGCCATAGCGCAGCCGGGACACACGGCTTCACCCTGGTGGAGCTGATGGTGGCGCTGCTGATAGGACTGATGGTGCTGGCCGGCATCGTCAAGCTGTTCACGGACACCAGACGCGGCTCGACGATGCAGGAGGAGCTGGCGCGGCAGCAGGAAAACGAGCGTTTCGCCATGTTCCTGCTGGCCCGCGAGCTGCGGCACGCGGGCGATCTGGGCTGCTGGCAGGTGGCGAATCTTTCCGGACAGGTAACCGGGTTCAGCGACTCCCTGAGCCACTTCCGCCTGGCAGTGACCGGACATGAGGCGGTCTCCTCCAGCGGCAGCGGCAGCTGGAGCCCGGCGCTCCCGGCGGAGCTTGGCGGAGCAAAACCTGGCAGTGATGTGCTGCTCCTGCATCGCGCCCACAACCTGGGACTGACGCTGACCGCCCCACGACGCAGCGACCGGTTCCTGGTCAACAATGTGAGTTCGGACGGCCCGGTATGCAGCGGCAACCAGATCGGCTACAGCGGTCTCTGCCCCGGAGACACGGTGATCGTCTCCGACTGTTTCCAAACCAACGAGTTTTCCATCTCCTCTCTGGAGATGAACAACGGCGTGCTGAGCATTCTTCACTCCGACAACCTGTTTCCCGAGAACGCCTACCTGATGCAGGAGGGCACCCGCCTGTTCAAAGGGTACAGCGTGGCCTATTTCGTCAAGGAGAGCGTTGTCGATGGAGTAACCGTGCCCGCCCTCTACCGCAGCATCGGGGGGGCTCCCGCGGAGGAGCTGCTGGAGGGGGTGGAGAGCATGCAGGTGCTGTACGGAGTGGACAGGGATGGAGACAACTCGCCCGATCTCTACCTCAAGGCCTCCAGCGTGGACTTCAGCACCCCCAACGTGGTCAGCGTCCAGATCGCGCTGCTGTTGCGCTCCATGAGCGAGGTGAAGAGGGAGAGCGGGGCGGCAAGGGAGCTGCAGATCCTCTCCAGCAGTGTCGCCGTGCCGGCGGATCGCTATCTGCGGCGGGTAGCCAGCAGCACTATCATGCTGCGCGATGCGGTGGGAGAGGGTTGATGGCGGGCAGGCGGCACAACCAGCGGGGAGCGGTGCTGGCGGCCACTCTGGTGATCCTGCTGCTGCTCACACTCATGGGGGTGGGCGCCATGGGCAGCGCCTCCCTGGAGCAGAAAATGGCGGCCAACTCCTCCCAGCGTGAGGAGAGTTTTCAAACCACCGAGCTCTGCCTTCTGGCGGCCCAGGCGTGGATGGAGGAGAAGACCATCCGGCCGGTGGAGGGCAGCTGCGAGGGCAACAACGTCGCCTGCTCGGTGGAGGTGTGGGCGGCGAACGCGCTGGCCGCCAACTGGTGGGAACGGAACGATTCCGCCTGGTGGAGCAGCCACGGGATCACGGTCAACGAAGCATGGCTAGCCGGGAAGCAGCTGCCTCCGTCGCTGGCGAACAGCTGCCGCTTCATAGTGGAGCTGCGCAGCTACGTTCCCGACAGCATCCTGCAGGAGAAACAGACCAAGGGAGGAGGAATGTACTACTACTACCTGACGGTGCGCTCCGCCGGTAACGACAGCAGAATCCTGCAGAGCACCTACTCCAAGCGTTTTTGAGGCATCGCACCTGGCGGGACAATCACAGAGGAAAAACGATATGAGTAGCATTCAGTACCAAGGCAAAATCATCCCAGTACGGAATTTGCTCATCAGGCCACTGCGCGTACTGCTCCTCATCACCGGTTTCATGGTGTCTCCTGCAGCCGGGGCCGGGCCGCTCAATCTGGCGGACAAGCCTCTCTTCCTGAGCAGTTCGGTCACCCCCAATGTATTCCTGCAGCTGGACAACTCCGGATCCATGCGCATGGATATAACCACAATGCCTTTCTGGCCGGTTTACTGCTATGATCCAACCCTGCCCCACCGCAAAAAAAACAAGACCCCCAACGACGACTGCGAGAGCAGGAAGCTGGAAGGTGGTTACTACAAATGGGGTTACAGCGGAATCCCTGACCTGCCCTATGTCTTTTTCGGCAGTATATTCCCTGCCGAAAGGGAGATACCAACCGCCGGCTCTCCCCCCGATAGAAGGGAATTTGCGCCATGCGAACTGCTGGTGGGATTCAAGGGGGAGGATGCCTGGAGATCCACCTGGTATCCACGAGCCCTGCCGTTTTGTGGCGACGGCTCCAATCCGGTCAGCAGCGACCCCTTTACCAGCCAACCCTATCAGAAAGACTGGCGCATTCTGTCGTCAAAGTTCAACGTCAACTACTACGACCCGGAGCGGGTCTATCGTCCCTGGAGGGGAGCCTGCAGCAGATCCGGTACCCCATGTGCCGATGCCGACTTTACCGCGGTACGGACAAACCCTCACACGTCTCATCGCGACTATCGCGATACGCCTCGCGATCTAACCGGTTTTATCTATGAAGTATGGATAGATGATCGTGGTTATACCGGTAATCAACCACGCCGCGGAACCGCTACCGGCAGAGGAGACGGAGCGGTGAACGCGACCAGCACGCCAAACGGAGAAATAGATCTCTGGGACAGTCACATCCGGCACACGGTCGAGGCGACGCGTGTCAAAAAGGAGACCATCAGCTACTCGCCGGATGAGTCGGGCCTTCACCCAACCGTGGTTTCCACGGAATACATCACTGATCCGGCCGAGGTGGCAGCCATCAAGCAGAATATCGCCAACTGGTATCAGTACCACCGCACCCGTGCCCAGATCGTCAAGGCCGTAACCGGCGAGATGCTCCACAGCAGTCCCGACTACCGCTACGGATTGGGAGTGATAAGTGGATCTTTCAACAGAAGGAACCCCGACAGGGCGAAATTCGTTCCGGTTCCGGCGGCAGGCGACACCGATTATGCCTCCCACAACCAGGCGCTGCTGGACAAGCTGTTCAGCTGGAATCTCTCTGCGGGAGGAACGCCGCTCCGCAGGGGGTTGCAATACGTGGGCAACTACTTCGATAACGAGCCGTTGATAAGTGGTGTCACCTACCCGGATCCGATTCTTCCGGAGGAGATGGGTGGAGCATGCCAGAAGAACTTCGCCATCCTGTTCACTGACGGCTACTGGAACGGCACCGATCCGGAGGGAATCGGTGACGAGGATGGCGACGGCAAAAGCAGAACCACCCTTGCCGACGTGGCCAAATACTATTATGACAAGGATCTCAACGATGCCCTGCCGAACAACGTGCCACCGGACAGCTTTGACACCGCCACTCACCAGCACATGGTCACCTTTGGCGTCACTTTTGGCGTTTTTGGCGGACTGCGGGATACCGATGGTGATGGCTGGCCCGACAAGGACAAGAATGGCAACGATTTCCTGTTGGCGGAGGACAGCGACTGGGGTGACATCGGAACCACCCCGGGAAGGAAAGATGACCTATGGCACGCCGCCTACAACAGCAGAGGCGCCTTCATCAGCGCCCAGAACCCCCAGCAACTGCTGGACGGGCTGAGCAAGGCGCTGCCGGACAACATCGCCCTGCGCACATCCTCGGCCTCTTCTGTGGCGCTGAGCACCGGCAACATCAGCAGCGAAAGCCACGTATATCAAGCCATCTTCAACAGTGAGGACTGGTCCGGCCAGCTACTGTCGTTCCCGATCAATTCGGATGCCACCCGGAGCGATTTTGGAGAGCTGGACACCTCCGGCGCCGGGCCGAAGGGTTCGAAATGGGACGCCGGCGAGAAGATACCGTCCCCCGACAGCCGTGTGATAGTTACCTGGGACGGCAGCCGCGGTGTTCCCTTCCGCTGGGGAAACCTGACCAGCGCCCAGCGATCCGCGCTGGGCTCTGAGGCGGTACTCGACTACTTGCGCGGCGACCACAGCCAGGAAGAGCGGAACGGCGGCACGTTCCGCAACCGCAGCAGCCGGCTGGGAGACATCGTGAACTCCGATCCGGTGTTCGTCGGCGCCGCCGCCTATCGTTACCAGATGGATGGCTACGCCGACTTCCAGAAGAGCAAGGCTAACCGCACCGAGATGATCTATGTGGGGGCCAATGACGGCATGCTGCACGGCTTCGACGCAAAGTGGGGCACAGAGCTGTTCGCCTATGTCCCCGGCAAGGTTTATGACAACCTGGCATCGCTGGCGGACCCGGACTATACACACCGTTATTTCGTGGATGGCTCCCCCACCGTGGCCGACGTCTATTTCGACGGCAGATGGCGCACGGTACTGGCGGGCGGACTGAACAAGGGCGGCAAGGGAATCTACTTGCTGGACATCACCAACCCCGATGCTTTCTCCTCCGAGAGCGCGGCGTCGGATCTGGTGCTGTGGGAGTTCACCGACGACGATGATCCCGATCTGGGATACACCTACGGCAAACCCTCCATCGCCCGCATGCACAACGACCGCTGGGCGGTGATCTTCGGCAACGGCTACAACAACAGCGGTTCGGGGAACTCGGTACTCTACATCGCCTTCATAGACAAGAGTTCGTCCGGCTGGGTTCTCGGCTCGGACTACATAAAACTGGACACACAGGACGGATGGCCTGCCAATCCCAACGGATTGGCCAGCCCGGCCCCGATCGACATCGACGGCGACAACCGGGTGGACTATATCTATGCCGGTGACCTGCACGGGAGCCTCTGGCGCTTCGACGTCAACAGCAGCAATCCCGGCGACTGGTCGGTCGCCAGCCTGGGAGAAACCGGACCCACCCCCCTGTTCACCACCAAGATCGAGGATGCGGCCGGTAACCGGCAACCCATCACCACACAACCCGAGGTGGGACGCACCCCGTTTGGCAACGGACTGATGGTCTACTTCGGGACCGGGCGCTTCCTGGAGCAGGCCGATGTAAGCAACACCTCGCGGCAGCAGAGCTTCTACGCCATCCTGGACCGGAACATCAGGGTCACATCCGTGGATCAGCTGACCAGACAGGAGGTGTTGGGGGAGTACACCCACAGCAGCGGGGCAGTCACCCGGGTAACCAGCAACTACGTCATGGAGAGCAGCAAGTACGGCTGGTATCTCGATCTGCCCGGCGCCGGAGAACGGGTGGTGAACTCCCCGCAACTGCGCGGCGGGCGGATTATCTTCACTACCGTGACAAGCACCGACACTCCCTGCGCCGCAGGGGGCGGCTACAGCTGGCTGATGGAGCTGGATGCATATCATGGTGCACGATTGAACCGCTCCCCCTTCGATCTCAACAAGGACGGCGGCTTCGATGCCGACGACATGGTCGAGGTGAACTCGGAGCCCACCGCAGTCAGCGGCCGGAGGTTCGATGCCATTATCAACTCCCCGAGCATCGCATCCTACGGCGGCGGCGACAAGAAGTACTCCTCCGACTCCAACGGCAACGTGGAGGTGATCACCTCCAGCTCCGGCTTGCGGGCCGACGTGCGCAAGTCGTGGCGGCAGCTGCGGTGACCGTTGCGCGGGGCAAAGGGGGCGGCTAGTACTCTTTCAAGGTAATAAGTTAGGATCCAGAGAGACGCTGAATCCGGAATTGGGTCTTCCTCAAATCGTGTGGGTAAAATGGTAAATCACCGCGTAGCGGCTCCGTCCTTGACAGGCAGAATGCACGCCGGAAGATGGTCGGCAGAAGGGGATTGGGGACACTTTGGGATAGCCGGACCACTTGCAGTTTGCGCAGGCGGTGGATATCCGCCACTCCCCGGCCAGACGGCCCCAATCCCCTTCTGGCTACCGAGTATGTGGCGTGCATTCCGCCTGTCAAGGATGATTTACCATTTTATCCACACGATTTGAGGGAGACCTTCCTAAGTTATAACCTTGACGGACTACTAGCC
>WFXP01000171.1 GCA_015490535.1 Gammaproteobacteria bacterium
GTAACTATTCAGCATGGTATTGAAACAGGCTGGTAACTGTTCAGATCGCCCCTGAAATTGGTCAGCTCAGGGCGAAAAATGGGAGTTAACGAGGGTAAATGACCATTTTTCAACGCGGAAATGGCGGATTTCAGGGGTGAGCTGAATAGTTACCATTCGAGCAACACTTTTTGATCGTCTTCCTTCAACCGCCCCATGGTCTTGATAACCAGGGGTTTCTCGATGGTGGTGATGACCGGCTTGATAGCCGAGGGTTTGAGCAAGCCGGCGGCCTGCCAGTCCTGCACGATCACCTCGCCGATAATCGCCGTGGATTTGATCTGGCTGGTCACGGCCATGATGATGAGATCGGGCCGTTCGCTGTTGTAGGTGTGGGAACTGATGACTACCGCCGGGCGTTTCTTGGTTTGGTCTGATCGGTAAACGGAAACGGCACCAGAACAATATCGCCGAACTCAAAGCTGGTCATAGATGGCATCGTCTGGGTTGTCCCATACTTTCTGTAAACTTGGTTCGGCGGTCTTCATAGCATCCTGCGTCAACTGCCGATCCAGGTCGCGTTGTTTGATGAAGTCGATAAAGCCCTCCACCTCGGCAATACGTTCCGGCGGTAGGGCTTCGAGCTTGTCGATCAACTCGCGGATATGGTCGTGTTCTGTAGCCATGCAAAATCCTCTCGTGATTGTCGGTCGCCCATAGATAAGATCTTTGGATAAAAACCAAGCCATATCGGGAATTTATAGCGCCCCACCCGATCTGATCGTAGTAGACAAACACAACGATTGGAGTGGATCGGATGGGGCAGAAACAGATTAGCCGTGTTTTGAGACAAATGAAACAGGTTTTTTTCCGGGGAAGAGCTTCGACGGCTGGGCATGGAATCGGGGCATTGCCGGCGTATGCGTAAAATAACCCCGCAGCGTCTGGCGCTGAGCCTGATTCAATCCCCCGGTGAGGGGAAGGTGGAGACGCTGGCCGACCTTCAGCGGGAGTTCAACCGGATGCATGGTCTGAATGTCCGGTACAAGCCGTTCCACAAGCAACTGTCCAAGTAGTCCTTCCCCGAGTTCATGCGGAGTCTTTGTGCCTGGTTGATGAGCAAGCTGTCCGGGCAGGTGCTGAATTTCAGCCCGGACAGTCCCTTTTCGCGTTTCAGCCACATTATCCTGCATGATGGCAGCTCATTTGCGCCGCGTTGCACTCCTTGGAAAGGGCATGCCATTCCCTGCGGACTGCGCCTTACCTTGGCCGGTTTGGGAAGCTCTGCATCCTAAGTTATAACTTTGACGGAGTACTAGCCCCGTACCGCTCCCGGTAGGCCGTCAGCCTCTCCTGCCACTGTTTCAGCTCCGGCCTGCCGGAGAGGTAGTCCAGCAGCGTGCCCAGATCGGCGATACTGACCACCGGAACACCCAGATCCCGCTCCACCTCCTGGACGGCCGACAGCTCGCCCGCCCCGCGTTCCTGGCGGTCCAGTGAAACCACCACGCCTGCCGGTTCTGCTCCGGACGCACGGATGATGGCGCTCGACTCCCGTACCGAGGTGCCAGCCGAGATCACGTCGTCCACCACCAGGACACGTCCGTGCAGCGCTGCCCCCACGATACTGCCCCCTTCTCCGTGATCCTTGATCTCCTTGCGATTGAAGGCGTAGGGAATGTCCATCTGGTGCCGTTCCGCCAGCGCGATGGAGCATGCCGCCACCAGCGAGATCCCCTTGTAGGCCGGTCCGAACAGCATGTCGAAGCGGATCCCCGAAGCCACTATGGCCTGGGCGTAGAAGCTTCCCAGCCGCGCCAGCCGGGAGCCGCTGTCAAACAGGCCGCTGTTGAAGAAGTAGGGGCTGATGCGCCCCGATTTCAGCTTGAACTCCCCGAAGCAGAGGACCCGGGAGTCGATGGCAAACTGGAGAAACTGCTGTTGGTAGTCGTGCATGGGGGAGCTGCCTGCTGTTGTGGTGACAGCATCCCATCATACTACTATCGTCCCGGTAACCAAATTTTTGCATCTTCAGGCCTTCAGGATGGCCGGGTTTGCGTCAGATCAAGGGGCAACTCGCAGGCTACCGTGGAGGGATGGTTCTCTTCCCCGCCAGATACCCCATATCTAAAGCATGGTTTTCTCGATTCCGATAATCAGGATAGTGAAAATATCGTTTTGATCCATTTGGTTATCGGGGGGGCACGCGGAGCGTGTGGAGCGAAGGCGTTTTTCACCGGGTGATCTTACTGGCGTCCCTGCTCTGCGCCGCTCTTGCGGCGGGTTGCGTGGATGAGCAGGGGGCGAGGTGGGTCATCGTGGCCCATCCGGTCAACGCCGTTGCGGAAGATGGAGGGCGGGTGGCCCCGCGGAGCGTCATGGTGCCGGATGGAGGCTCCGTATCCTTCAACATCACCCCTGAGGCAGGGTACAGGGTTTCCGAGGCGACGGGCTGCGGTGGCTCGCTCGCGGGCAGCGTCTACACCACGGGACGCGTTACCCGGAGCTGCTCCGTACGGGTGGCGTTCGAGCGGCAGCCCGTCCACGTGGCCGTGCGGGTGGGTGAAGGGGGTGAGGTGGTCCCGGCTGGTGCCACGGTTCGCCCAGGGGAACGGGTCCGTTTTACGCTCGTGGCGGAAGCCGGTTATGAACTGGAGAGCGCTTCCGGGTGCGGGGGTTCGCTCTCTGGTACGGTCTATACTACCGCGCCGGTCGCGCAGGACTGCACCGTCGAGGCGCGCTTCGCACTCCGGACCTACCAGATCTCCGCCACTGCGGGCAGGGGTGGTCGCATCACACCCGCCATCCTGCGGGTGCGGCATGGTGAGGGGGCCACTCTGCTCGTCGAGGCCGACGCCGGCTACCATGTGGCTGCTGTTTCCGGATGTGGCGGAGTGCTCTCCGGGGAACGCTACGTTGTGGACACCGTCACCGCAGACTGTGTGGTGCAGGCCGCTTTCCGCCGGAATCCTCCAGCCAGCGCCGCGGTGCCGGAGTGGGCACCACTTGCCGTCAAAAGCCTTCGTTTCCACTGGGCCGACGTGCCCGATGCCACCCACTATCGCCTGCTGGAGGATCCGGATGGAGTCTCCGGCTATGCCCCGGTAGGAGATGAGGTGGGCGTCGGGATCGAGGCTCTCCGTCACCATGTTCCCCTGCACGCCTGCACCGGGTCCCGGTACATCCTGCAGAGCTGTAACGAGGGGGGCTGCAGCGACTCCCCCGCCGTCACGGTGAGCGGCACGCTGGCCGGGGCCATCGGCTATTTCAAGGCACACAATACCGGCGCCAGCGATCAGTTCGGTTACGCTGTGGCGCTGAGTGGGGATGGCAATACGCTGGCCGTGGGCGCGCCTGCGGAGGATAGCAGCAGTACCGGAATCGACGGCGGCAGCAACGACGCGGCCACCAATTCCGGAGCGGTCTATCTCTTCGTGCGCGATGGAGATGGGGAGTGGTATCAACAGGCGTTCATCAAGGCGGCCAACACCGGCAGCGGGGACCGGTTCGGATATGCGGTGGCCCTGAGCGACGACGGTAATACGCTGGCAGTGGGCGCCTATCTGGAAGATGGCGGCGCCACCGGCCCGGACGGGAATGGGGGTGACGACTCGTCCCCTGACGCCGGAGCGGCCTATCTGTTCGTCCGCGATGGCAACGGCTGGAGGCAGGTGGCTTATATCAAGGCGGCCGATACCGGTGCAGGGGATCGTTTCGGCGCCGCGGTTGTGCTGAGTGCCGATGGCCAGACCCTGGCGGTGGGCGCACCGGGAGAAGACGGCGTGGACGATTTGGCTGCCGATGCGGGGGCGGTCTACCTGTTCACCCGTGACGGCGGCTGGCGACAGCAGGCTCGCCTCCGGGCATTCAACACCGAGGCGGGGGATCGCTTCGGTGCCGCAGTGGCGCTGAACAAGGACGGTACCGTTCTGGCAGTGGGTGCGCCGGAAGAGGACAGCGGAGCCACCGGAGTGGACGGGGACGGGAGCGACAACTCGAAATCCGCCTCTGGCGCCGTCCATATGTTCGTTCGCGGCGGTGGCGGCTGGAGTCAGCAGGCCTACCTGAAGGCGGACAACACGGGCGCGGGGGATCGTTTCGGGCACGCAGTGGCCCTGGACGCCAGCGGGGAGCTTCTGGCGGTGGGGGCCTGGGGGGAGAACGGCGCAGCCCGTGGCGTCGGCGGAGATGGAGATGACAATTCGGCCCCCGATTCCGGTGCCGTCTATCTCTTCATGCGTGATTCCGGCGGTTGGCGGCAGCAGGCCTATATCAAGGGTGGCAACAGCGATGCGCGGGATCGTTTCGGCTGGAGCGTCGCGCTCGCCGGGAGCGGTGATGCGCTGGCGGTGGGTGCCCGTCTGGAGGATAGCGGTGCAATCGGTATCGATGGGGATGCGGTGGACAACGGGGCAAGCGGCGCTGGGGCGGCTTACTTTTTTGTCCGTCGAAATGGTGCCTGGTACCAGCGGAGCTACCTCAAGGCCAGTAATACTGCCGCCGGGGATCAGTTTGGCTGGGCGGTCTCACTGAGCGGTGAGGCCACCACGCTGGCGGTAGCCGGATATCGCGAGGACAGCCGCGCCACCGGTATCGGAGGAGATGCCGGCGACAACTCCAGGAGTAACGCCGGGGCGGTGTATCTCTACTGAACCTGATGGCCATGGATGGCGAAGGGTCCCAACTTCTTTTGCCGAACATGATGCTGCTGGCCGGGGGATGCCTGCGATGATGGGCGGCGTCGCCACCGCCCTGTTCCTGATCATGATGCCCATGCTCCTCCTCTCCGGCGCCTGGACCCCACCCGAGGCCATGCCCACCCTGCTGCGCGAAGCGATGCACCTCTCACCGCTCTTCTACCTCACCGAGATGAGCTACGCCATCCTCCTCAAGGGAGCCGGGATGGA